>JBCCBI010000149.1:0-11994 GCA_039034155.1 Deinococcota bacterium | reverse complement strand
TAGTCTGGGTTCACCTCAAGCGTCTTGCCCACCAGCTCGAAACAACTGTCTATCAACTCAAGCAAGGACTGCTTGATGACTACATGAGCCAGCAACTTAAACAACCTTCCTATCCCATGAGGTTGTGTGCGTAAGTCCTACTTTTCTAAAATCTAGTTCAGCCAGTTTTCCACTTGTAATTCTGGCACACGCTGAAACTCCTGCACATTGTTGGTGACAACTACCGCATCTAGCGATAACACGTGGGCAGCAATCAGCACATCCATATCCCTTATAGGTGTTCCCTGACTGCGTAAGTGCTGGCGTAAACGCCCTGCCTCACGTGCTGCAGCGGCATCAAATGCGAGGACGGTAATGAGTGACGCAAAACGCGTTAACTTGTCTAAGTTGGCATCTGCTTGGCTACCTTTGCGTGCGCCCGCATCTAGCTCAAACAGACTAATGCTGGAAATCGCCAAATCATGCAAGCTCGTGCTGGCAAACTTATCGCGTACTTGCACAGGCTTTTGATTGATGATGTAAATACAGATGTTGGTGTCCAGAACGTACACTACCATTCACGCTCGGTTAGGGTAACCTCCGGGCGGGTAATGTCAGATTCAAAACTGGCGAGTGCGTCAAATATAACGGCTGCACTTGCTGGCTTGTAGGGGCGCAAGATAAGTTCATCGCCTCGTTTAATGATTTCAACTTCGTCTTGCTCTAAGCGAAACTCCTTGGGAATCCGTACGGCTTGCGAGTTACCACTTTGAAATACTTTGGTAATCATCATAACCTCCATGACGATGAACGTAGATACAGTATATACAAACTTACTTGTCTCTGCATGATCAACGAAAAAGCCCGCAGCTAAAAGCATCAATACATCGTGCTTTTAGCTGCGGGCATAGGTTAAATGTTGGAATTTACAAGGTTTAGAAACTTAAGACGCTAAAATCTCATCAATCTTGGCAATGTGCGCTTCAGAAAGTTCAACCTCAGCCGCTGCTATATTGTCTTCAATCTGGCTTACCTTGGTTGCTCCAGTAATCACACTGCTCACGCCCGGTTGCCGCAGCACCCACGCGAGTGCAAGTTGCGCCCGGCTAATG
Source organism: Deinococcota bacterium (assembly GCA_039034155.1). Taxonomy (GTDB): domain Bacteria; phylum Deinococcota; class Deinococci; order Deinococcales; family Trueperaceae; genus JBCCBI01. The sequence goes on along the minus strand of JBCCBI010000149.1, from coordinate 10,903 downwards.
CCTAGCTCATCAGCAACTTCTTTAAGGGCTTTGACCCGACGTACGTTATCATCATTAAAAAAGCGATCTTTGAACGTGTCGTTAGCTGCAAAGCGGCTGTCTTCAGGAATGCCGTCGTCGTATTTCCCGGTAAGCATGCCCATTGCTAAGGGACTCCACACCACTAAGCCGACGCCTTTGGGGTGGGTGACGGGCAAAATTTGCTCTTCTACCCGCTCGCGGTAGAGCATGGAGTAGTGCGGTTGCTCAGTGACAGGTGCGACCAGACCGTTGGCTTTGGCGTAGGTGTGGGCTTCGGCAATCTGGGCGGCGGTCCATTCGCTGGTGCCCCAGTACATGACTTTGCCGCTGCGCACGACATAGCTAAACGCTTCCACAGTTTCTTCTAGGGGAGTTTCTGGGTCATAGCGGTGAGCAAAGTAGATGTCTAGATAGTCGGTCTGCATGCGCTCGAGCGACATATCAATCGACTCTAAAATATGCTTGCGGGATAGACCACGGTCGTTTATGTTGTCGCTCATGGGCCAAAAGACTTTACTGGAAAGCACTAAGTGGTGGCGTGTGTAGTCTTTAAGCACATCACTTAAAAAACGCTCACCTTCACCTTTAGCGTAAATGTCCGCGTTATCAAAAAAGTTCACGCCACCTTCAACGGCTTTTTCGACAATATCTGCAATGCGTTTTTTGTCTTGAACGCTGCCGCCATAGGTTGTCCACGCACCTAAGCTCACAGCACTTACTTTCAGGCCACTATTACCAAGTCTGCGGTATTGCACGTTGTACCTCCAAGGCAAGAGCCTAACTCACCTTGCCGTAAACGCGCGTCAGATGGTGTACGCAAGTGAGTCGACAATAAACAACCAGCTCGAGCAAAACATCAGCCCCGAGCTGGTTGGAAAGCTTATTAGGTTATGGGATTTTAGAAGTAATCAAACTACTAACGTGACGCTACTAAATCTGTAAGTAGTAGCGGGCGGCTTTGCACAGGTAACCCGCTGATGTTGAGGTCGGTGCCAACGCTGGTACTAGCAGCCACATCTACTAGGGTAAGTTGGGCACTGCTCGAGCTTGGTAGCGGCCTTTGCACAACACAGCCAGAGAGAAGTGTGACCGTGAGAGCAGCCCCTACAACCACATAGCGCATTCGTCCTAAACGACGAAATGGGAGCAAAGTTGCTAGGAACAGCGGCAACATTTCGTGCCAGTAGCTTTGGGCTGTACGCCGATAGACGGCAAGTAGGGAGACGCTCGAGCCAGCTGGTACTTGCAGTGGCGCAAAGCGTATGGGCATTTCTTCTGAAAAAAGTGAGGCCGCTAGCGGACGCTCACCAGGGTCAGCAACACCATTTTGATTGCTGTCCAGAATAATCGTGATGCCGCCGTTGCGGAGTAGTGGTTGCTCAAAATTTAGAAATGTCCCGGCTGGACTCGAAAGCCTGAAGAGCAAGCCGGAAATAAACACATCGGGCAGCATTTCAGGGACGCGCAAATCGAGCTGCAAAGCCGCTTGGCTACTTCCTTGGCTAATAATTAAGGCGTCACTACTAGGTGCGGCTGATCCGCCTACAATAGCAAAGACATCTCCAAGGACCCGTTCTGCTTGAATGAGTCCGTAGCCAGTAGCCCGGTCAAAACCTTGGTCAAAGCCTGGCGTGGTGAGGTCGTCCATGTCCACAGCGGTGTATTGCATAATGTCGCGGATGGCATCTGGCGTAAGAAGGGGGCGTTTCTCGAGCATCAAGGCCGCTACCGCCGCAGCGTGAGGGGCTGCTGCTGAGGTTCCCGAAAAGTTAGGCAGCCCGTCGCCATCACTATCTGTTCCAAAAAAGGTTGTGTTTACACCTGTAGGGGCCATAATGTCAGGCTTGTTACGAACAATAGGCTCAGCTAGGCGCACGCCGTTTGTGTCGAATAAAATAGGCGTACCGCCCGTACCCGAGAAAAAACTGCGTTCAGGTGAGCGGGAAAACGCTGGGGTATTAAAGTAGGCAACAGCTCCTACAGCAATAGCACCTTCTGCTGCAGCTTGGCCGTAAATGGTACCGCTGTTGGTCACGTTGGTCGTAATACGCACGTCATCACCACTGAGGACATACTTAACCAGACTAGGCGGGGGACCAGCAACGTGCTCAATGGCAATGTAAAAGCGCGTGTCAGGTTGCCCGTCGCCGTCGCTATCTACATCACCTCGGTTTTGGTAGTCAAACCATTCCACCGGGTCGCCGCGCAAAATATTGTCGTCAATACTGGCTTCTAGGGCGTTGGCGTTGCCGTCATAAAGATAAAAGTCGAGGTCGTTTTGGGCACCGGGACTAGCTAAACCGACAGATGCAAAAGGTTCATCCCACTGCAACACAAAGCGAGCTTGCCTGCCTACAGGAATTTCAACCTCTTGAAAAACTGCACCTTCTGCAAACGCGTGATACTGACCACCGCTTACCCCTGCAAAGCCAGAGGCGGTAAAGGGCGCTTGATATGATTCGCGGCCCTGATTCCCTGCTGCTGAAAAATAAGTGACACCGTCTGCCACCGCTTTATCAATAGCCTGCGAGACAATGCCGTCTTGAAACATAGGTTGGAGTGGGTAAACAACATCGTCTACCATAATGTCCACGCCTTGGGCAGCTAGTGATTCAATGCTGGCAGCAAAGCGGGCTTGCCCCATAAACGCACTGTGGAAAATTTGCCGTGCGCCGGGTGCAATGTCGGTGATGATTTGCATCATGGCCCGACCTTCGTCGATGGTAGCGCTAGGAGCCAGGCTACTCTCGAGGGCAACCGTCAAACTAGGTGGCAATTCACCTGAGGCTATGTCGGCTGCGGCATCTGTACGGTAACGCGTGGCTGTGCGGTTAAAACTATCTGAGAAAGTCACAACACTTACACCTGCACCCGTCACGCTAAAGTCAGCTCGAGCTTGGCGCGCGTTTAAGGCGCGGTCGCCTTGACTGCGAACCGCGCCTGCTTGAGCTTCAACAATTGTGGGATTGGCAGATAACAAACTGGGAATATCTACCAGGCGAATAATGGCCACTTTGGGCAGTCGCCCAGATACAACGCGTCCGTAGACAAAGCCGTCCAGTAACCCAATGGCTTGTAAATCAGCTAGCAGTTGCTGAGGATTGTCAACAGCTACAGCGTCAATCAAGATGTACTCGGGTACAAAATTTTCTTGCTGGAGCGTATTGAGTGAGCGCGGTGGGTCATTCGCCACTTCTTGCGCTATTTCTGCTAAGCGGAACCCTAAACGGGCTAGCTCGCCGTCTTTCCCCTGCATGTCCGTACCAACGATACCTACGACGGCATCCCTAGTAGCTTCAGGATTATCTGAGGCTTCACCGAGGTCGTTCATGAGGCTTTCCTGGGCAGTGGCATGGGTTGCCACACTCATAAGTCCTAAAAGAAAAAGAACAGCAGTGAGTTTAAGCCACGTACCTAATCGAAAAATATGATGACTAGGGGCGTCATGCTGAGCTAATTGAGGTTGTTGTAAGTTAACGGGTGTGATGTGGTTGTGCATAACTCCCTCCTTTCAGACCACACATGAGACAAAACGCCTGTCTACATATGTCTATTGACATCTCTGCTTATAAACTCTGCCTACAAGCAGAGATGCTTATATGCATCTAATTATAAACAGTGCGCAGACGCAAACGTTCATCTTCTCATACTAGACCAAAATGAAGGGTGGCTGGGGTAATTCATCCCCTTGACACGTTCACTGTTGGTTCACATGTGTCGTCAGCTCGAGCCAGTGTGATTTAAGACTTTCCTCACAGGATGCCCACATAGCTAAATGTCCTCAAACCTTCGTGCTAGCCTACTTCAAGAATGAAACCGACAAAAATGAAAACAACGACCAGACCTTACACCTTTGTGCCATTAATACTCATTATTTTGGCATTTTCGGCGGTACTCACATGGTTACAAACACCCCGTCCAAACACGGCAACCCCTACAGCGGAAGATGGCACGCCACTAACAGCGTCTTTAGCTAATACCAATCTGGTAGCGCCCAGCGAGGAGATGCTGGCCAACTTTCACGGTCCTTTGCGTATCTACGAACCTAACCCCATCTGGTTTACCGATGACCGTGGTGAGGCAATTTATCTAACAGGTTCACACACCTGGCACGTTATGCGCGACATCGGCTCGAGTAATCCACCACCAGCGATGGACTACGAGGCGTTTTTTGACATGATGGCTGACAACAACCACAACTTTGTGCGCTTTTGGGTGTGGGATATGCTGCAAGGCGTAGATACAAACGTTTACGGCGATGAACCCAACTGGGTAGCACCCATGCCCTGGCAACGGGTCAGTGCAGATATGGACGTGGCAGCTGCTGCAGACGGCAACCCACCCTTTGATTTAGGTGAGTTAGATGATGCCTATTTTGTGCGCTTACGCGAGCGGGTTATTGCTGCGGGCGATCGCGGTATTTATGTGGGCATTATGCTGTTTGAGGGGTTCGGCAGTATATTTCACGACGACGGTACGCACCCCTTTCAAGCAGGTAATAACATCAACGAGATTGATGTTGGACGTGCTCGAGGTGCCTATAGCGACATCGCCTTAAACAATCCCGAGGTCTGGGCAGCGCAACTTGCTTATGTCAACCGAGTTATAGATACCGTTAACGACCTCGACAATGTTATGTACGAAATCTCAAATGAAACCCACAACGAGTCAGTGAACTGGCAGTACGCGCTCATCAACCACCTCAATGAGTATCAAGCTGATAAACCCAAGCAGCACCTTGTAGGTATTACGTTTATGCCAGGGGATTCTTATAGTTCAGCGGACACAAATAACGATTTACTCTATGACTCGCCAGCAGATTGGGTGTCACCGCGTCAACGCGAGGGTGAAGACTGGCGTCATAATCCCCCCGCTGCAGGTGACACAGGTGGCAAAATTGTGATTTTAGATAATGACCACATTGGGCGCATTTGGGAAGATCCCGACTGGATCTGGCGGGCATTTTTACGCGGACATCATCCTATTTTTATGGACGGATGGGATACGCCAGGCGCAGTACTCAGTGATATTTCTCCAGAGCTGCGAGAGCTTATTCGCAGTGCTATGGGACAAACGCACAGGTATGCTGAGCGGCTCGAGCTAAGCGTGCTTACCCCCCAACCCCAACGTGCCTCGAGCCGCTATGTGCTGGCTAGTGACCGTGAGTATTTGGTGCTTGCAAGGGGCGGTGACAACATCACGGTAAATTTGGAAAGCACTCCTGGTCAGCTTCACTACGAATGGTTTGACTGGCAAGCAGATGAGATTGTGGGTACAGGTCAAGTTGAAGGCGGCAACCCTGTCACGATTGACAAACCCATTTCTGGTTCTGCCATCATTTATCTGTGGTCGGTAGGCGAATAAGTTAATCTCTAATCTAAGGGTTGACAGAACCCTAGTTAAACGTTTACACTCACCAAGTGTTATTTGGTTTACGTTATGTAACCAGTACGCAGATATCACCCCACAACTAGTACTTCACAAGGAATGACTATGGCGAGCATAACTCACAATCTGGTGTCTCTGATTGCACGTTTCCGACAAGGACGTGTTATCAGTTATGGCGCTAGTACTTTGACAAATGTAGTCAAAGTAGGTGACTTGCTCGAGCAGTCATTAGCGCTATTTGTGGCCCACATGGCTACTATTGGCGACACTCCAATTCTTCCGTGGGATAGGTCTGCGAATAAGGTTCTAAAAACCATGTAATATATCTGGTTTAACCATTCTGCCGCAGATGCCCACTTCAGGTGTCTGCGGTTTTTTTGTGCGTCCACGTTATTAAAACTATGTGACTAGGCTGACCGCAGCCACTCGGGACATCTTCCTTTTCAATAAGCCGTGACAACATCAACCTTACACTTTAATAACGCCTGTTAGTTATCAAATATCTATCCATAGGTAAGCAGCTAGCCCTCCTCCAATTTCTTTAGATGGCACATCCAACACATCATTTAAGAAAGGTTTAAGGTTACGCGTTATGACATGCTTTCACACCCAAGAGTGACACTAGCAAGAATGGCAGCAAAGATGACACCTGCTCATTGTGTAGTTAATTTTTACTCTGCCCCTATCGCGATTTTTTAGCACGTCTTTTAACTCCAAGTCCTTTAACTCCAAGTCCTTTAACTTTAAAACGACTAAGTTCAATGAAAGTGAGGCTTATACGTGTCTGTGCAGTCTTTATTCACACGCGTTCGCACCCCTTCGCCTACTAACTCGTTTAGGCGTTACGCCAACTTACTCATAACTTATTTACGTCCGCAGCGCGCTAAAGCCGTGCTTATGGCCCTTTTACTGCTAACGGGTATTAGCATGCAACTTGCCGTTCCGCAACTCTTGCGGCAGTTTATTGATGCTATCGGTGCTGGCGCTGACCAACGCACCTTGACCACCGTTGCCCTGACGTTTTTGGCTGTTGCCGTGGGCAACCAAGTGGTGACAGCGGCAGCCACCTATTTAAGTACCGATGTTGGCTGGACAGCTACCAATCAGATGCGTACAGCGCTGCTCGAGCACTGCTTAACGCTCAACATGAATTTTTACAACGAACGCCGTCCTGGCGAACTTATTGAGCGCATCGATGGGGATGTAACCGCGCTGTCCAACTTCTTTTCACAGTTTTCAGTCCAAGTTTTGGGTGGCTTTTTACTGATGATTGGTATTTTGGTGACACTCTGGCTCGAGAACATACTGGTGGGTGCATCACTAACAATGTTTACAGTTATCGTGGTGATTGTGCTAGCACGTATGCGCAGCTATGCCGTGCCCGCGAGTGAACTCGAGCGCGAAGCAAGCGCGCAACTCTACGGCTTTGTGGAAGAGCGAGTCGCTGGCCTCGACGATATTCGTGCCAATGGCGGACAAACCCACGCGATGATGCGGTTTTATGCTACGTTGCGCAACAGTTATAGCAAAACCCTCAAAGCTTGGCTTATGCGGTCAAATATTTGGGTGAGCACCATTGGGCTTTTTTCACTAGGGTACTTGCTCATTATCAGCCTCAGCGTGGTGTTATTTCAACGTGGGCTTATCACCCTGAGTACTGGGCTGCTCTTTTTGCAGTACATGGGCATGTTGGAACATCCCCTCGAACAACTCACTATGCAGTTGCAAGACTTGCAAAAAGCTACCGCCAGCATTGGTCGGATTGATGAGCTGTTTCAAGAAGATAGTCGCTTAGGCGTGCCAACGAAACCACAAAAATTACCACTTAGTGCGCTCGAGGTTAATTTTGATAACGTCACCTTCAAGTATACGCAAAATACCTCCAAGATTGTTTTGGATGATGTCTCTCTCCACATACCCGCTGGACATGTTTTAGGCTTATTAGGACGCACTGGCAGCGGCAAAACAACCCTCACTAAGTTACTATTTCGCCTATATGACCCAACCCAAGGAAGCGTTCAACTCAGTGGAACTGACACGCGTGAGGTTGACTTAACCCAATTGCGTCACGCGGTTGGCATGGTCACCCAAGACGTGCAACTGTTTCACGGCAGTGTTCGTGACAACGTACGCTTTTTTGATCCTAGCGTGAGTGACACGCAGATTAGTAATGTGCTACATGAACTTGGGCTGGATGGTTGGATTAAAACTTTGCCTGCAGGTTTGGACACGCAGCTCGAGCCCGGTGGCAAAGGACTCTCTGCCGGGCAAGCGCAACTGCTCGCGTTTGCACGCGTGTTTCTCAAAGATCCTGGCTTAGTCATTTTAGATGAGCCATCGTCACGACTTGACCCAGCAACCGAGGCGATGCTCGAGCGGGCCATCAGTAAACTCCTCACCGGGCGTACTGCAATTATTATTGCCCACCGCCTAGATACGGTCGCAAGAGCAGATGACATTGCCATCATGGCAGACGGCAAACTTGTTGAGCACGGTCCAAGGACTGCACTTGCAACTCAACCTGATAGCCACTTTGCCCGTCTGTTGCGTAGCGGTCAAGGTGAACTCGATAGCTTGCTCGAGCAATTAGAGACACCATCTTCCGCCCAAGTTGTGTCTACATGAGCTTGCACCTACGTGATGGCAAATCTACCTAAAGCCTCACCGTGATGTTTTAAATCAAAGGTTCGACATCTATTGCTACATAAGACCTTTACTGCTACATGAGACCTCAAGATGTCAGGCATTATGTATCTCTTAAAACCTCGACTGTACACAAGACATTAAGTTGGCTACAACATCTTCTAGATATTCAGAGGAATCGTTATGACGACAGCATCAGCTTCTCAACCAAGACATAAACCCCTTAGCACGTTTGCATACATGCGCGCGTTAACTCAGTACCGCCCTTGGTTTTTTATTCTCAACCTCATTTTGTGGACTGCATTTCACAGCTCGCCACTGCTTTTTGGCGTGCTTATTAAAGCCCTATTTGACACCCTTTCAGGTGGTGAAGCGTTAACAGGCTGGGGCGGGCTTAATGCCACTATGTTAGTCCTTGCCATTGCCGTCACCGATTTTTCACGCTTGGGTATGTTCGCACTAGGTATCAATACATGGATTCGTTACTGGCTCCAAATTGAAACGCTCTTGCGGCGCAATCTTGTGCGCTACTTACTTACCGCAGCAGGCTCGAGGCACTTACCAGAATCGTCGGGTGAAACAGTTAGCCGCGTGCGCGATGAACCTATGGAGGTTGTCGAGTACATTGAGCGCTGGGTGGACGGCAGTGGCGTGCTTATCTTTAGCATCGTTGCCATCACTATCATGGTGCGTATTGACCCACTCATCACATCGGTGATTATTGTGCCACTCATAGCAATGGTCTTAATTACCCAAGCACTAACGCCTTACATCCGTAACTTTCGCAGGCGTTTTCGGCGCGATACCGAGGCTGTTACCGACTTTATCTCTGAAAGTATGACGGCCATTTTAGCCGTCAAAGCCTCGGGGCGTGAAGCTGCGATGGTCAACCACTTTGACAGCCTCAACCAAAAACGCCGTAAGAGTGCTTTACGTGACAGCCTTTTGCGTGAATTATTGCGCTTGGGCAATGCCAATATGGGTGTGTTGAGCCTAGGAATTATTTTGTTGATGGTGGCGCGCGCGCTCGAGCAACACAGTTTTAGCATCGGTGATTTTGCGTTATTTGCAGATTACCTCGGCCGCCTCAGTTGGAACATGGCGTTTTTTGGGGATGCCCTCAGTCAACATAAACGCGCTGGGGTTGCCTTTGAACGCATGCACAAACTCATGCAGGACTCGCCAGCTAATGAAGTAACACGGCTCGAGCGTTTACCTCTTGATACAAAAGCTGATGTTTACGATGCAGCTAGCCAAGACAATCAACGTGCACGTCCAGACAGCGAGCAACAAGATGTTTCACGTGAAACATTTGAGACGCTCGAGGTTAACAACCTCGGCTACATCTATCCTAACGGTACTCAGGGCGTTCAAGACGTTTCATTTAAAGTTTCACGAGGGTCGTTCACAGTGATTACCGGGCGTATTGGCGCAGGTAAAACAACATTACTACGTGCCATGCTCGGCTTAACACCACTTGCTAGCGGCGATATTTACTGGAACAACCAGCTGGTAACAGACCCTGCGAGCTTTTTTGTACCGCCCCGCAGTGCTTACACAGCGCAAGTTCCGCGTTTATTTAGTGACACACTGCAAGAAAATATCCTTTTAGACAGTCAAGATGAGCAGCAACTTGTAACCGCTAGTCGTTTGGCTGTGCTCGAGCACGACGTTGCTCGGCTTGACAAAGGCTATCAAACATTGGTGGGAAGCCGTGGCGTGAAACTTTCTGGCGGACAAATCCAACGAAGTGCTGCCGCCCGCATGTTTGCGCGCAACAGTGACCTACTTGTATTTGATGACCTCTCGAGTGCATTAGATGTAGAAACCGAAGCGCGTTTGTGGCATGAACTTTTCCAACAGCGAGAAGTCACGTGTCTGGTTGTGTCCCACCGCAAGGTGGCACTCGAGCGTGCCGATCATATTCTAGTAATGAAGGACGGGCAGATTATCGCCGAAGGACAACTCACTGACCTTTTACGCACCTGTGATGAAATGAATTATCTATGGTCAGGTCATGACCAACCTACAGCGGCAGACTAGACTCAAAACAACATCACCACTGATGCACATACTCTGTTAGTACATGAAAACCGAGGGTAAATAGCTACCCTCGGTCAGTTTTTAGCTATGAGATTTGTCAGTGTATAACGCGTACTTGTGCTAGAGAAGACTCTCCACAGCAGCGCGTTCTTCTAATAACTCAGTTTCGCTAGCTTTCATTTTCTCTTGAATAAAGGCATTAATCTCTAACCCTTGGACAATGCTTACAGCGCCACCTTGAATGGTCACTGGGAACGAATAGATGATGTCTTTGCTGATGCCGTAACTACCATCACTCGGAATGCCCATACTTACCCAGTCACCGTCTGGCGTACCCGCGTACCAGTCACGCATGTGGTCAACGGCGGCGGACGCAGCTGAGGCTGCGCTCGAGGCACCTCGAGCATTGATAATCGCCGCACCACGTTTTTGTACGGTAGGAATAAATGTGTCTTGATACCAGCTTTGTTCAACTAAACTACTAGCAGCTTGCTCATCTACAGTAGCGTGGTAAATATCAGGAACTTGGGTAGCTGAGTGATTACCCCAAATAATCATTTTATGAATGCTAGAAACAGGTTTGCCCGTTTGAGTGGCAAGTTGGCTCATTGCACGATTATGATCCAAACGAGTCATGGCACTAAATTGTTCAGGTTTAAGGTCAGGTGCGTTGTTCATAGCAATCAGCGCGTTGGTGTTCGCAGGATTACCAACGACGAGCACGCGCACATTTTTATCGGCATGATCGTTTAAGGCTTTACCCTGGACGGTAAAGATAGCACCGTTAGCCTCTAATAAGTCTTTACGC
>JBCCBI010000148.1:0-11999 GCA_039034155.1 Deinococcota bacterium | reverse complement strand
TTGAACCCACGACCAATCGATTATGAGTCGACTGCTCTAACCAACTGAGCTAAGGGCCCATACCTAAATAAGTTGTACCTGCAGTTTAGCAAGGCATGTCACAAGAGGCAAGCTTGCACAAACGCCCAAGTCTAAGCGGTTAAGCTGAGAATTTCAAGTCGGTTCAAGATGAAGCATTTTCAGAAGGTCTGGGTGTAAGCGGTTGACTACTGGGCTGGCTGGGTATGCTTTCAGGTTCTCGGGGTTGCCCAACGTCTTTGGGCACATCTTCAAGTTTTTGCTTAAACATCTGCTCGGTCATACTGAGTGGAAAGGGTTCTGTCTCTGCACCTGTGTAGAGCGTCAGGTGGGGGAACGGAATTTCAATACCATGCTCATCAAAGGCTTGTTTAATGGCAATGTGCATGCCGTTGAGTACGCTCAGGTAGTTCGCGCCTAGTGTCCATACGGAGAGCTGTAAATCCAGCGAAGAATCTCCAAAACCTAAGAAGATGAAGAGAGGTTGGGGTTCCTCGAGCACTAACGGGTCAACCTCAGCAAGTTCAAACAAAATGTCACGCACGCGGGTAATATCTTCTTTGTAAGCAATACCAAGTTTGATGTCGATGCGGCGAATGGGTAGGCGGCTGTAGTTGGTTATTTTGGCTTTGACCATCGTCTCGTTAGGGATACGCACCAGTACATTTTGAAAGGTGCGCAGTTGGGTAGAGACTAGCCCGATGCTGTTTACAAACCCCATACTGCCATCAACTTCAATTAAATCTTCTAACTCAATCGCTCGCTCCATAATCAAAAATAGCCCGCTGATAAGGTTAGATACCGACGTCTGTGCAGCAAAACCAATAGCTAAGGTCAGCACCCCAGCTGCCCCAAAAAACACACTTGGTTCAATATTGAGCAGTTCCAATGAGGACAGCAAAAAGATAACGAGAATAGTGACCTGAATACCGCGCCGCAGCAACATGCGCTGTTGGGGTGTAGTGCCACGTGCAAACAAACGGTTGACAACTGGGCGCACCAAGCGGAGCACAAAATAAATGGCAATAAACCGCACAGTAACTGTGATGTATGCAGGGGCGTCGTCGCGTTGGAAGATGGCTAAAAAGTCAGTCCATAAAGCATCGACACTAGGTAAAAGTGCTGAAAAGGTAATCCATAAAAAGTCAAACAGTACGCGCCAGAATTCCTGAAGCCCTATCCAGCTGACAGCTAAATCTTGCCAAGTGAAATCCCAAAAGGCAGCCCAGTTGATGTCTGGATTGCCAATAAGTTGGAGCTGTTCCCAAAAGGCATCAAAGAAAAAGCGATTGATGGTAGGTGCGTTGCGAAACAGGCGGCTGAACCAACTTGCCCATTGGTCAAAGGTCGCCCGCCAAAAGGCAGCTGTGTTGAGCCAGAACGCTTGTAAAGCTTGTAGAAGCGGCATTTAATCTGTGCCTTTAGTGTTTTTGAAAATGCCTCCAAATGCGCCAATGTCGAGCCCTCGTCTGGCGCGCTCACGTGCGCCAATAATGCGTTCAGTTTTCCCCGTTTCTTGAGGAGAGCCCCAGCCAAGTTGTAAGCGGGTACGTTTATTGCGTTGTTCCAAAATGATCCGCTGCGTCCAAAACTCATTGGTGTCTTTGGTTCGGTAAAGCGCTAAGTACTGCACCGGAATTTTAATGCGGTCAAGAATAAGTGAACCTGCATCACGGTTACGCAAGACGATGGGTGCAATCACACGGTAGGGGCGTTTGGGAAGTTCATCAACATTGAGCTGGCCGGGGGTGCGCGCAGCATAACAAAGCTCCCCTTTGACCGTAGAGCCACCAAACCAGGTATCTGACGGCCGATAACTTGGTACTTCGTAAAGGTGTTTGCCAACGCCAGCCACACTGATGCGCAACCACAGCGGCAAGCTAACATAGAGGGTGATTTCTTCGTGGGTTTCTATGGCAAATGGAATGGCTGGACGTACCACAAGGGGGCGGTCAGCGAGCACTGGTGTAACGGTGACGGTACTTTGAGTCTGGTTAAACATGTAACGGCGCACGTTGTCGTCGATGTCGATGGGTTCAACTTCAGCAGGGACATCAATGTCTAGGGTGGTGTCTAAAGGGTCATCCCCTTGGCTGTAGACAAGACGCCACTCGCGGGGTAAACGGTAAATGGATAAGGTCGTGGGGCCAACGTTCCAACGCCCAACCTGATACTCGTCTAATTCAAAGTCACCCCACCACTGCGGTGTAAATTTATTAGGCTCCGCTGGAGCTACAGGTTCAGCGTGAGGGTCTAGACCGGGCTCGAGCGTCACGTCATTAGGCTTTGTCTCCGGCTTTGTCGGTGTCAGATCATTTAAGCTATCGAGGTAATAATCATCGTAGGTGATTTCGGTGGGGAGTTTGTCTTTTTCAGTTAAGGGCATATCAGAACGTCCTTCGCTGTGTTATAAGTTGGCAGATGTAGCAAGTATATAAATAATGTTGTTGAGCAAGGTTGCTAGATCAAACTTTCACGCTTAGGTTAGCCCACCTTGATGAGAATGTATATATGAACTTTTAGTATCAACCGAATTGTGGTGTCCTAGCTGAGTATCTGGGTAATAGTTTCATGAGGGGTTGCTCGAGCCACATCATTAGTTTGGATTATTAGCAAGCAGCTCAAAGCATCAAGCTAGTTTGGATGCGGCTAGTGGTACATGCTATCAACAACATCATGCAGATACTTAAATGGGTTTTTCGTGTACAAGCTTACCTGCTAAATAGGTCTGGCGCACACTTTCTTCTCTAGCAAGGGTAAACACCGCACTCAAACTAGCCTCAGCAGAAGGGCTGTGAGTGAGGACATTGGCAAGGCTGCTGCCAGCAGGTGGACGTACAACCATCAGGTCAGCGCGGTTGCCTGCTGTAAACGCACCAATACCTTCGATGCTGAGGACATCTGCGCCGGCTTGGGTTGCTAAGTAAAGCAGGTGACTTGGCCCTAGCAAATAACCATTATCGTGCAACATTTGTCCTTGATAGCTCATAAGTGCTTCTTTGAACAAACTGTAGCCCGTGCCGCCACCAACATCTGACCCTAAGGCAAAGGGGATTTCTGCTGCGAGATGCCGTTTCATATCAAAGATGCCGCTGCCAATAAACATGTTGCTAGACGGGCAGTGGGCGACGCTCGAGCCAGTTTCAGCATAACGCGCCAACTCGCGGTCACTCACGTGGATGTTGTGAGCAAAACTGCTGCGCGGGCCAAGTAGCCCGTGTACGTCGTAGGTATCTAAGTAATCTTTGCTAGCGGGGAAAAGCTCGCGCACAAAGGCAATTTCATCCACGTTTTCGTTGATGTGCGTTTGCATGTAAACATCTGGAAATTCTTGCATGAGGCTGCCGACAACCTCGAGCATGGCCTCACTACAACTCACTGAAAAACGCGGTTGTAACGCGTAGTGCAAACCCTCACCGTGATATGTCTGAATGAGGGTTTTACTCTGTTCATAAGCTTGCTCAGGACTCACTTCTAACTCTGGGCGCAGGTTTTGGTCAGAGACGACAAGCCCGCTGACAATGTGCATCCCCGTTTTGAGGGCTTCCTCAAACAAAATAGCCTGGGCAGACGCAAAGTGCGCGCCAAACACTAGCGCGGTAGTCGTGCCATTGGCTAGCAGGGATTGAATCGTGTTGTGAGCTGCCAGCCGGGCATACGCGTCGTTAGCCATGTTGGCTTCTTCGAGCAAGGTGCGGGTTTTGAGCCAAGTGAGGAGCGTCATGCCCATCGCCCCAATCATGTGCACTTGCGGGTAGTGCACGTGAACGTCTACAAAGCCGGGTAAGATGAGGCTGTCCCTTGCATCAACGACTGTTGCATCAGGATAATCCCGCTGGATATCTGTAAAGTTGCCCACGGCGAGAATAGTCTCATCAAATGCAAGTCCGCCGTCGCTCCAGGTGACAAGAGCGCCATCATGCTCGAACGGATTACGTGGTGTGTGCATGATTTGCCCGCGCAGTAAGGTGATGCCAGATGGTGACGAAGATTCAGAAGGAGACACAGAAGAAGACCCTGAAGAGGGCGGGGTAGGCTCGAGCGTCATAGCCACTAGCGTAGCATCTGAGCCTTAAACTTGGTATCTATGTTGCTAGGTCAAGACGACCATCAATAATCTCAGTAAGAACGTTATTTGGCTGCCTTATCGGGGTGCCTTAATGTGCTGATGTCTTGACACGAACACATCTTGATACAATGTTGTTATGCGTCGCTACCTACCTCGAGCCAGCCTAAAAACATCATCCGCAAATAATAGTTGGCAAAGCGTTCATATTAAATTTTGTGGATTGATGTTGTTATTAATTATCGGCATGGTGATGAGTGTTGTGACAACGGTGCAAGCGCAAGATGATGATACTGTGTTGTTGACGACGCTTAGCGAGCAGCTCGAGCACGGCGCGGTTAACTATGACATCCACTGCGGTAGTTGTCACGGTGATACGGGTTTAGGGTTTGCGGAGGCCAAACTTGCTTTTCCCGAAGATCACCGCACGTGCCATTACTGCCACCGACGCAACAATCCACCACAAATGTCGATGGAAGCCATGACCAACCGCAATGCCTTTGACATTGGTGAAGCACCTGCCTTGCGCGGTGAAGATACACTGACGGGTTTTGGCAACGCCCAAGCGCTAACTTACTACATTCAAGCTACGATGCCGCGACCGTTTCCGCGTAAATTGGCAGATGAAACGTATGTGGCGATTACGGTACACATGTTGGAATTGCGTGGTGAATTGCCGCAGGATGTGCTCGAGGCTGGTGAGGTGGTCACGCTCGAGGCACTTGCTAACCTCACCTTCTAACGCCCAAAATACCGTAAAATATAAGTATGTGTGGCCGCTACCGCTTAACCGCAACATCTGACGAGGTACAACGCTTATTTGATGTCAGTGACGTCCCCGAACTCCCGCCGCGCCGCAACATTGCGCCAACCCAGCAAGTGCTGTTTATTCATATGGAAGATGACGCCCGCCACGCTGAGCTGGGTCGTTGGGGGTTAATGCCCGCCTGGGTTAAAGACCCGACGAGTTTTAAGGGCAGTTTGTTTAATGCTCGAGCTGAAACCGTCCACGAAAAAGCCAGTTTCAAAACCCCGTTTAAGCGCAGACGTTGTCTTATTCCCGCGAATGGCTACTACGAATGGCGCAGTGAACCCGGC
This sequence comes from Deinococcota bacterium, assembly GCA_039034155.1. Taxonomy (GTDB): domain Bacteria; phylum Deinococcota; class Deinococci; order Deinococcales; family Trueperaceae; genus JBCCBI01. The sequence continues at coordinate 6,817 of JBCCBI010000148.1, read as the reverse complement.
GGCAAGCAGCCTTACGAATTTACGGTAGGTGATGCTGCAGGGGAGAGCCTGTTTGCAATGGCTGGTTTGTATGACATCTGGCGACCTAAAAAAAATGATGATAGAACGACCATCGTCAGTTGTACGATTCTCACAACAACGTCGAACAGCTTGGCTGAGCAGGTGCACACCCGCATGCCGGTGATTGTTTCGCCGGAGGATTATGGGGTGTGGCTCGAGCCAACGACACCACCCACCCACGTGCAAGCGTTGTTACAATCCTTTGATAGTAATGCCATGTCGATGACAGCCGTGAGTAAAGAGATTAATGCAGTAGGGAAGATTGTCTAGCATAGCTAAGGAAATAAATTGCTGAAGCAAATCTGACATACTTACCTCACCCAACCTGACAACTTCCTGACATCCCGCTGATGCCCTGCTGACATCTTCTTGTAAAACTCGTAAGGATGTCATTACGTCCTACAACGCGTACGTTTGCAAAAATTCAGTGGTCAGGTTATTTATACGTGCTGCCTGCACTCGCTGTGTTAGCAGCGTTCATTCTTTGGCCGACAATATACTCTTTACTGTTGAGTGTCCAGCGTTGGGACTTTTTGAGTGAAGCTCGACCCTTTGTGGGGTTGCAGAACTATCAATCTTTGCTAGAAAGTAGCGAATTCCGTAACTCGTTACGGGTCACGCTTATTTTTGTGGGTGCGTCTGTGCCCGCGCGCATCGTTTTGGCACTAGCACTAGCGCATTTAGTGCTAAAAGAAACACGCCTTAACCGTGTGCTTAGAGGTGTGTATTTTTTGCCTGTAGTGTCATCCTCGGTAGCGATTTCGTTGAGTTGGCGCTGGTTGTTCAATACCGATGCCGGGCTGGTAAACGCTGTCATTCAAGCACTTGGTGGCCCGGCTGTACCTTGGCTCATTAACCCAACCTCAGCGCTTTGGGCCGTGGTAATTGTTGCCGTGTGGCAGCAGCTTGGTTACGACATTGTGCTGTTTATCGCTGGGCTTAAAGCCATTCCACAAGAGTACATCGACGCAGCGCGGATTGACGGTGCACATGGTGGTCAGGTATTTCGGTTTATTACGATACCCTTGCTTTCACCGACAACCTTTTTTGTGCTCATCATCTCGGTCATTGGCTCGTTTCAGGTTTTTTCCATTGTGAATGTGATGACTGGTGGCGGGCCAGCTCTTGGGACCGATGTACTGGTAAACCTACTTTACCGACGCGCGTTTATCTTTTTTGATATTGGTCGTGCGTCTGCGCTAGCAGTACTCCTCTTACTTATTTTGTTAGGGCTTACCTACATTCAGTTTCGCTTTTTAGGGCGGCGAGTTCACTATGGTTAGCCCTGTGTTGATGCTTACGGCCTCGAGCCATCTTATATGCCTCAACTTCAATGGTGATGACTGTGGCTAAAGTAATGTACAGCAGTCGAGCATCAGCTAGGCCACGCCAGAAGGTACAACCTTTGCGTGTAGGAAGTTTGGTGGCTGGGTTTATTGCTGTAATGGCGGCGCTACTTGTGGCGATGCCGTTCATCATCAGCGTATCTACCTCACTTATGACCTTACGTGAGGCACTTAGTTTTCCACCAAAACTTGCGCCAAGTAATCCGCAGTGGGCAAACTACTTGCGAGCGTGGCAAGGTGCGCCGTTTGGACGTTATTTTGCCAACTCGCTGATTATCTCCATCACCATTACGGTTGGGCAGATCGTCACCTCAATTTTAGCGGCGTATGCGTTCTCGAGACTCCATTTTCCTGGTCGAAACGCCTTATTTGGACTCTTTTTAGCTACCTTGATGGTCCCAAGCTACGTGGTGCTCATCCCCAATTACTTGACCCTCTCGCGTTTAGGTACGTGGAGCACCCAAAACCTCAACCTCAATTTAGGCATTAACTCTTACGCAGCGCTTATCTTGCCGTTTTTGGCGAGTGGGTTCTCAGTGTTTTTAATTCGCCAGCGGTTCAAGGGTGTTCCTAGAGATTTAGAAGACGCGGCCATGATTGACGGTGCCAGCCGTTGGATTATGTTGTGGCGTATTTTTGTACCGCTGGCTCGCCCATCGATTGCCACAGCAGCCCTATTTACCTTTTTAAGTGAGTGGAATAGCTACCTATGGCCGCTCATTGTGACCGATACCGACAGAATGCGCACGGTGCAAATCGGCCTTGCTAGTTTTCAAGCGGTCAGTGAAGAAGAGGGCCTCACGCATTGGCCAATATTGTTAGCGGCTAGCGTCATTGTGCTGGTGCCGACACTGATTGCGTTTGTGCTAGCTGAACGCCAACTCATTCGTGGGGTGACGCTATCTGGACTTAAAGGTTAATGACAGAGCATATTATTTACCTCCAAGTCGATTTGGCAACCGACATACATGATGCATCTAACCTCAGTTGCCATAGATTTATTAGCTAGGCATTTTTAGTGATGTTTATTGAAATTCAGTAAAAGTGAGACAGCTAAAACTCATACGTGAATTCGCTGAGACATCAGGTCACTACGTTTGGAATCGCAGGGAATACTCCCTTGGTTCGGTTAGGCCGCCCGTCAACCTTTCGCCTTTTAGGTTAAAACCACTCACGTGTGGAGGGAAGTTATGAAAAAACCTTGGATACTTGCATGTTTACTTACGTTTGGTGTTGCGTTTGCCCAAACACCGGTCACCTTTTGGTCATCCATTTCAAACGATGCCATCAATAGCCTCATCGCAGACTTTAACGCCGCTCACCCAGATATAGATGTAGAACTTTTAGATGTGGGCAACTACAACGAGATGATTACCCGCATGCAAGCTGCGGTTGTGTCTGGGCGCGTGCCAGATGTGGTGATGCTCGAGATTACTCGTTACGGGATTTTTGCAGATCGCGGGGTGCTCGAGCCACTAGATACCTACATCGAAGCAGATACAGCGTTTAACGTTGACGACCTCGTTCCTGGCATCCGCGAAGCCACCCTCTACCAAGGTACGCCGTTTGTGATTCCGTTTAACAACTCCGTGCCAGTGATGTACTACAACCGCGATATTTTGCGGGAAGCTGGTTACGACGCACCCCCGGCAACCTGGGACGAACTGCTTGCCTACGCGCAAGACCTCACCATCCGCGATGATGTTGGTGACGTAACTCAATACGGTGTTACCGCACCACCCCAGTGGGTGCGCCACGCCTTTGTACGTCAAAACGGCGGCGACTGGATGACAGAAGACCAAAGTGAGCTCATCCTCAACCAAGCAGAAGCTGTTGAAGCCTATCAGTTCCTTTATGACCTCATTTATACCTACAACGTTGCTAACCCAGAAGCCTCAATTGACGCAACTGACCGCGAATTAGCGCGTCCTGCGTTTACCTCTGGCCGCAGTGCCATTTACTTTGGCTCAACGGGTAGTTTGGGCGGCTTGCGTGAGGCTGCCACGTTTGACCTAGCCGTGGCACCGCTACCTTGTAACGTGGACTGCGCTGCACCGATTGGTGGAGCGACGTTAGGTATTATTGCAAATGCGCCCCAAGCGCAAAAAGAAGCTGCTTGGACGTTTATTAGTTGGATGACCCAAACCGAAAACAACGCCTTTTGGCATACTGCAACGGGATACATGCCTATTCGCCTAAGCACGCTAGAGCAGCAGACCTCACAAGCGTTTTACGAGGAAAATCCTAACTTCAAAGTTGCTATTGACCAGTTCCAAGCCGTTGCGTTTCCCCGCCCACGTCCGCCAGCTATGCCTGCCATTCGTGAGCTCGAGCTAACCACTTGGGAAGAAATTGCCACTCAAGCCAAAACTGTTGAAGAAGCACTTAACGATTTAGCTCAAGAAGCTAACTTGCTATTGCAAAGTAACTAAGTTAAGTGATGTGCGTAACGTCATGGTGAGTGATGTTGTCATGGCGTTACGTTTTTTTAAACCACCTGCATAGTGAGATCAGTGAGTGAGTAAAATAGATACTAAGCGTATTTTTCGGAGCTAAATATTGCCCCCATGCTAAAATAAATGATGCCTAGCATTGGCGAGCAGGTGCTCCACTACGAGATTATTGCGCAATTAGGACAAGGTGGTATGGGGCAAGTTTTCAAGGCTCGAGACACCCGCTTGGATAGAGACGTAGCCCTTAAGTTTGGGTTGCCCAATAGCCAAGATAAAACTTTAAGAGACCGTCTAGCTATCGAAGCTAAAGCTGTTGCGCGTGTAGATCACCCACATATTGGGGTGCTTTACAACATCGAAGAAGTTCATCAGGACATGTTTTTGTGCATGGCGTTGTACGAAGGTAGCAGCCTCGAGGACATACTTGCACAAGGTGCTTTGAAACTTGAAGACGCGCTCGAGCTTGCCAAGCAAATTCTACAAGGGTTAGCACACGCCCATCAGCAAGGTGTCATTCACAGAGATATTAAACCTGCCAATATCTTTGTGACCCAAGATCAACACGTGAAAATCCTCGACTTTGGCTTGGCGCGTTTGGCAATCTCTAATCTGACGGTTAAAGGTGACATGATGGGCACGCCCAAGTACATTTCACCTGAACAACTTCGGGGTGAGGCTGTTGACGTTCGCGCAGACATCTGGTCGTTTGCGGTGCTTTTGTTTGAAATGTTAACGGGTGCATTACCGTTTCAAGGGGAATTCCCACAGATTATGGTGTCTATCTTAAAAGAAGACCCCGCTTCCCTTGCTGAATTTTTGCCACACCCTGGGTTGCAAGAGGTCATTGAACGCTGCCTCGCCAAAACCAGAGAAGACCGCTATCCATCTTGTGATGCTATTTTGCAGGCGCTCGAGGCTTTGGATAGTGAGCACGTCCAAACAGCTATCCCAACGGTATCTCATCAGCTATCTCAGGTTCAAACACCACCAGCAGCACAACTTCGAGCCAAACCTGCTAGCAGAAGGCCCCAACGCTTAGTTGGTAGAGCTGACGACATCAAAAACATCGTTAATATGCTCGAAGAAGGTCAGCCGCTCGTCACCCTTGTGGGCATAGGCGGCGCAGGCAAAACCAGCCTCGCACGCGCTGCCGTTAGCGAATTTCAGGCTAAAACGTCTTTTGAGGATGGTCACTATTTCATCGCTCTAGACGCCCTTCAAGACAGTCGGCACATTCCCCAAGAATTACTGCAGGGCTTAGGGCTCGAGGCCATGAATCAGGACCCTTGGGATGTGTGTTTATCTTTCCTTGCCGAGAAAACTGCCCTCATCGTCCTTGACAACCTAGAACAGTTCACCGATGATGCCGCCGCCCTCATAGAAGACCTACTGACAACTTGCCCTAACCTTAGTTTGCTGTGTACCTCGAGGGAAATCCTGAACCTCGCTGATGAAGTGGTTTACGACCTCAAAGGCCTCAGCATTCCGCAAACATCTGAAGATGATGTTATGGATTTTGGGGCTACGGCACTTTTTACAACCCTAGTTACAAGGCAACAACGCAACTTTAATAGTGCCTTGCACAAAGACAGCATTATTGAGATATGCCAGCTTTTGGACGGCTGGCCCTTGGGTATTGAGCTTGCTGCTGCGTGGGTCAAACATCTTGCGCTTGATGCACTTAAAGAAAAACTGCAAACCAGCTTAAACTTTTTACGCTCTCGCTCACGGTCACATGCCTCGAGGCATCAGAGTGCGCAAGCTGCGTTTGACTCTTCTTGGCGACTTTTAAGTGATGTAGAGCAAGTTGCGCTAAGTAGCTTGGCGGTATTTCAGGGTGGGTTCACGCTGGAGGCTGCTGAGGCTGTCACGCAAACGTCTTTAGAGCTACTCGCCTGTTTGATGGATAAATCACTCGTCACAATCCATAGTCAAGGGCGTTACGATATGCATCCGCTTGTTTGGCAGTTGTCACGGGAAAAGTTGCAAGAGGACGCGATGGGACAAGATAAGCTTCAGCAAGCCCACGCGCATTACTTTGCGGACTTTTTGGCTGAACAACCCCACCTAGACCGGGTGATGGAAACACGAGGCATTCTAGATGCCGTAGATGCCGACTTTGCGAATATTCGGCAGGCGTGGATGTGGGCTGTGTACAAGCAGGATGAGGCACTCTTAGGTAAAAGCGTGGTTACACTAGGGTGCTTTTTTAGATATGAAGGGCGTCTGAGTGAAGGGGAACGGCTTCTTCAACCTGCTTATGATGTGCTAGCTTCTAACAGTATAGCGCATGGCAAAGTAATCTGCGATTTAGGAATCTTGAAAGGTTTGCTTTGTGAAGAAATAGTTGAATCCTTGATGTTACTCGAGCGCAGTGTGGAAATTTTTGAGGTACATCAAGCGAAGCATGAATTGATGTGGGCACTTTTGGTTTTTGGTATAGAAAGTAATGTCGGCGGAAATTATACTTCAGCACAAAAAGCTACCGACCGCTGTTTAGCGCTTGCTGAAGAGCTGGGTGATAAATTTATATGGGCTTGGGCCTCGTCTAATAAAGCAGTTTATTTTAACCACGCACCTTATGAAAGAATACGTATTCTTGAAGAGAGTATAGCTATCATGCGCGAAATGCAAACTGGATTTTCTCTTACATGGGGTTTACGCAATCTTGCTTACATACTCACACATTGTAAAGGGGATTATCAAAAAGCTTACGATTTACTTGATGAAGCTAGCATGATTGAGCGTAAACGTGGTTGGGAAAATCGCCTAGCAGAGCAATTAATTGCTCAGAGCGATGTGTGTTTTCGGTTGGGTCGTATTGACGAAGGACATCGGCTTGCTGAAGAAGCTTTGCAACTTGCTCTTGCTGTTGAAATGGGATTTAGAGATCATGTGATTGATAAATGTTATTTTAAGTTGGGATTTGTTTCTGAAATAAAAAATGATCTTCAAGCT
>JBCCBI010000147.1:0-12042 GCA_039034155.1 Deinococcota bacterium | reverse complement strand
GGGAAAAAGAAAACGTGTTCGGGCTCAAGTGTATTAGCTTTACGTCACGCTTACTCTGGGCGCACCATGCTCACCATGAGCTTAGCTGGGCAAGGCACCTGGCGTATGGGGCATGTTTTTGATGGCAACATTAAACACGTGCGCAATCCGTACGTTTACCGCGCACCGCTGGGGTTAGACGAAGACCAAGTGATTGAACTCTGCGTGCAAGACCTCATTGAAACCATCGAAACCAGTACAGACGGCCGCATTGCGGCGTTCATCGCTGAGCCTATTCAAGGCGCTGGCGGGTTCATTGTGGCCCCGCACAAGTACTTTGAGCGGGTGCTGCCAATCGTTAAAGAAGCTGGCGGCGTGTTTATTTGTGACGAAGTGCAAACCGGTTGGGGGCGCACAGGTCACAAGATGTTTGGGATTGAGCACTGGGGTGTTGAACCCGACATCATGACCTTTGCCAAAGGTATCGCCAACGGGTCGCCGCTAGGTGCTACCATTGCCACGCCAGAAGTTGCCGATGCTGCCGTGGGTAAAATTACCTTTTCTACCTTTGGGGGGAATCCAGTGACGATGGCCACTGCACTTGCCACAGTTGATGTGATTGAGCGCCACAACCTAGCTGATAATGCTGCTGAGCGCGGGAGTGAACTGCGGGCACGGCTCGAGGCCTTCAAAGACCGCTATGACTTCATTGGTGATGTGCGCGGGATGGGGCTCATGCAAGCCCTCGAGATTGTCCACCCGCACGACCAATCGCCTGACCCAGCTAAAACAAGCGCGTTAGTTAGTGCTTGCCGCGACCATGGGTTACTGATTGGTAAAGGCGGTTTGTGGAACAACGTCACCCGTATTGCGCCACCACTTAACATTAGTCAGGCGGATGTGGAGACGGCTGGGAATTTGCTCGAGCGCTCCCTTTCTGCCATCTCTTAAATCATCACTTAACTTAATCCAATCACAATTCACGCTTAACTCAGGTGAGGTTTGCAGCGAACGCAACCTCACCTGCTTGTGTTTGGGTGTCTGGATGCTAGACTGGGTTATTACCCGAGGAGGTTATCAAATTATGCGTGTAGGTCCATTAGGTATTTGGGAAATGTTGATTATTTTAGTTGTGGTGCTGCTTGTGTTTGGGCCACGCCGTTTGCCCGAAATGGCGAAAGGCATGGGGCAAGCCGTGCGCGAGTTTCGCAAAGGCATTCGCGATATGAAAGATGAAATTGAAAGCGAAGTCTCCAAAGATGACAGCAAAGAAACAGTTAGCCAAAGTAGTGAAAAAACTGAGGCGAAATCAGCATAAAATATTGCTTAGTGCAGAAATCTTGCTTAACTGGTGACAGCCTTTTATAAACTTGTTTATGGACTCATTAGTAATCGCGAGAACCTAAAGACATTGAGTCAATAGTTGTAGCCAAACACCGCAAGATGCTCTGGATGTCTTGTATAAAGCGCAGAGAAAATCTTTTAGGTGTGAGATGGCTAGCGGTGCTAGAAAGACGCGAGTGTTGTCGTGCGTTCTAGCTAGTTAAGTCTCAGTATTAGTATGTCAACAGTCAAGGTTGATGCATAAGTGATCTGTGAATCTGAAGTGATGAACTCATGACGTTAATTGAACATCTTGCGGAACTTAGAACGCGCTTGTTTGTCAGCATTGTTGCTTGGATTGTGGCGGCGGGCGTTGCGTTTGGGTTTCGCTTTAATTTGCTAGAGTGGTTGCGCGCACCACTCCCTGACGGGTTTACCTTGAACGCGTTTGGGGTGCTCGAGCCTTTCCTCGTTAGCATGAACATCTCTGCCTTCTTTGGCGTAGTGCTAGCTGCCCCTGTTATAGGTCTGCAGGTTTGGCTATTTATCGCGCCAGCGCTCTATGCCGAAGAAAAACGCTGGTCGGTGCCGTTTGTGTTTTTCACGGCTGGTGCGTTTGCGACTGGGGTTATGTTTGCGCGCTACGTCGTGCTGCCCCTAGCACTCCCTATTTTGCTGGGCTTTTTAGGTAACGAAGCCAATGTGCTTTTGTCTATTGGCGACTATATTTCTAAACTTATTTTGTATATGGCGGTGTTTGGCATCTTGTTTGAGATGCCCGTGCTGGCATTTTTGCTAGCCCGACTAGGCTTTATCTATGCGCCTATGATGCGCCAATATCGGCGTTATGCCATTGTGGGCGGCTGTGTAGCAGCAGCCGTGGTAACACCAACGGGCGACCCGTTTAACTTTGCGCTAGTAGCTGTGCCACTTGTGGTACTCTACGAACTCAGTATTCTAATTGTACGCTTTTCCCAAAAGCGCCCGTTAGAACGCGCAGCAGACCCGCTGCCTCTGGAGGAATAATGAACGAGCGTATTGACGAGTTGCGCAGCCAAATTGACAGCCTCAACTTTGAGCTGTTGGAGCTACTTTCGCAGCGTGCCAAACTTGCTGAAGATATTGGTGGCCTGCAAACTAGTAACGGTGAATCCCCTTACGACCCACTGCGTGAAGCGCAGATGTTAGAAGCGCTCACCAGCCTCAATAAGGGGCCATTTAGTGATAGCACAATTAAAAGCTTATTTAAGTCCATTTTTCAAGCCAGTATGCAAGTGGGCCTTAAAGCAGATAAAGTTAAGTTTTTAACCTCTCGTCAAACCAGAGCTGAAGACACAATTGTCAACGTTGGCGACATTGCGATTGGGCAGGGCAACTCACCTGTACTTATTGCTGGACCGTGCGCGATTGAATCCAAAAACCAAATGGAGATGGTGGCTGAACGTGTTGCCAGCAGAGGTGTGCGCCTTATGCGTGGTGGCGCCTACAAACCGCGTAGCAACCCTTATTCATTCCAAGGTTTAGGTGAAAAAGGGTTGCGCATTGGGCGTGAAGCCTGCGACAAACACAACCTCAAATTTGTGGCTGAAATTATGGATGCTGGCGACCTCGACATGTTTGTGGAACACGTTGACGTGTTGCAGATTGGTGCACGTAACTCCCAAAATTTCACCTTGCTGAAAGCGATTGGCAAAACGACCAAACCCGTGCTACTTAAGCGCGGGCTTAGTGGCACAATTGAAGAATGGGTGATGTCTGCTGAGTACCTAATGAGTGAAGGCAACACCAACATCATTTTGTGTGAGCGAGGCATTCGCACCTATGAACAGTACACCCGCAACACGCTAGATGTGTCTGCGGTGGCGCTGGCTAAGTTGGAAACGCACTTACCCGTTATTGTGGACGTGACCCACTCGGGTGGACGTCGAGATTTGCTAGTACCACTCACCAAAGCAAGTTTGGCGGTTGGTGCAGATGGCATCATGATTGAAGTTCATCCTAACCCAGACGTAGCGCTATCTGACAGCAAACAGCAGATTGACTTTGAGATGTTTGATGATTACTTGGATGCAACAGGGTACAGCAAAAAGCTCTCGCCAGAGCGGCATGAGGTGTACGGGTTTTAGGTATCTAATCTGATGTAGCTGTCATGCATTGATGATGACTGAATATGAAATATCACAAAAATCAACGTTGAGGTCGCGAGGTTGGCATAATCTCACTCTCGTGACCTTAACGATTTTTTTATTGGTGAATAATATTGCGCTGAATATATCTGGGCGAGGTGGGCAGATGATATTGCTAGGTATTGGATTATTCCTCAATCATATTGCTTTGTACTACGTGGGAACTGGCATTGGTGGAACAATTTTCAAACTAGTGGCATTTGTCACCTTCTTAGGTTCTTTAATATTCATGACATGGAGCTGGTTCGGGTTTGGATTTGTTGTGAGCATACCATCCTAAGTATTTGACAAGATATTGAACAGTGTAAAATGAGATTATCTTTTACATCGATTGAGAGAATAATACGTTGCTCGAGAAACTGTTTAGCTTCATCATCAAAGCGTCTAACTTGCAACCCGACTACTATGAGCGGCGTTGTCTGGCGGTTACGCGGCAAGTTGGTGGTTGCGACCTGTGCGAAAAAGCGTGTCCTCACACTGCCATTACCATTAAACGCAAAGTTGAAATTGATGAAATTGACTGCACGGGCTGCGGTCTATGTGTACAAGTCTGCCCGTCCCAAGCACTCGAGGCAAAGGTAGCGTATCAAGCTGGCGCGCCCATTAAGTGCTCGCAAGTTAAAGGCTCTGCGCAGAGCGTGCAGTGCTTGACGCGGCTCGAGGCAACTGACCTTGTACGCCTTGCTAGCGGCCGCAAAACCCTCACCTTGGTTCGTAACGACTGTGCTGATTGCCCAGTAGGTTGTGCAGATGTGCCTGAAAGTCTCGACAAACTTGTTGACAAAGCGCACGTACTCGCCAAGCAACTTGGGCGCGATTTTGAGACTAAGGTCATTCAAACCGACCACTACAACAGTACCGACAACCCAGATGCCATTAGCCGCCGTGACTTGTTGCGCGGTGGTGTTAAAAGCCTGCAACGTGGTGCTGCTGACGCGCTTATGCCGCTTGATTTACTCAACCCAGAAGAGGAAGGCACGCCGCTCCCCAGCGAGCACAACAAGCACTATCAGATTATTCAAATATCTAAACCAGAGCCAGAGGATGTGGTGCCGTGGGTCTTGCCGCGTGTGGCAGAAGGCTGCATTGTTTGCCCAATTTGTACCAAAGTGTGTCCGACAGATGCCTTCTCGAGGGTCTTTGAACCTGCAGGTGAAGGTGGCGGTAAAAGTTTATGGCTCGAGCCAGATCACTGCAACGGCTGCGACGCGTGTGTGAAATCTTGCCCGGTCAAAGTTATCAGCATGGACGATCAAGTTACCTGGGCAGAACTTTCGGGTGGGTCACAAGAGGTTTACCGCAAAAACGATAAAGATAGTTCACTCTCCCAAGCTGTATCACGGAAGCCGGGGCGCTTAACACCTAGTCAAACCTCAGATTCTTCGCTAAATCCTGCAACTCAAGCAACCAAAGTCAGCATGGAGATACCCTCAGATAAACCATCTGACGAGACTACATCACACGCATATGATGTACAAGTTGATGATGACGCCATCACAAGTGATACAGGTGATATGCAATCAGAACAGTCAGATGAGGCTCGAGGCTGACGTCTAGAATCTTGTTTGAGAGTTAATGCTTAAAGCTAGATATTGCTTAGTTGGAAGATTATCTCAAAAAGCGTTTTTTGAGTTGTTGAACCTCAGAAAGATTAAGAACTAAGGCTAGAATGCCGTAACTGCCAAGTCCAACACAGCCACCCAGACCAACCCGTAAGACAATCTGTAGCCAAGTTTGTGCACTAGGTAGACTCACCATCAGCCCCCACGTAATGAGGCCAGCAGCGCTGGCGGCGAGCCAAACGCGGGCGGCGTGACGGGTGAAGGTGAGTAGCTCGAGCCGCTCCGTACGCTTAAGCCACAATAGTAAGGTTATAAGTTGTAACCAGTTAATAAGTACAGTTGTTACAGATAATCCCGCAATCCCCAACTCAGGTACTAGTAGCGCGTAAAGCACCGCGCTCAAGCCCATAAACCCTACGCTGATGGCAATAACAGTACGCACTTGCTTGCGAATGTAAAACGGACGCAATAGCAAGTTATTTAAGCCCAATGGGAAAATGGCGAGGCCCAAAGGTACAACAGCCAAAATAGTGTACTGAATGGTTTGGCTTTGCCCACTTGCCAGCCGAATATCCCAAATAGTGCGCACGGCAGGTTCAGCTAGAACCAACATCAACAACCCTACGGGTGCTGTTAAAAAGCTGATGAGCTTGCAGCCATCGAGCAGAGTGCTCGCAAAGTTCTCTGGCGCGTGGGTGGCCTGTTGACTGAGTCTCGAGTAAAACGCGAGCGCAGGCGACACACTAAACAGACCCAACGCTAAACTCACCAGCAAATTGGCGTTTTCGTAAGCAGTCACACTCCCAGCGGGTAACAAACTCAGCTGATAATTCGCCACCACGTTGAGCACTTGGCGTGCGCCCGTGGTGAGCGCAAACGGTGCCATCAACAGCAAAACATCCAAAAGTTGCGGATGCCAAAGCTGCCAAGTTGTTGGAATAAGCTTGTGACGCCACAAACTGGGCAGTTGCACAAGAAGTTGCAGTAGCCCCCCAGCAACGACGCTTAACGCCAGCGCGTGAACGTTGGCGGGGAACACAAGCATCCCCAAAATGACCGCAACGTTGAGTGCAACTGGAGCCCAGGCAGGTGCAAAAAAGCGTTCTTCAGCGTTGAGCACGCCCATTGCTAGGGCGGCTAGTGAGATAGCAAATAAAACAGGAAAGGTGAGGCGGGTAAGTTGGATGGCTAGGGTAACGTTGACGCTCGAGCTATCTGCCAACATGACATCCACGAGCCACGGCGCAGTGTAGAGGGCAAGGACTAGCAACAGACTGTTGATCATTGCCAGTGAGACAGTGAGTGCAGCAGTGAGCTTTTTGGCATCCTCACCTTTAAGCGACGCGTAAACCGGCACAAACGAGTTGGTGAGCGCACCCTCCGCTAAAAGTTCACGGAACAAGTTGGGAATTTTCCAGGCAACCAAAAACGCATCTGTCATCGTCACCGGAAAAAGCTGCAAAAGTAACGAGGTACGCACCAAGCCAGACACCCGACTTGCTAGCGTGCCTATCATTAGCGTGATGGCGTTACGGGCTACAGCAGGGCGGGCTGTGGTTGGGTGGTCAGCAGATTGAGGTTTATCTGCTATAGGTGATGGTGTTACTACGTCAGCTGTTGTGTCAGAAGATATACCTTCAGACAAAGGCTGCTCAGATGGCATACTTAGTTGCTATCATCAGAGGGTGTCTGAATGCTGATAGGTGTGGGCTGCTTAGCATCTACTGTTGTCTGGGTTAAGGCTGATACTACCTTTGTTAATGAACTTGAAGGTGATGCCTTTAATTGGGGTGACGACGATGATGACAACGATGATGACAACGATGGTGATAATGCTTGCTGAGACTTGTCTGGAACGCGCAGATCACGGCCATTGTAGTCTCCCATCGCCTGATTAATGCCTTTATCGAGCGCGAGTAAAACAGCATCTCTGGCGGACTCAATCACCTCAGCTAAGAGTGTCTGCTCACGTTCTTGGAACGGACTGAGTACCCAGCGCTGCACTTCCCAACCAGCTGGCGGCCTATCAATGCCCACCTTAAGCCTATAAAAGTCTTTGCCAATGCGCGAAATCGTGTCTTGTACGCCGCGCTGCCCACCGGAACTGCCGCCAAACCTAAAACGCAACCGTCCTAGGGGTAAATCGAGGTCGTCGTGAATGACAAGGATACGCTCAGGTTTGGTTTTGGTGGCATAGCGCTGCACAATTTTGCCGGATGCATTCATAAACGTGAGCGGCTTCACTAAGGTAATGCCGTCTGCTTTAGCTTCCTCAGCTTCGCGCCCACTACGGAAACTTGCCCCCATGTGTTCAGCTAATGCGTCCACAACAAGAAAGCCAGCGTTATGCCGGGTGTTTGCATAACGCCTACCTGGATTGCCAAGACCGATGATCGTTGTTACTGGTGTTGGTGAGGTCACGAGTGTTCCTAAAGACTTTGAGAATTAGAAGCCTCGAGAATTAAAAAATCTCGAGAATTAGCTCGAGCTACCTTTGCTTAGCTACTAACGCAATGTGATGGCTAAACTAAACAGCCTAGCCATCACATTAAAATCATTAGCTGTTACATTAGCTGGTGAAGCTTAACCTTCGTCGTCACCAGCTTCGTTGTCGTCATCACTTGCACCAATGACTTCGGGTTGGGTCATTTCACCGTCAGCTTCGTCTTCAGTTTCTTCGGCAACCCTTGGTGCCACAATAGCTACGAGGGTAAGTTCAGTATCATCCATAACTTCAGCTTCGGCAGGAAGCAAACCAACAATGTCACTGACATGTAGTGAATCGCCAAAGCCCAAGTTGCTAATATCAACCTCGAGCTTATCTGGAATAAGTCTGGGCACAATTTTAATGGTGACATCGCGGCGTTGAACGTCAATCTGTGCGCCTTCTTTAACAGCTGCTGGGTTGCCCACAAAGTCAATAGCGACCCCAACCTCAACTTGCTCACCAGCGGTAACTTCGTAAAAGTCTATGTGAATCGGCAAGCGGCGGCGTTTGTCCATTTGAACTTGTTTCACCAGCACATCGTGCGAGTTACCATCCACATCTAGCTCAATAACGTGTGAGGTACCTTGGGCACGAAATACCTTGTCAAACGCGCGCAGTTCTACGCTGACAGGCATGTTCACCTGCTTGTTGTAAACAATGCCTGGAAGTTGTCCGCTGCTTCTAAGCTGATTGGCTTTACCAGCGTTGCGCTGGGTTGCTGCGAGTTTCATATGAGTTCCTCCCTGCGAATAGTCATTCTAAACTTGCCAAAAACTGTCCTGCGAAACGCGATTCGGCAGGGTTGGGCTGTTAGATTTAAGCTGCCAGAGTTAAGTTGTTGAGCGTGCGGCAAGAATGCTGTCAAAGATATAGTGTCTATCTGTATTGTCTGCGGGTGATAAACAAGACGGTCACACGTCAAACGCTAAATTGTAGCGAATTTGTAGACCCTTGTACATCTTTGAGCCTACATTTAGCAAGTTGCTGCGAGGCTCAACCCACTACTGACTTGCTAGGTTTATACTTTAAGGTATGCGACAAGCGCCTGTTAAAACAGATGTCGGCTTTGAGGACTACCTCGAGTTTGAAACGCACAGCGAGCACAAACATGAATTTGTCGGTGGCGAGCTGTTTATGATGGCTGGGGCTAGTGAGCGTCATAATCGTATTTCCGGCAAACTCTATGCGCGGTTACTTGCTGCTGAGATGGCACCATGCCGTAGCTATTTTGCGGATATGAAACTCAAAATTAATGAGCAGACGTCATACTATCCAGACGTCATGGTGGTATGTGATGACAGCGACGACCACGCCTACTACAAAACAAAACCTTGTCTTATTATCGAAGTCCTCTCGGACAGTACCGAAGCCATCGACCGGGGTGAAAAGTTTCATGCTTATAGGAAGATTGGCAGTTTGCAGGCTTATGTACTGGTAAATCAACATCATCAGCGGCTCGAGGTTTTTCGCCTTAGCGATGACGGACGATGGTTCCTTGAAGACATTTTGGACGACAAGGTGCTCACGCTGCCTTGCGTCAATCTGAGTCTAAGTCTTGAAGACGTTTATGCTGAGCTATAAATATTGCTATTGGGAATATTGCTGCTGAGTGAGCCTCGAGCATGTTGCACGCGCTCTGGCACCTTAGCGAGGGCGTCACGCAAGACACGCGTGTCTGCACCGGTTTTGTGTGCGTTTTCACTGATATGACGCTTCCACGCTTTAGCGCCCGGCTGCCCCGCAAAAAGTTGTAACATGTGCCGGCTCATGCTGCTCAGGTAAACGCCTTTTTCTAGCATGGCGTCCATGTAAGGCAGCATAGCGTGGATAACATCGTGTCTCGAGGGTACCTCATCTACCTCTCCATAAATTTGCCTATCAACCTCGGCAAATAAATACGGATTTTGATAGGCAGCACGTCCCAACATAACTGCATCAACCTGAGTTAAGTGCTTGCCAATGTCCTCGAGGCTAAGAACGCCGCCGTTAAGTTCAATAGCTAACTCTGGAAAGTCTCTTTTGAGACGGTAGATGTCGTCATAGCGTAAAGGCGGCACCGTGCGGTTTTCTTTAGGACTCAAGCCCTGCAGCCACGCAATGCGCGCGTGAACGGTAAATTTAGCCGAACGCGCAGCGGCAACAACCTCCACAAAATGCGCCATGTCCTCGTAGCTGTCGAGGTTATCAATGCCGATGCGATGTTTGACCGTGATGGGTAAACGTGTACTTTCACGCATCGCTTGTACGCAGTCACGCACAAGCTCAGGTTGCGCCATAAGGCAGGCCCCAAAGTTACCGTTTTGGACGCGGTCGCTAGGACACCCTACGTTGAGGTTGACTTCGTCGTAACCCCAGGTTTCAGCAATGCTGGCACACGTTGCGAGTGCCTCGGGGTTATCGCCGCCAAGTTGTAGGGCGAGTGGATGCTCTAACACTGAAAAGTCCAAATGCCGTGCTTGGTTGCCGTGCAGAATGGCCCCGGTGGTAATCATTTCGGTGTAAAGCAGCGTGCGCCGGGTCAGTTGGCGCATAAAGTAGCGGTAATGACGGTCCGTCCAGTCCATCATGGGAGCGATGCTTACAGGGTAAGGGTAGGGTGTGGTCATGGGTTAATTAAGGTGTTGCTCGGGTTAGAACAGGGAGAAGGGGAGAGCGGGCGATGGGGGGAAATATTTGGTGTGGTGTGTATGTCAACATCACCACGTGTTTGTTTAGGGTTATAGGTAGTTGAGGGTGGCTCGAGCACCATCACCCCCGTTACAACAGATGAGAGAGTTGGCCTCCAACACAATTCAGGTGTGATTTAAGCATCAACCACTCACAGGCGCAGGCATACGTTTGGGCTTGCGGAACGTGATGTCTTCCCATTCACCTTCTTCAACGACGGTAAGCTCAGGATTACGAGCCTGAAAAAAGGTGACGATGCCCTGAACCAAATCATCTGGGGTAGACGCTGCTGAGGTAACACCTACACTGTGCACGCCAGTGAGCCACGTTTCTTCAATGTCCGCCACACTTTCAACCCGTTTGGCGTTGCCGCAAAGGTCTTCAGCAAGTTCTAGCAGCCGCATTCCGTTGGAGCTGTAGTCGCTGGTGACGACTAAAAACATCTCCACATGCGGCGCAATGCCGCGCACTGCGTCTTGACGGTTTTTGGTGGCGTAGCAAAGGTCGTCTCTAGGTGGCACCACCAACTTGGGAAAGCGTTCTTTGAGGATGGCAATGGTTTTCATGGTGTCATCAACTGACAGCGTTGTTTGGGTTAGCACTACAACTTTGTTTGGGTCGGGCACGGTAACGGTGTGTGGGTTAGCTAGATTGGGGTCGTGCTTGCGGTTACCGATGACACTCACGACGGTTGTGACATCAGGTGCTTCGCCGCGTGTGCCAATGACCTCTTGGTGTTTGGTGGAGTCGCCAATTAGCAAGATATGGTAGCCCTCTTTGGCGTACTTTTTGGCCTCGGTATGGACCTTCGTAACTAGAGGACAGGTTGCATCAATAGTAGCTAGACCCAAACGGGCGGCTTCTTTGCGGACGGCTGGGCTTACGCCGTGAGCAGAAAACACAACGGTATCAGCTAAGGTACGTCCTTCACTAGTAGCTTTGGTTTTAAGAGCATCTAACTCACTTAAGCGCTCAACAAAGTGGACGTCGTGGTCGGTCTCGAGCCGTTCAACCACAGTGTCATTGTGGACAATCGCGTGATAAACAGCTAGGTCACCTTCATTAGAAAGCTCAGCGGCAGCGTCTTTAACAGCATCAATCGCCATGACCACACCGGCACAGAAGCCGCGCGGTTTAGCGAGGTAAAGTGTCTCGATCATGATTGCATCATATAGCTGCAAGCTAGAGAGGTTTTGTTAGTTCCCTACGTAGTTGGCTGTGTTACATGTTGATGTCATCTTTCCCAAAGATTAAAATGTGCAGCATCGCGTTTCCCAAAGATTAAAGTGTGCAGCATCGCGTCGGAGTCATATGGGGTTTTAGTGATTGTCAGAGCTTACATGATGGGTTTGTCCAGGTCCTCGAGTTGCCGTTGGCATACGGTATCAACATCACTTGGTTCAATGAGTCCAAGCTTGGCGGCATGGTTGGCAGCAGCTAGGGTGTCTTTGACAAGTAAGAAGGGGCAGTTGACTTTAGCAACTTCCTCGCGCAACTTGGCAATTTCTGCGTCACGAGCGTTGTCACTAACATCACGAATGTAGATGGCTTTGATACGTGACGGGTATTTGCTCACTAAGGTTGTGTAAATTTCGGGGTCTTCTTGCCCGCTGTCGCCAATGAGTACAAAGGGCAAGTCTGGATACGCGTCCATAATGCCAGTGATGCTGTCTAGCTTGTGGGTTTTGTGACCAAAGGGTAGGAGTTCACTGGGTTTAATGCCCCAGTCGCGCAGCATGAGGGGGCCAGCGGGAATGTCGTTAATGTCAAAAAAGTCGGTGAGCATGTCGTAGAGATTCCAGGGGCTGCTCGAGACATAAAAGATAGGATTTGCCTG
>JBCCBI010000146.1:0-12090 GCA_039034155.1 Deinococcota bacterium | reverse complement strand
TTTTGATGTAAACTCTAGCAAACCTTAATTCAAAAAATTCTTTGAATAAGCCTAAAACTATTTCACTACTTAGTGAGTAGTACGTGCCGTACTCATCTGCATTTATAGAAGATTGGTTGGAAGATAAGGTTTTGTAAAGAGTCAGAAGCGGCTCGTAGTTGGGGTGATTGCTGATGTATTCGTTGATCTCGGGACATAAGTCATCAGGCATATCGCTAGTGTATAAGTATTGTAGTAGGTCAGCACGCAAACTGTTTTCATATGAAAAGACAACTTTATCTTGTTGTGCTGAATGCAAGATATCCAGAGCTATGCTGCTTCCGTAGACATCCAGTAGATGAACGCGCCCACCTTCGATACGTTCACCATCTGTGTATATGGGAATAAAAAGAGCGTCCATTTGGACATCGACTTGCTGGTCGGCATAGGCTACTACAGCTACCTGATCCAAGCTAAAATCATCTGTAATTTCGTAAGGAAAATCAACCAGCGTGAGCCCAGATTCTTGCGCTACGGATGCTGATGCCATCAAAAAGTGGGCAAACAAAACAACTATTAGAAGGCGTGTTCTCATAGTTCTCCTTACTCGAGCAAATCATCATTAGCATACACAATCAACCCTAAAGCCAAGGTAAATAAAGTTCGAGCAAGAAAATCGTGAAATTTTTCTTTTGTGACTATCACAGTATTCCGGTCTATGAGGGGATAAAAGCACTGTTAAGCACTAGTGAGACAGGGTTAACGTGAGTTATGATTAGGCGGCAACCTCACTGAAGGTCACATTCACCTTAGAAACTATAACTTAGAGTAAATGTAATCGCCGTCTCGATTGGTTTAGCGCTTTTACAAGTACTAGACGCATTTAAATCTCTAAAAAATAAAAATTCCCCATCACATTTGTGTCATCACTGCTGCATCAATATATCTCCAGCACATCTGTTCCTTTAGGAGAGAGTATGCAATCCAAATTACCACTCAATAAACAGCGTGTGCTGCGTTGGCTTTGGTTTGGCGTTGGACTGTTTTATGTAGCTGTGGCGCTTGTATATGTCTTCGTAGTGCCACAATTGGATATTAGCTGGGATGGGCGAGACGTGCTGGGGTTTAGGGCAGATGAAGGCGCAAGTGTTGCTGACGTGGTTGCTGCTAACAGAGAGCTTTTAGCTGTTAGCGACGTACTGCCTGCACCGCTATTGCCTGACTTAGTGGCGCATACCCCCAGCGGCCTAGACTTAATTGGTAGTCGCGATGATGATAGTTTACAGCTCAGATTCACCACGCGCTTTAGTAATCAAGATGATGGTCCCTTAGAAGTGCGCCCGGATGCTAACGACGTAACGGGTCAGCAACTTATGCAGGTGGTCTACAGTAATGACCCAGACGCAGAACTTATTACGCACACAGACGCTGGCAGCTACGTGTTTGAGCAAGCGCACGGGCATTTACATCTAGCGACCTTTGCGCGCTATGAACTGTGGTCGGTAAGTGAAGTGGGGCAGCCACTTGTAGCACTGGTGTCCAACCCCAAGGTGGGGTTTTGTCTTATTGATGCTGAAGCGTTGCCGGGTACGGTTGTTGAAAGTCGCGTTTACTGGGGTTGCCGCAGTGAAGTGCAAGGGTTGTCACCAGGATGGAGTGATGTTTATGTGGCACAGCTTGCCATGCAAAGCCTCAACATTAGTGCGTTACCCGATGGACGTTACGCATTGGTGAACATCATCAATTATGCTGGAACGCTAGTAGAAAGTAATCTGAGTAATAACGACGCTTGGACATATTTTGTGCTCGAGCAAGGTCGCTTGAGCCTAAACTAGAGTTCAAGCAAATCGTGACAAACAGGTTTTGATGTCCTTTACAACTACAATGCCATTTAGATAATTCATAGATGGTGCGTAACACATCAATGGTGACAACAGCACAGCAAGTCATGCATCTGTTTTAACGCTTGCTAGTACCTTAGTAAGATAAATAAAATTCAAGCAAAATAATTGTGAAGTATTTCTTTAAATAATATCGCTCATCTCAACCGTCGTTCATCTCAGTATTTGTCGTGAGTTACGTTGCAGCCATATGGAAAGATGAACGATCTGCATGAGGTTGAGATAAGTACCTCCTATCTGGAAACCGCAGTTTTCGTGACATGCGTTTAGCGGTTAAGGATGGGCGCTGCTGAGTTTGATACTTAGTGTGTTTCAACTTGGAGGTACTTCCACATTGTTTGCTGTGTTGATTTAACCCCCAACAACTAAATCCCCTACACCCTTTTGTTAATAGATGTCATTCGACACATACCTTCACAGCACCCTTAATGATAACTTATTATCATTAAGTATTGATTCCTGATTGGAGGCATCGTGATTACCCCTATTTTTGAGGTTGAAGTTGCTTTGTGTTTAAGGAAGTGTATCCAACTGACAACCCAACAACAGAAGTAGCCAGAAGGAGGCAAGGGATGTACATCATTAGGCAAGCTGCTGAGCACGACATTTCCCACCTCCAAGCCATGCAGCGCGAAGGCTGGGAACAGGATTATGTGGGCTATATGCCAGAAAGTTATGCAAGTGTTGCCTTGCAACGCTACGGCACCACGGAAGCCATTGCTCGAGCCATCGCCAATTACCGTTACTACTTTGTTTGCGAGCAAGCAGGTGAACGTCTGGGCTGTGTTGCTGCTGACCACACAAGTGACAGTGAAGCAGAACTCTATTGGATTCACGTGGCACAGCGGCATCGTGGACGAGGGCTAGGGAGAGACCTTGTAGAGTATTTAGCTTCAAGCCTCGAGCCAAGCATCACAACCCTCTTCGTAACGACCTTTCAGAACTACATGCCTACCCTTGCGTTTTATCAGGCGCTAGGGTTCACCGAGCACGACAAGAAAATCACTGACTACGACGGCGTTGCCGTCAACGACATCAAGCTAAAACGCACACTTTCAAGGGAGAATATATGAACAAGCTTATTGGTTTAGGGGTTATGTTAGTTATTGGTTTAGGGGTCATGGTAGCCCTTGGTGAGGACATGGCGACGTTTGATACAGGTCTAATAACCATTGACTGCACCGTTACCGATGAAAGTGGCGTCGAAACAGGTGATGTTTGCTTGCTGGAACCGGACGGTACGGTCACCAACCTGACCAATGTTCCTGCTGGTAGCTACGCGTATCGGGGTTACTTCAATAACGACTGCTCGAGGATCGTCTTTTACGGCAACTTTGAAGATACCGAAGACATCTACACCATGGCAGTAGATGGAACCGACCTGCAACGTATTACCAACGATGACGCCCGCGATTACAACGCCAGTTACTCGCCTGATGGTACACAGATCACTTGGGTGAGTCATGTTGAAGATGCTGAAAGCGGCGACATTTGGGTCATCAATGCCGATGGCAGTGGCGCGCGCAATTTAACGCCTGGTGACTTTCGTGACCGCACCCCGTTTTTCTCACCAGATGGGTCTGTGATTGGGTTTCATAGCTACCGTGGTGAAGAGGGTTATGGCAATATTTATATGCTTGGAACTGATGATGGTGAGCTCGAGCAGATTACCTCAGGTGCTCACAGATTCTTCGCCTATAACGTAGAGTGGTCACCTGATGGTAGCCAGATTCTGTTTTTAACCGAACGCGACGGCACCGTTGACATTTACACGATGGCAGCTGATGGTAGTAACGAACAACTCGTCCTAAGTGATGTCGGCCACACCGTCGCCAACTGGTCACCGGACGCCACGCAGATGGTCTTTAACAGTAACCGATCTGAGGCAGGCGACTTCCGCCAGATGTTTATTAGCAACATTGATGGCAGCGGCGTTCAACCTTTAGAACCTTTATCCGTCGATGAAGGCAATTACTTTGGTGTGCGCGATTGGTGCTTACCGTCCAACTAGGCATTCACAGAGATTTAAGGGTATGTAAGGATGACTAACTTGCCCTCAAATCATATTTACGATGCGGTTGTTGTCGGTGGCGGTGCAGCAGGTGTGGGTGTTGCGGTTGCCCTACAGCAAGCGGGGGTGGAGAACTTTGTGGTGCTCGAGCGTCACACGGTTGGCGCGTCCTTCGCCCTGTGGCCAGCTGAAACACGGTTTATTACGCCCTCGTTCCCTACCAATTCGATTGGCATGCTTGACCTCAACTCTGTTGTAATCGGAACGTCGCCCGCGTTTACTTTGGAGGTTGAGCACCCGACGGGGCGTCAGTATGCTGCTTATCTCAAGTTAATTGCGCAGCATTTTAAGGTGCCAATTCACGAAAACATAGATGTCATATCCATCACCCAACAGGATGATGTTTTTGCCGTTAAAACCGCAGCTGGCACCCTACAAACTCAGCACGTTATCTGGGCAGCGGGTGACTTTCAGTATCCGCAACTAGGTGGGTTTTTAGGCAGTGTATCGTGCCGCCACACGGCGATGATTCCTAGTTACGCAGAGTTAGAAGGGGATGACTTCATTGTCATCGGTGGTTACGAGAGTGGCATTGATGTCGCCCATTACCTGGCTGAGCGCGGTAAACGGGTTCGCCTTTTTGATAGCGGTCACCCTTGGGAGTCAGAGAGTTCTGACCCTAGTGTGGCGCTTTCAACGTATTCGCTCGAGCGGATGCGATCGCCTACATTCACTGAACGTGTGGCACTTTTTCCAGATACAACCATCGTGTCCGTCAACCCGTCGTTCCACGCTGGTTACGAGGTTGTTACGCAGGGTGGGCGTCAGTTCCACACCCCTGTGCGCCCCTTGCTAGCAGGTGGCTTTGAGGGTAGTCACACATTGGTTAGTGACTTGTTTGAACTACGCGATGACGGTCTTCCGCTCCTAAACGAGCATGATGAGTCCACGCTAACTTCGGGGCTTTTCCTGTGCGGCGCAGCCGTTCGTCACGACAACCACATCTTTTGTTTTATCTACAAGTATAGACAGCGGTTTGCAGTTGTTGCCAAGGCAATTGCAACCTCGCTAGGCCTAGCAGCTGAGCAACTCGAGACGTACCGCACGTGGGGCATGTATTTAGATGACCTCTCGTGTTGCGGGGAGGAGTGCGCGTGTTAACTAGCGGAGGAGAGAGTACAGAATTGCTAGCTCCCAAGAAAAGTCGGCTCGAGCGAGCGCTGCGCGTGGAATGGCTTGGGCAGACGGTCGCCAGCTTGTGCTGGATTGCCAGCATGTTGGTATATGGCATCAGCTCCAGTGGAGACTGGTTGCAATTGTGTGCTGCGTCTGCTTGGTTAATAGCCAACATTGCAGCACTGGTCACGGCTGAGCCTAGTTGAGTCGCGCCTAGTTGAGTCGAACCTAGTTGAGATGCTGATGGTACTTGAATTTACTGAGCACCGTAACGAAGGCAATCACTCAGACGATGTTGTTGTTAATGACATTAAACTTCAACGCATGTGTTTAGAGGAGGATGTATGAGAAAGCTTATTAGTGTAGGGGTTGTGCTGGTTGGGTTATGGCTTACAGGTTTGGGTGCAGCCCAAACTTACCCTGTCACCGTCGAGGTTTGTGGTGAGCCCGTTGTGTTTGAAAGCGCGCCCGAACGGGCGATTATTTTTGAAGCCAACATGCTCGAGATCATGCTCGAGCTTGGTTTGGATGAGCGCATTGCAGGTGTCTGGACAGGCGGCATCCCCAGTGAAAAAGTCCAAGCACCTTACGTTGAGCGCAGTGCAGACATCGCCATCGTCTCTGAAGAGTCTTGGCCGCCGCCCAGTTTTGGGGTTGTGCTCGGTACTGACCCGGATTTTGTGTGGACGGGTTGGGGTTATGGCTTTAGTGAAGATTCAGGCTTAACGCCCGAAAACCTGGTGCGCGCAGGAATTCCTAGCTACACCGTCAGCGAATCTTGCGCTAGGGCCGGCGGCCAGCAGCCTGAGGGCTTTGACGCGCTTTACGACGATATTTTGGCAGCAGGCGCCATTTTTGGTGTTCAGGACGAAGCACAGGTATTAGTTAATGAACTTAGCGCTGAGGTGACGCGCATTGACGACGCCGTTGGGGACGTAAGCCAGCCGCTGCGAGTCTTTAACTTTGACAGCGGCGAAGATAGCCCCTTTACCTCGGGGGCGCTCAGTATGCCCAATACTCTAATAGAGCAAGCGGGCGGTACGAATATTTTTGCTGACGTGCAACAAGACTGGATGACTGTCAGTTGGGAAGAGGTTGTCGCGCGTGACCCTGAAGTTATTTTGGTAGGTGACAGCAGTTGGTCATCCTTTGAAGACAAGGTTGCCTTTTTAACAAGCCAGCCTGCACTTGCGGATGTAAGTGCTGTGATAAACGAGCGCTTTGTGCCGATGACCTACAAGCAAGCAACCCCTGGGTTAGAAAATATTACTGCTTTAGAAAACATTGCCAGAGCGCTGTACCCTGACAGGCTCGAGTAATTGTCTGTGCGCTTTAAGCTGTGGCTGCTCGTGCTTGGCGGGGCGCTACTAGTATCTGTGACCTTGGGGGTAAGCCTTGGCCCAGTGCGTATTCCAACCCAGCACGTCTGGCAAATTGCCGCGCACAAACTCGGTTGGCTCGAGGCTGGCGAGTGGTCACGCGCACACGAAAATATTGTCTGGCTCATCCGCTTTCCCAGAGTCTTGTTAGCCGTGTTTGTGGGCGCAGGGTTAGCAGTGGTGGGTGCGTGTATGCAAGCACTGGTGCGTAACCCCCTAGCTGACCCGTACATTCTGGGTATTTCGTCAGGCGCGTCTGTGGGGGCGGTTACCGCCATTGGTCTGGGCGTGTTTGCGTTTGCAGGCGTGTATGCAGTGTCGCTGGCTGCATTTTTGGGTGCCATGCTGACCTTTGCTGTGGTGTTTACGTTAGCGCAACAGCGCGGTCAACTTTACCCGCACCGCATGATCTTGGCGGGTGTGGGTGCTGCCTATGTGTTTTCGGGCGTTACCAGTTTTATCACGCTAACGTCCGACAACCGCTTTTTAGCAGGGCAAGTACTTTCGTGGACCTTGGGCAGTTTAGCCAGGGCAAATTGGGCGGCGTTGGGTTTACCTAGTCTGGTGCTTTTGGCTGGCACCCTCTACTTAAACGCCCAAGCGCGCTACCTTAACGCGTTGCTTATAGGAGATGAAAGTGCAACGGGGTTAGGTATTGACGTTAACCGCTTCCGCCGTCAGCTGTTTGTGGTGGTTTCGCTGGTCACGGGTGTGATGGTTGCGGTGAGTGGTGCCATTGGCTTTGTGGGTCTTATGGTTCCTCATGCGGTGCGCTTGATGTTGGGGTCGGATCACCGTTTGGTACTGCCTGTGACGGTATTTGTGGGGAGCATCTTCCTCATTTGGGTTGATGTAATTGCGCGCACCGCCTTTGCACCAGTGGAATTACCTGTGGGAGTCATCACGTCTATTTTGGGCGGTCCTTTTTTCTTGTGGCTCATGTGGAGACAGGCGAGGTGAGGCTCGAGCTATCACAACTCTATGTTGACAATTTTGCGTTAACAACTTTCCGTTGACACCAAAACGAAGCCCGTCGTACGCTAATGAGAACTGTATATCAGTAAGGAGAAAAGATGATGTTTTCTTATGCTTTGCAACGTATACCTTTGGTTATTTTTCTGAGTTTGGTTGCCACTGCCAGCTTGTCCCAAGAAACCGCTACCGAGTCACAACGCACGTCCTACCCTGTGACGATTGAAAATTGCGGCAACACCGTGACCTTCGATCAAGCCCCCGAGCGCGTGGTAAGTCTTTACTCAGTCACGACAGAATTATTATTGAGTCTGGGTCTTGAAGACCGCATCGTGGCGGCTGCCAATTTCGGTGAAGTCTTGCCCGATGACTTACAAGAAACCTACCAGAGCCTCAATTTGGTCGGTGACAGTTTTGTGATTCCACGTGAAGTCACCCTGAGTTACGAGCCTGACTTGGTGATGGACAATCAGCCTGACTGGTTTTACACCGCAGAAAACGGCTTTGCTACCGTTGAGGACATTGAGAACAATGGTGGGCAGATTTACACAATTACTGCCAAATGTGATAGTGGTCGCCTAGACGCTACGTTTGAGGACAACTACACAGACCTTCGTCATATGGGCAAGCTCTTTGGTGTTGAAGACCGCGCCGAGGTGCTTATTGCCGAGATGGAAGCTACCCTTGACGACGTGCAAACGCGCATCGCTGGCAAAGACAGCCCGAGCGTAATGATTTACGATGCGGGCGAAGGTCCGCTGGGCATTTTCGGGGCGGGTTCGTACGGATTTGTGCTTGACCTCGCAGGTGGCACAAACGCCTTTGCAGATTTACCTGAAACCTACAGTCAAGTGAGTATTGAAGCTGTTGTAGCGCGAGATGTCGACGTGGTGATTGTTGCTGAATATGACGGCAATGCAGAAGCTAGGGCAGAGTTTATTAGACAGACGTTTCCGAATATGACGGCTGTGCAAAATGACCGAATTGTGATTATTGATTATGGACTTATCAATCCTGGCGTGAGAAACCATTTGGGTGTAGAAGCGATGGCTGAAGCCTTATTTCCAGAAGCCTTTGAATAACGGCGTAGCCTACACCTTTCATGAGCGCCCACCAAGTAAAGCAGAGTACATCAACCTTTACCAGGCGGTGGGCTGGGAAAAATTTTTAGCGCAGGATCACGTAGAAACGTTGCTCGAGCGTTCACTTCACCACGTTGTCGCACTACACGCAGAGACCCTTGTCGGTATGGGTCGTGTTGTGGGTGACGGTGCCATGTTTTTTTACATTCAAGATGTTGCCGTTCATCCAGCACACCAGCACCGCGGGATTGGACAAGGCGTAACTGAACGTCTTGTGAACTGGTGTAAGCACAATGCACCCCCAATGGCGTTTGTTGGACTGTTTTGCGCTGAGCGAAGCAAAGCGTTTTATGAGACATTTAGTTTCAAAGCCAATGCCGTTGGCATGTATCAATACTTAGGGAGAAAAGAATAAAGTATCAGCGCCTAGGCTTGCTGACCTTGATTTTGGGTTTTCTGGTGTTGCCACTCACCGCTGATGTTGACGGCTAAACTAAATGCATCGAATGCCACATACTTTAATGATATTCACATATCAATACACAGGAGAAATGATGTTTGACTACCGTGTAAGCTCCATACTCTTTGTTATTTTCCTGAGCTTTTTTGCCATCCTCGCACTCGCTCAAGACACGAGCGAATCGGAGCAGCGCACGTCTTACCCTGTTACCATCGAGACCTGCGGACGCAGCATCACGGTTGATGCGCCACCACAGCGCGTTTACACGACATACTGGAACGGATTTGACACGCTAGCACGACTTGGGCTGGCAGAGAGCGTCATCGGCAACGCCTTCCATAACGATTACGACGGTGGCGACCTTGCCGAGCAGTATGCTCAAATTCCCAATCAGTACCAGCGCTACCCTGCTGCCGAAGCCGCGCTGGTGTTACAACCTAATTTTGTACTAGCGTCTTATGACAGCTTCGATTTTCCCGAAGAAACACTGTCTATTGAAGACTGGACAGAGGATGGCGTTGCGGTTTATAGCATGAGTACGGAATGTGGCGGCGGCGACGCAACCCAGGCACGGTTTGATATGTTCTTCGACGATGTACGCAACATCGGCATCATCTTTGATGTTCAAACAGAATCGGGCGCACTCATCACTGAGATGCGGGAACGCTTGGCTGTCATACAAACAGCTACCGGTGATGCTGACGCAGTATCTGCTGTCATCACCTATGGGGGTGAAGGTCCGCTAAATGTATTTACCAATGGCGTGTATGGCAATATCCTCGAGCTGGCAGGCGGGCAAACCATTTTCCCAGATGAAGAGCAGACGTTTGGTGGCTACAGTCTAGAAGTTATCGCCGCACTCGAGCCAGAAGCCTATCTGATCATCCCTTGGTCAGATACCTTTGAGAATCTGCGCTCTTTTTTGTACACGACCTTCCCTAGCGCACCCGCAACGGTTAATGACCGCGCTCTGCTGTTGCCCGATGGCGTGACTCCTGCTGGCTACCGCACCGTTGCAGCGATTGAGCAAGTGGCACAAATGTTGCATCCTGAAGCCTTCTAAACAGATTGTGCCCGCCTAGAATGAACAGCGCCACAAGATCATCCGCAGCTATAAATTCACAAAAACGCTGGCCGAGTTTTTTCTGGCTCTTGACTGTTGGATTAGGCCTCGGGCTTGTAGTTGCTATTGTCCTGTCGGTCTCGGTAGGTGCAGTGCCCTTGCCCTTTGAAAAAATTTTGCGAATCATTTTGCACAATACCTTTGGTATCACCCTAGGTGAGTGGCGACCTGTTGAAGAACAAATCGTTTGGGAGTTTCGCTTGCCAAGAGTGCTGCTTGCTGCGATTGTTGGTGCTGCGCTCTCGGTGTCTGGCACCGTCTTGCAGGCGATGGTGCGTAACCCGCTAGCTGATCCATATATTTTGGGTATCTCGAGTGGTGCGTCAATTGCTGCTGTTGCCGTTATTACGCTTGGTTCAATGGCGCTGGGCGGCGTGTCGGTGAGCATCGCCGCGTTTCTAGGGTCACTCAGCGCAATGGTGCTGGTTTACTTCTTGGCGCAGCAACGCGGTCGGGTAACGCCCACACGTTTGATTCTGGCCGGTGTTGCCGTCGGTTATGTGTTGCAGGCCTTTACCAGCTATCTAGTGCTTCGCGCTGCGCAGCCTGGGGGCAGTGCGGTAGCGAGTGTTTTATATTGGCTGGCGGGCAACTTAGGTGGTGCAAAGTGGCAGTATCTTGGTACGCCTGCGCTCATTCTTGCGGTTGCCAGTATCTGGCTTCTAGCAAGAGCAAGACCGCTCAATGCACTGCTTGCGGGCGATGAATCTGCGGTAGGTTTGGGCATCAACTTAGAGCGTTTCCGCCAAGAACTGTTTGTGGTCACCTCTTTACTGGTAGGTGTGGCAGTAGCAATTAGTGGCGCGATTGGCTTTGTGGGGCTGATGATTCCGCATATTGTTCGCTTTTTGGTCGGTGCTGACCACCGCCGCGTGTTACCGACAGCAGCTTTGCTCGGTGCGGTGTATCTCGTACTCACTGACTTACTTAGTCGCGTCATTATTGCCCCTAGTGAACTGCCTGTTGGGATTGTTACGGCGGCTCTAGGCGGCCCATTTTTCTTGTGGTTATTACGCCGTGGTCGAGGTGAGACATGAACTTAGCCGTTGACAATGTGTGTGTTGATATTGACGCCAAGCGTATCGTTCAAGAGGTCAAACTTAATGTCGGTCATGGTGAAGTTGTCGGCCTCATTGGCCCCAATGGCAGTGGCAAAAGCACGTTGCTGCGCAGCGTTTACAGGTTACTCAAACCTGTAGCTGGGTTTGTGCATCTGGGTGGCGATAATGTGTGGAAGTTAAGCGCTAAAAGCTCAGCCCAACGCACGGGCGTGGTTGTACAAGAACACCCTAGTGAATTTGAATTTACAGTAGCTGAGGTTGTTGAAATGGGACGCACACCTCACAAGCGCCCCTTCGAAAGTGATACTGCTAGCGACGCAAGCATTTGCCGTGACGCGCTAGCACGTGTCAAGATGACGGCGTTTGCAAAACGTCTTTTTTCGACCCTATCGGGCGGTGAAAAACAGCGGGTGCTTGTGGCTAGGGCATTAGCGCAAGAACCTAAACTGCTCGTTTTGGATGAGCCAACTAACCACTTGGATATTCACTATCAGTTAGAGTTGCTCGAGCTCATTACATCGCTTGGTATCACAACCCTCGTGACCCTTCACGACCTCAATCTAGCAGCCAACTACTGTAAGCGGCTTTATCTGCTTTCAGAAGGCCGCATAGTTGCTTCAGGTAGCACCCATGACGTGCTTACACCGCAACAACTTCAAGCTACGTTTAACGTTAGTGCAACGCCGTATACGCATCCGGTAACAGGCAACTTGCAGCTTTCATTCGCGCCACTACAAAATACTGACCAAATAGTTGACCGCTGAGATAGCTATCATCTGAAATCTCTTGAAACTTAGCAAGAGTTAATGATGTGTTTTGTCTGAGGTCGACAACTCACAGCGTTGTTGATTGATTTCCAAAAGAATGAACCTAAGCGTTAACTTGATTTATGTGCTAGCCATGAGTGCTAGACTAAGGTTTGTGAACCTTCACCATGTAAACACGG
>JBCCBI010000145.1:0-12114 GCA_039034155.1 Deinococcota bacterium | reverse complement strand
CCTCTTTTTGTTGGAGAAGTGCCCTACGTTTTGCTGAGCGTTTAGCAAGCCTTTTTTCTATTTGCGGGTAGATTGCCGCTGCTATTAAATTCATGAGCAAACTTACTATCACTACACTAAAAAGCCACCATAACCACTCATCTTGTGTGTTTGGCACAGCTAAAGCTCCTCAGATCCGTTGTCAGGAATATACTTGAGTAAGTCATGGTGCTTAATATCTTCGCCCATCAAAAGACACTTTAACATGTTCTAACAATCTACTCATAGCACATCTTCTTGATTAGATAATGAAATTTAGGTTATTCGAGGTGCTTTAAAGATGAAAATTCTTATCAGTAACGACGACGGCATCCACAGTCCTGCGCTTCACGCGCTTGCCCGTATGGCAGCGAGTCATGGTGAGGTGGTAATTGCCGCCCCAGCCTCAGAACAATCTGCAACCAGTCATAGCATTACTGTGTATGCACCGCTGCGGGCGGCATCAAGTGATGTTGTCAAGGTTAGTCAGGGCACGCCAAATGCGTTTGAGGGCTATAGCATCAACGGTACGCCAGCGGATTCTGTAGCTGTGGGGCTAAGCCTTTTCTCGGGTGTTGACTTGGTGCTTTCGGGTATCAACATGGGAGCTAACGCGGGCTACGGGGTCATGCACTCGGGTACGGTGGCAGCGGCCCGGCAAGCTGTGGCGATGGGTGTTCCGGCCATTGCCTTAAGTGCAGCTGACCCTAGCCTAGGCCAAGGCTTTGAGCATGTGGCACCTTACTTAGCTGAGGCTATTCACGCCCGCAATACCCACGATATTCCATTACTTAACGTCAACTTTCCAGCGGCGCAAACGCAAGATTCAGACCCTTATATTCCTTCTAACAAGCCGAGTACCCAGGGGCAACCGCAAGCTAACCAAGGGGCGGCTCGAGCCACCGACATACGCTGGACCTTTGTCTCTACAAGTGCCTACGGTCGAAAAATCATCCCAGCCCAAGACCCTCGTGAACGCACCGTGTACTGGTCAACCTACGTAGGTATAGATAACCCTGCACCCGGCAGTGACCGCTGGGCACTTGCTAATAACTATGTATCGTTTACACCACTCACCATGCAAACTACAGATATGCAGCTCTTGCAAACAATTAAAGATGGTTGAGGCAGTAGTGTAATCGATGCCCTCGAGGTTTTGACACGTGCCTCATCAAAATGAGGTCGACCTCAAGGGCGTAACTCGTAAGCTTACAGAGCTACCGCGCAGAGCATTTATCTGGACAACATTAAGAAGTTTTTCTGGATGTTGACTTGCGCTGACGGTATTGATTAGGAAACATGAGTACTACCGTTGTTCCTTGTTGTACACGACTACTAACAGCAAGAACACCTTGTAACTGCTCAACTAAGGTTTCAACTAAAAAGGTACCAAAGTTGCTAGGTTTATCTTCAGCCATGCCTATGCCATTGTCCTTAACCTCTAAATAAACCCAAGGATGGGTATTGGGGATTTGTTTAAGGTTGGATCCAAAGTCGGCAACTAGATTAAAAGACCCCGTGTAGCGTGTCATCTTACCGTCATTAGTGTTGTTATCTAGCTGAGGTAGGTAGCTCTCGTATAAAGCAATTGTAACGTTGGCATTGGCGCGTTGCTGACTCGTTTCAGGAAACGCGTGCTTGAAAGCATTACTTAACATCTCGTTAAACACCAAGCCGCACGGAATAGCTTCTTGAATGGTGATGCTGACATCTTGCAAGTTGAAGTGAAGGTGAATATGCTGCGCCTCAAGGGCGCGTTGCATGGTGCGGGCAACGCGTTCAATATAAGCTTTGATGTTGAGGTCGCTAAAGCGGTCGCTGCGGTACATCACTTCGTGAACGTCGGCCATGGCGCGAACACGTGCTTGACTTGCTTTGAGAACTTGTTTACTGGCGTCGTCTGTGACGTTATGAGCTTGCAAACTTAACAGTGAACCTAGCACTTGCATATTGTTTTTAACGCGGTGGTGCACCTCGGCTAGGAGGAGGTTTTTTTCTTTGAGAGCTTGCTCGAGCTGAGCAAGTGTTTCCTCTAGCTGAAGGTCGGTGAGCTTGCGCGTGTGAATGTCCTGCAGCACGCCTGAGATACGTACGGGTTTGTTATCAGCTGCATAATCTACGCCGGATCCAATCATCGAAAACCAGCGCCATGCGTTTGTTAAAGGTGTACTTGCTGGCGACCTACTTGTTGATAGTGGGTTGGCAGGTTGACGTTCACTATGAGGGTAAAGCTGGCTCAGGGCTAGCCGAAATTCGCTAGTAAATGAAAACCGCTGCCCACTCACACAGTCGCTCAAGTGTTGGTCGTAGATGGCTAGGTCGTCTGGATGAATGTAGCGGCGTAACTCGTTAAGACCAGCAAAATCCATGTGGGATCCAGATGACATGCTGTGTTTAAACCAACCTCTCGAGCTAAACTGGTCACGTTCAACATGCCAGTCCCAAACAACTAAATTAGCTGCATTGATCGCTATCTCGAGCTGTTCGCGGCTGTCACGCAGTTGATCTTCAGCAGCGATGCGGTCAGTAATATCTTGCAAAATACAAAACGTGCGCAGGTAGTTCCCACGGTCATCATAAATAATGATATTGGTGACATCTGCCCAAGCAAGCTCACCGCTACTGCGAAAGTAGCGTTTTACTAAACGGTATGAGCTGGTGCTACGGTTGTTCAAGCGGCCTAGCAGAGACTGTTCTAGGGCGTAATCTTCAGGGTGGGTGATGCGTTGTAGGAAGCGTTGTATAGAGTCAGCTGCAACATCTTCTTGACAGTAGCCCAAAAAATCTTCAAACGCTTGGTTAACCAGCGCTTGACCTATCTGCGCTTTCATAGACGGTTGGCTGGCTGTAGTGTGCAACAAAATGAGGTAAGGCGTTGGGCTGTCTTCAAAAAAACTGCGGAAGAGATGCTCGCTTTGCTCGAGCTGCTGCTCGGTTTGCCTGCGGCTAGTGATGTCACGTACAAAGACCATCACTTCGTCAATGCCTAAAGGCGCAATGCGTGACTCGCGGTAGTGAAGGTTGTCAGCTATATGAATGCTTTCTTCAAAGGTCTGCATCTGGCCCGTTTGCAGGGCGACATCTAGGTGCTGTAAAACGGGATTGGCAAGAGCAGGATCTAATAACTGCGACAAGTACAACCCGCTTGCATTAGCTTGTTGTTTGATGACGTCCGGGTGACTTGCAAGTACATCGACAAAGTTGGCGGGTGCGTGGTAGTCAAGAAACATGCCCTGCCGATTGAGGCGATAGATCAAGTCAGGTGAAGCTTCATAAAACGCACGCAGTTTGGCTTGGGTGTCGTGTAACGTGACTTCGGCTTGGTGTGCTTTGCTGATGTCTTGAAACAGCACAATGCCGCTATTAGCATCCACCAAACTCATGTAAACACGGCAGTGATAAGCACGTGGGTGCTCGCAAAACTGTAGCTCGAGCGTAAAGGTTTGCGGTTGTAGAGTACTAAAAAGGCGCGTTTGCCATGTGTTGAGGTTATGCGCGCTGGCAGCTGCAAATACTTCATCTGCAGGTTGCTGCCTAAGTTTAATGATGATGTCATCTGTAAGAACGTTGTTGCTGTGGCTGCTTGTTTTGCCTCCTAGATAACTACCACTACGGTCAACATAGAGAATGTCAAAAGGAAGTGCAGCGCAGATTGCCTCGAGCTTAGCAGAGCTAAATGATCTAACTAAGCCGTCATATGGATGACCATCCTGAGCATTAGCAAGGTGACCTTCTTGAGGTTTATGCAAACTGACACTGCTTGTGGTTGTAACCTCATCAAAATTAGCAGTATCAGCTCTACTGTCGTTGATAACATCAGCTTCAGAAGGGTTACTAGCTTGCGTTAGGGTGATTGTGGTGTCAATGACATCAATACGACCTGCGGTTAAAAGTGCGCACTGAGCTAATAGTTGCGGGTGGGTGTCTGCTGGATCACTAGTGTTTTCATCTGTAAGCCCTGTCTCTGCAGACACTAGAGAGGCAGTTAATGAGCATACGTGTTGACCAATATGCCAGCGCAGTACATGCGTGTGACCGTAATCACCACGCCAAAACGCAGCTAAATCTCGGGTAATGTCAGCCCCGGCTGTTGGTAGTAGCTCAGCTAGCGGCGTCGCTTGCGTGATAGCTGAGCTACTAGGCTCGAGCTTTGCTAACCACTGCTGAAATGTAGCGTTACGTTGCAAGCATATGCCGTGGACATCACAAATGGCCATCCCTACTGGGCTGGCGTTGAGTAGCTGCTGATAGGTTTGGTTGCGTAGTGCAGCTTGCTCAAGGTTAGGATTGTCGTTTGTAGACACGCTGTCTCCAGAGACCGGCCTGATTTGCTTGCATTGCTTATGCCTAGCAGTACTAAACACGCTAGTACGTCTAAACCCAATCTGCACAATCTCTTTTAGTATAGATGCTTACATTCGTGAGGTAAGCCCCCAAAAGCACGAACATGTACAGATTGACAAAAACTCAAGCTCAATATCATCCTAGAGAGTAGTAATTAAGGTGTATAGGTGCCTCTTTGTAGCGTCAGAGTGGACAAAGTTAACATTGAGTATAGCTACTGTTAAATTATTCATAACGCGGTGTCAATATTTTAGTAGCTAGCGTGCGTCAAATAATCTAGCGTTTCCACGAGTAACTGCCCCAGGCAGTTGCGCGTGCGACCTAGGGGAGTAGAAATAGACCCACTCAGTGTGAAGAAACTAATTCTGGAACTGCTAATCTTAAGTAGGGTACAAAGCAGCTGATGATTAGTTGGATATGCGGGCACGACTTTTGAGCTAGCATGGGGTATGAGCGCACACAATATCTCGCAAGATGATCTCACGAAGAATTTGGTTGTTGATACCGAGCGCGTAACAGATGAACTCGAGACTCTAGCCATGTTCTCAGCTGTGCCAGCCCCGGCAGTAACCCGGGTGCTGTTTAGTGACGAAGACATGGCCGCACGCGCCTATCTAAAAACCTTGTGTGAAGAACTGGGGTTGCGTTTGCGAGAAGACGCCCTTGGCAATGTCTTTGCCCGTTGGGTTGGGCGTAATCCTCATCTGCCTGCAGTGGCAACTGGGTCGCATATAGATGCTATTCCGTTTTCAGGTCGTTACGACGGCACCGTGGGTGTGTTGGGTGTACTAGCAGCATTTCGGGCATTGCAAGCTGCGGGCTATCAACCTGAGCGTAGCCTCGAGCTCATTCTATTTACTGCTGAAGAACCCACCCGCTTTGGTATTGGCTGTTTAGGGAGCCGGGCGCTAGGTGGCGTGCTGTCCGTAGAAGACATTCACAGCTTACGTGATGACACGGGCGCGTCACCAGATGAGGTGCGCAAAGCTAGGGGGATTCCGGGTAATTTAGCTGAGGTTGCGCTGGAGCAGGGGCATTATCATGCGTTTATTGAACTTCATATTGAACAG
This sequence comes from Deinococcota bacterium, assembly GCA_039034155.1. Classification (GTDB taxonomy): domain Bacteria; phylum Deinococcota; class Deinococci; order Deinococcales; family Trueperaceae; genus JBCCBI01. Next base: position 6,682 of record JBCCBI010000145.1, on the reverse strand, counting down.
GGGCCGTTGCTCGAGGCTCAGAGTCTCAACCTCGGCGTCGTAACCGCCATTGCTGCACCGGCCAGTTTAACGGTCACGGTAACAGGTCAAGGCGGTCACGCGGGCGCAGTGCTTATGCCTGACCGACACGACGCCCTTACCGCTGCCGCTGAAATGGCCTTAGCTGCCGAAGACATTGCTAAAACAGCTTCCCAAACAACTCCAACCCACGACAGTGTGGCGACGGTGGGCATCTTTGACGTTCACCCCAGTGCAGTTAATAGCATCCCTAGTCGGGTACAGTTCACCATCGATTGCCGAGATACAGATCTAGCCCGCCGCGACGGCATGGTAACTGACATGCAAACCCGCATCGCCGGGATTGCAGAACAGCGTGGCGTGACGGCTCAGGTAGATGTCCTCAATGCAGACGCACCGGCAACTTGTGGGGATGTGGTCATGAACGCTTGCAAACGCGCTGCGGATAACCTCAACCTAAGCTGGCAGCATATGGTGAGCCGCGCTTACCATGACGCGCTGTTTATGGCCCAAGTGTGCCCAGTTGGCATGCTCTTTATCCCTTGTAAAGATGGAATCTCTCACCGCCCAGATGAATACGCTTCACCTGAGGACATCACTAACGGTGTGCGCGCGTTAGCAGTAGCGTTGCATGATCTAGCTGGCTGAGCCCTCATAGTGATTTCACGAAATGGCGGCTGCCACAACTACAGCGATAAATGGCCAAGTCAGCAGTACAGTGACGACTAAAGATAACGCGTGAACAATAAAAACGTCGAGCCTGCCCAGTGAATTGAACTGCGAGTCTCCTAATGAACTGAATCCATGAACCCACGTTGTTGATATGAAGGTGTAAGTGATGAAAACAAACCATTTGATAACAATAAATGACATGGTAAGTTCTAAAGGCCGTATGAGTAAATAAAATGTAGCTAAGACTCCTAAAATCACATAATGCACTTCCGGTAATGTGCGCAGATCAAAGCGAGGTTCCTGCCGTTGTTCTTTGATGTTTTTAGCTGTTGCAGTGGTAAAATGTCAGCGTGCCAAAATTTGCTGCTAACGTCACTCGGGTTGACATTTTGCTGGGAAGTATCAGGGTGAGACCGCTTCGACCAGCCTGTTGTCCGCGTTGAGCTTGCTGATGGTCTATACCTTGATTTTTGGCCTGTATCTGATTGAGATTTGTGCACGTGCTGCCGCACGAGATCATAATCACGACGGGCCTCTGGGTTAGAAAGGACGCTGTAGGCAGCGTTAATACGTTGAAACAATGCGTCTGCATAAGGGTCGCCAGGATTTAGGTCAGGGTGGTGCACTTTGGCAAGTTGCCGGTAAGCAGTGCGGATTGCCTGCAAGTCGGCATCTTCACGAATACCTAAGATGTGGTAGTGGTCTTGCGCCACGCTTAGAGCGTAGCACGAGGCCTAGCTTACAGTTCTAACCACAGCGTACAGCCTCAATCCACACAGCTTTCGGCTGTACGGCATTTAACCTAGGGCGGAACTTACAGTCTGTGACATTGAATTTTGGAACTCTGATTATGGCCGATTGGATGATACCTACTATGCCACTGAATTGAGTGGTTGTTGCGACTACTATCCCATTTGTTGGGGAATGATTTGTGCAGCCCAAGCTATAAACATAAGCGGCGGTGTGACCATGGCAGTAGCTACAAATGACGCAGCGTGAACAATAAAAATATCAAACCTACCAAGTAGGTCGGGGCGAAAACGCTCTAATGACCTGAGTCCATGCGCCCACCAAGTTGAGATAGCTACATACACTGCAAAAACTAGCCATTTGGTCACGCTAAAGCTGAGGTTAGCGTCCTCGAGCCGTAGCAACAAACACACAATAGCCAAGACCCCTAAAATCACATAGTGCTCCACAGGCAGTGCGCGAAGGTCAAATGCGGGGCCGCGCAGTTGTTCTTTAATGTTTCTTGCCATCATAGTGGCAAAAATATCGGTGCGCAAAAACTCGTCGGTGAAGTCACCGGGGTTGACGTCTTGCTGCGAGGTATTTGTGGAACGACGCTTCGACCAACCTGTTGTTTGGGTTGAGGTTGCTGAAGGTCTAGTTTCTGTTCGTCCTACATCAGCTTGAGGTTCGTACGTGTGCTGCCGCACAAGATCATAATCGCGGCGGGACTCTGGGTTAGATAGTACGCTGTAGGCAGCATTAATACGCTGGAATAGCGCATCTGCATAGGGGTCGCCGGGATTTAGGTCGGGGTGATGCACTTTAGCAAGCTGCCGGTACGCACTGCGAACCTCTTGCAGGTCGGCATCTTCAGTGATTCCTAAAATGTGGTAATGGTCTTGCGCCACAGCTAGAGATTAGCACGAGGCTAGGTTTATCAACCTAATCACAGCGCACAGCCTGCAACTACCCAGACCTCAGCAACTTAGACCTCAGCTACCCAGACCTCAGCAACTTAGACCTCAGTTTGTAATATTGCTGCGACACACCACTCGTAAATGTTTAGCCAACAGTGCATCAACTTGCTGCATGATGGTGACAACCACACAGTCTCTAACAGGTAATGGAGGAATCACAACGGCGTGGTTGCCAGCTTAGCGTTAGACTGTATTCAATGATAGATAAACTCAACGCCCTTAAAGAAGAATTTGAGACGCTCGAGACCAGCTTGGCTGATCCGGCGCTCATCAGTGACCAAGCGCGCTACAAGGTCGCCATGCAACGCTACGGCGAGCTGGCGGCCATCATGAAAGTGTACAGCGAGTACAACACGGTGCTAGCCGGACTCACAGACGCACAAGACGCACTGGACGACCCTGAACTGGCTGAGATGGCCAAAGAGGAGATAACCGAGTTAACCGCTAAGCAAGAAGGGTTAGAAAAAGAGCTCGAGCGTTTGCTCTTACCCAAAGACCCCTTTGATGACAAAAACGTCATCATCGAAATTCGGGCGGCGGCAGGTGGCGACGAAGCGTCCCTTTTTGCCGCTGAAGTGTTACAGATGTACTTGCGCTACGCAGGCACGTTAGGGTTCAGTACTGATTTGCTCGACTCATACGACAACGCCTTAGGTGGCTACAGCAAGGTAAGTTTTGAAATTACCGGTACCGGTGCTTACAGCAAGTTTAAGTACGAGTCCGGTGTGCACCGCGTGCAGCGCGTGCCAGCCACCGAAACCCAAGGCCGCATTCACACCAGTACCATCACGGTGGCAGTTCTGCCTGAGGCAGACGACGTGGACTTTCACCTGTCACCAGAAGATTACCGAGTGGACGTTTATAGGTCGTCTGGTCCAGGTGGTCAGTCGGTGAATACGACGGATTCTGCCGTGCGCGTCACCTACAAACCGGGTACGTCAGATGAGATTATTGTGACCTGTCAAGATGGTAAATCGCAAATTAAAAACAAAGAAAAAGCACTTACGGTGCTTAGGGCAAGGTTGCTCGAGCGCGAACGCGCCCGTGCTGAGGCTGAAGCCCGCGAAGCCCGCTTAGTGCAAATTGGCACCGGTGAACGCAGCGAAAAAATTCGTACCTACAACTTTCCACAGTCGCGGGTAACCGACCACCGCATTGGCTACACGACCCATAACTTGAGTGACATTATGCTGGGCAGTGTGGACGAACTTACTCAAGCACTCACCGAAGCTGAGCAGAGCCGGCAGCTTAACGACATGGCACAACCTGCGGAAGCAGCCGGTGGGACGGCGTGAGTTTGTCGTTGCCGCCGCAATTCTGCTGGACGCGCAAGGGCGCGTGTTGCTGGTTGGTAACGATTGGCAAGGCTACGGAAATGTGCGTTATACCTTGCCCGGAGGCATTGTAGAACGGGGTGAATCCACCCTAGACGCCCTTTCTCGAGAGGTCAAAGAGGAAACGGGACTTAAAATTACCAATGTGCATCACCTAGCCTATGCAGTGCATGTTGAGGACATTCGGCGCAATGACCGAGCGGTATCGTTTGCGTTTTTGGCAGACTACGAGGGCCTACTTAACCCAAAAGATCCTGACGGGTTTATTGTCGAAGCGCGTTTTTTTCCAGTGGAGGAAGTTGAAACGCTTATTCCGATTCCGCCTTTGCGTGACCCCTTAGCAAACTACTTGCGCGACCGCAAAGCAGGGCGGTTTTACTCGTATGCAGGTTGGGATGGACGCGGGATGCGGCGGGTTTAGACCTTGCCACCCTACAGCCACTTAACGCACGCGCGCTAAACTAAGTAGGTGAATCAACTTTTAGAGGTGATGCGCCGTTTGCGCGGCCCGGGGGGATGCCCCTGGGATCAAGAGCAAACACACGCATCACTAAGACCCTATTTGTTAGAAGAAGCTTGTGAAGCTATTGATGCCATTAGCGACATGGTAAATGGAGGTAGTGCTGAGGCTGTCACCGAAGAACTGGGTGACGTGCTCTTGCAAGTTGCGTTTCATGCTGTTATTGCCGAAGCTGAGGGAAGTTTTAAGTACAACGATATTGAAACAGCGATTGTAGATAAGCTTATCCGCCGGCATCCGCACGTGTTTGCTGAGGTTGAGGTCACTGGTGCAGACGACGTTGTGCGTAACTGGCAAGCGATTAAAGCAGAAGAAAAAGGTACACAGGTGCAAGCTCCTGAAGACGCCGTGCCCCGCAGTTTGCCTGCGCTCGCTAGGGCGAGCGAGCTGGGGCGGAAACTGGAGTGGCCAACCTTATCGTTTGATGACATACAAACACAATACTTGACTGATGGGTTAGCGACGCATGATGCCTTGGAAAGTGGCGACCCTCTCATCTCACAAATGCAAGTTGGTCAGCTCCTTCTACTGGTTACTGACTATGCACGAAAGCTTGATGTCAATCCGGAAATTGCCTTGCGAGAGGCGACGCAGGCTAGGCTCGAGCAAGCTAAGGCGCAAACCAAGCTAAGGCGCAAACCAAGCAACATCACCCAATAGATGAAACAGCAGACGAAACGGCTTAATCTTTGTGACACTAGCTAAACCACTTACAACATTGACGAATGACTTGTTAGAGCGCCTCAAAAGCTACTTCCATCGCAACACACCAAGCAAGTTAGAAATGCCAGAGTTTCGAGCGGCGGCAGTGCTCGTCGTGCTGGTGCACACGCCCCAGAGTTGGCAAGTGCTGTTTACGGTGCGCTCACAGCACTTACCCAACCATGCTGGGCAGATTGCCTTTCCAGGTGGCAAAGTGGAAGCAGGTGAAACTCTGGAACAAGCAGCCCTGCGCGAGTGCGCTGAGGAGGTGGGGCTTAGCTTGCCAGCAGACGCGCTTTTGGGGCAATTAGACGATCAATTGTCGCCGTTTGGCTATATTGTCACCCCACTTGTAGCAACCTGTAAGACGGACGATCTGGGCATGTTTTTAACCACGTTAAGCCTTGGTGACGGCGAAGTGGCTGAAGTTTTTTGTGCACCTCTTAACGACCTCATGACGATTCGCCCGCGTTATGAAACGCGCAGCTTAAACGGCCTCACGCGAACCTTGCATTATTACCAGTGGTCAGACCGGCTTATTTGGGGGCTTACGGGTAACGTCCTGGCAGAGCTTTTGGAGGCTGTTCAGCATATCTCACACCATTCGGCGTAGTCTAAATCATCAGAGTAGATGTTGACACTGTAAGTAGAGGTGACTGACAAAACTAATAACAGTACGATGGGGAAGAGAGGTTATCTCAGAGCATCACCCGTGGTGGTTGGACTGATTATAGCCATATGGAACAATAGATTAAGAGCTAGGTTAAGTAGGATAGTCCGTTATGAGTCTGCAGTTTGAATAAAAACGCTGCTGAAAAATACTGAATTAAAACTAAATAAGTACTTTATTACCAACCTGATGCAATCATCATCTCACACGCGGTCGTTATCTAGCTGTATCAGATTTGAGTAACAAGATATGCCATTAGCGTTCACATCTTAGGCGTGTAAGCGTTAACTGCACAAGAACACCAAGATAGGCCGTGAGAGTATGCTTAAACGCCGTGAACTTTACGTTAAAACCGATAAAGCAACCGTACCGTTTCAATTAGGTGTCATCGTTGAGTCGTTACAAGGTATTGGTATGGCCACCGATGACGCCATACGGCTAGCACGCCAAGCTGAGAAACACTTTCGCGCAGAGAATAAAACACCGGTAGCAGTGGATGTACTCACTGACTGGCTCGAGCACGCCCTAGCAGAAGACCAACCCAAAGCACTAGTAACGCGCTTTCAAAAACAAACACCACCGTTTATTCCACTGCAGGTGCAGCACAATCACAAACAAAGTGCGTTTTCCAAGCGCCGTTTGGCGGAATCGCTCGAGCCACTGGGCTTACCGTTTAAGCAAGCTTACACCCTGAGCCGCCAAGTTGAGCAGCAACTTCGCAGTGAAGGCGCGCGGGTAGTTGACCGCCGTGACCTCAATTTGCGGACGGCACTCAGCTTAGAAACTCGCTACGGGCGGGATATGGCGCTTAAGTTTGAAGCACAAAGTCCTGAGAGTTTAGAGCTCTACATTGATGAATCGCGGGATCTGAAACTGCCGTACTCGAGGGGGGTTCTAGCGCGTTCACTGACGGCGATTGGGTTAGCCCCGGAACACGCCCACTATTTAGCTAAGCGTGTCGAAACTTTGCTGTGGCGCAGTGGTGAAGATAGCATCGCTAGAACGTACTTGCGAGAGGTTGTGGCTGAACTGCTAGCTGAGGAAGTTGGCAACGACT
>JBCCBI010000144.1:0-12126 GCA_039034155.1 Deinococcota bacterium | reverse complement strand
TCACGACTGGGCCGCAGCTTTACCAAGGTCTTTACTGACAATGCCCACCAAGTACACGCGGTACATCGCCGACACAGTAGCGTTCACTGGGCCGCCTCGCGTTAATACATCAATGACACCAAAGGTTTGGAAAAACGCATAAATGGTGTTGGTGACAATTAAGAAGAAGGTGAACGGCGAGAGTAGCGGAAAGGTAATTCTAAAAAAGCCCTGAATGGGGGTTGCCCCGTCGATGTAGGCAGCCTCGAGCAACTCTGGTGAAACATTTTTAAGCCCTGCAATGTAAAACAAAATATTGAACCCAGTCTGGTTCCAGGCTGCCGTCAAAATAATGCTTAGGGTTGCAAAAAAGGCGTTTCCTAGCCACGGCACTGTGAACCCAAACGCACCCTCTAGCAAGTGGTTGACCACGCCAGCAATGGGATTGAGCATAAGCTGAAAGAGAACGCCCGCCACAATCGGGGAAATGGCAATCGGCCAAATGAGTAGCGCCCGGTACACGCTGGCACCACGAATCGGTAAGTTGGCCATCTGTGCAACCAAAAGGCCAAAGCTCATCGCTACAAGCACCACGCCAAGCCCAATGACAAAGGTAATCATCAGCGAGTACCAATAATCACCATCTGTAAAGAGGGAGGTGAAATTACCGAGGCACACAAAACGCGTGCGCGGTGCGCCCAAACGAACGAGCCGGGTGGATAAACGAAAGGTTTGTGCGAGTGGATAGTAGTGAAATACAGATAAAATAGTCAAGGTAGGTAGTAAACAAAGTAGGGCAATAAGCGGTGCCCACGGGCTTTTGAAAACACCAGCGTAGGTTTCTGGCGCAGGTATTAAGCCCTTGCCGCCATCTAGTCGGCGTAAAGATGAGGCCGCCAGTGCAGCAAGTGCAGCGCTTACGACAACGATTAACGCTGTACCCAAGATGGCATCCAAGGCGCTGCGTTCAACTTCAAAGGTGCAGTAGGCTAGCGGCCACATAACAAGTTGAGTACCCGCTAGTCCTATTAAGCCACCTAAAAGCAACGCCCACACGCGCGTACTTGCCCGGCTTTCTCGAAAGTAAAGGGTCAGCCCAGCAGCACCTAACAGTGCAGCAATAACGTTAACCAACCACGGTGCAATCACATACACAGCCCTGCCTCCGTAACATCTATGCAGATAGTTTTCTGAAAGTTGAAATAGGTATTTTTATAATTTAAGAAGTTACGTACTCGAGGTCGAACCCACGTTATTGATGCACATTTCAATGTCCTCAGCATATTGGTGAACCTAATATCCTCAAACGAACCCAGATCCAACTGTATACGTCTTAAATTTGTTTGTGGATCGAGGTTTCTAGCATCTTATGCAAGCTTTTAGCAATCTCTACTAGCATTGTGTGGACGTGCTCAGCGTATAGAAGTAGAGCACCTCATCATTGAGATGCTCTACCAAGACATCAAGCTAGACACATCAAATATGTGACACGTTGATATTGCAGGTTATTCAGCGTAGAGGAAGTTGTATTCCTCGAGCAGCGTATCTGCTTCGGCTTTAACATCACTGAATACAGTCACAGGATCGCGCCCGTTGAGCATGACATCTTCCATGCCAGCCTCAATAAGGTCGCGGGTTTCACGGAAGGTCCCAAACTTAGCGCCTGCCGTTGCGTTATTAACGGTGGACTCACCCAATTGGCTTGAGGCGGTTAAGAAGTTAGGGTTATCTGCATACCAGTCGCTCGAGTCAATGGTGGTGAGCATCTGCGCCTCAACGTCCCAAAAGAGCTTGTTGTCGGGTTCTAAGTTGCTGAGCAGTTCAACTGAGCTGTTGCGAATGGGTACGTAGCCAGACGCAGTGTGCCAGCTTGCACTGTTTTCGGTATTGCTCATGAACAGCAAGAAAGCCATAGCGCCATCTTCAACCTCGGGATCCAAGCCGTCAGTAATCCACATGGTGGCCCCACCGAGGATGTTCCCAGCCCAGTCGTAGTCGTCATTGCGGATTAAAAAGCCTGTTTCGACCTCAAAGCCAGTTGCAGCAGCATCTTCCAACACACCACGGGCAGACGCAGAGCTAAACAGCGAAAAGGCAACTTGACCGTTCCCAAACAGGTTGCGGGTGCCCGTCCAGTCGCGGCGCGTGCCAGTGTAGACGTAGTAGTCGTTGTTGTAAAGCTCTTGGTAAAAGTTAGCAATTGAGGTGAACTCGTCCGTAGTGAGAAGGAGTTCATCAGCACGACCCGCACGACCGTTCTCGTTGTTGACTAAAAACTGGTTCATCTGCGCAAGCCACTGCTCGCTAAACCAGTTATCGAAGGGCCAGGCAGCACAACCTTCGTAGTTTTCAGGTAAGTTGCCCGCAGCACCTGCAGCCGAAAGCGCTTCACATGCGGCGAGTAATTCGTTCCACGTAGTTGGGATGCTCTCAATACCAGCAGCACCTAGCAAATCCATGTTGGCGTATGAAATTGAGGTTGAGGTGTTCCACGCCACGCTCGCCCAGCGCCCATCGACGGTGTAGTAACGCGAGACAACGGGGATGATGTCATCAAAGTTAACCGCTTGGCCTAAAACTTCGTCACGTCCGGCGATGATGTCATCTGCGTATTTGAAGAAACCACTATCAGCAGAAAACTGCAAGCCAGCATCAAACACTTGGGCAATCGCAGGTGGGTTGCCTTGTTCTTGGGCGAGGGTGTATTGGTCAAGCAATTGGAAGTAGTCGCCGGGTTGTTCCACCATGACGTTGTACTGCGGATAAATTTCGTTAAAGCGGTTGGCGGCATCAATTGCCCAATCACCACGGTGATCGGAAAAAATTTGCCACATGACAATGTCACATGGGGCGTCTTCACTACAGGTTTGTGCAGCTGCTAGGCCGGAAAGCGCAAAAATTGCCAGCGCTATACCAATAAGGCGGTCGTTAGCCATGACTCAACTCCCAATTAAGGTATAAATTTGCAAGGTAAGTTAAGAATGTACCTACCCCACAAGGGGTGAATATATCTAGCCCATGTCAGCTAGATGTCACTGACACTCCCCTGAACTACGTCATGGACGTGTCAGCTCTATATTTTAGTAGGAGCCTCAATATTCAAATACGCAAAAGTCATCACCGCAATTGATAAAGTTGGATTTCTTCAATCACGTAACTCTATTCAGCTAGCCAACAACAAGATAGCAACATCACAAGATCGTGCTGCATATCTAGAAGCTGTTAAAATCTCCCTTTCCCCCTTGCTCCCCTTCTCCCTTGCCTCAAACACATCATTCAGCAATAGCTTGTAACAACACCTTGTAAACCTGTTAAAGAGCCCTTCCCACACACCTGATGCTGCCCTGTCAATCTTGATGTATGGTGTGACAGCATCATCTTGCCTGAGTTTATAAGTAAGCTCAACTGTGATGATATTGCCTAAACATTTAAACCTGTGATTGGTGAGACTTTATGATTTTGCGCGATGTTACGTTACTTCATCCTGAGGGTATTTTTGTAAGCTCGAGCCTCGAGGCAGACGGCCCACACCTTTCCCAGATTGAGTTAGGTGAGCAGCTTCAAGCAGATGCTGACATATATGGACTTGTTGTTATGCCGGGGATCATCGATCTACACGGGGATATGCTCGAGCGTGAGCTGGAACCGCGCCCCGGCTCGCGTTTTCCGGCAGCACTGGCCATTCGTGAACTGGACAAACGCCATGCGGCAGCAGGCATCACAACGGCATACGTAGCGTTATCGTTTGCGAACTTTAGCCAGCAAGACGACACAACGCTTGTCTCACAAACACGTGACCTCATCACGGCTGTGCACGACCTCAAACCCAAGTTAGGGTGCGACACACGTATTCACGCACGCTTTGAAATTGCCTATGTACAAGCTAAACCTGTCCTCAAAGACCTCATCAAGAATAAGCAAGTTAACCTTGTATCACTTATGGATCATTCGCCGGGGCAAGGGCAGTTTCGAGATTTGGAAAGCTATGTAAGTTATATGGCGCAGTGGCTTCAAGTTGACCGGCAGCAAGCAGAAAAAGAAGTAACCGCCCAGCTCGAGAACCCCGCCATTTGGGACAACGTTCACGATGTAAGCGAGCTAGCACAACAGCATCACCTCCCGCTTGCCTCGCACGATGACGATACGGCAGACAAAATCACTCTGATGCAGTCGATGGGCGTGGGCATTAGCGAGTTTCCAGTGACGCTCGAGGCCGCTCGAGCTGCCAAAACCCAAGGCCTCTGGACAGTTATGGGCGCACCCAACGCTTTACGGGGCGGCTCACATTCAGGCAATTTAAGTGCTGTAGATGCTCTTAAGAAAGATGTGTTAGACGCACTTGCGTCCGATTACTACCCAGCGGCACTACTGCAAGCTGCGTTTGTGCTGGCTAAGCAAGGCATTTTAAATCTGGAAGACAGCATTAAACTCATCACCCAAAATCCAGCGGATGCTGCTGGACTCCGCGACCGCGGGCGGCTATCAGTAGGTTTACGGGCTGATGTGGTGGTGCTCGAGTATTACCCTCATCAGCTCCCACACGTCGTGGCAACCTTCCGTGAAGGCAAACTTATCTACTGGTCTGGCGAGCACGCTACGGTGTTGGGCTTGGACGGCTAGCATCTCCCCACATCAACTTCGCTCACATCAACTTCGCAATGACATGACACATGCGCACCACCTGATGAAATCCCCCTTCTCCCTCATCCACCTACTGATACACCCCTGACATCCCGCAGATACCGCGCTGACATCCCCTTGTTACAACCTCCTAATAAACACAGGCTCATCCCTTGTTCAGTTAGGAGAACCACATGGCAACCCTTAGCAACATCGGCGCGGCACTCATGACGGACCAGTTAGAACCTCACCTAGACTGGCTTAAAAACGGCGCACGCGACCTCGAGATTCAAGATTTTTACCAAGCTGATTTGTTGGATGGCGACTGGCGCAGCAAAGTTGACGAAGCCACCAAGTTGCTCGGCGATTACCCCGGCCGCATGGGTATTCACGGGCCATTTTGGGGTTTAGACATTGCCAATCCAGACCCATTAATGCGTGAGGGCGTGCAAAAACGCTTGCTACAAGGTTTAGGTGCCGCTGAGGCCTTGGGTGCAAGCCACATGGTCGTGCACAGCCCGATTGACCCGTGGTTACACCGGCACATTTTGCACAACGACAAACAGCGCCATTACGTGCTGGATTTAATGAAAAAGACGCTCGAGCAACCCCTTGCCGAAGCTGAACGCATCGGCTGTACGTTGGTGATTGAAAACATCAAAGACCTTGATTTAAGGCTTTTACGTGACCTTGTTAGTGCCTTTGACTCAGCTTCACTACGCATGAGTATTGATGTAGGACACGCCTACTGTATGCATATCCAGCACGGTGCACCCACCCCCGACCAGTACGTGGCAGCTGCTGGAAGTTATTTGGCGCATGTACATTTGCAAGATAGCGACGGCTACATCGACCGGCACTGGCTACCTGGTGAAGGTGATATTGGCTTTAAAGCGTTGTTTGAGGAACTTGCTAAGCTTGAGCAGGAACCACGGCTGATTATTGAGGTTAAAAATAAGGCTGCTGTGCAAGAAGCAGCGGTGTGGCTCGAGCGGTTCGTGCCAACACCAGCAGTTACGATCTAATCTTATTTGCCAAGACACATCAAGCTCAAAATCTAGTTTTAATACTGCTACACAACAACTAGGCGAAATCTTCAACAGTCTGTAACAGCGTGTCAATATCCTGTGACGTCGTATATACATGAGGAGACACCCGCATACCCAGCTCACGCTGATCAACATGGATGTTGGCTGCTGTCAAGCGTTGCGAGATATTTTCATGTTTGTTGCCAAAGTGCAACACCATAGTGCCACTTCGTTTGCACACGTCTCTAGGAGATACCACTTCATGCTGAAGTTCGTCTAGAACTTTGTTGATGAGGTAGGTATTGTGCTCACGTATACGCGCTGTGCCAATATCTGCCAGGTAACTGATGCTGTGACTAGCAATAGCATAAGGAGCAATGGCTGGCGTCCCACCCCAAAAGCGTAGTGAAGTTGGATGATAGCGAAAGTTGTGAACATCGAACTCAAAGGGGTTTTCGTGGGAAAACCAGCCGACATCTTTAGGCTGGCAGTACTCGAGCAGCTCAGGATGTATCCATAAATAACATGCCCCTGACCCACCGCAGAGCCACTTGACGCTCGAGCCAATCAGCGCATCTGGCTGAAGCTCGCCTAAGTTCAAAGGAATAATCCCCGCAGATTGAGCAGCATCAATGACAGTTAGGATATTTTTGGACTTGGCAAGCGGCACAATATCACCCACCGGTGCTTGTTGACCTGTGTTGGAATAGACATGACTGATCAAACAAAGCGCTACATCATCTGTCAGGTAATCTGCCCACATGTTGGCATCACTTAGGTCGTGCGTTTTAGGAATAAAGCGGAGTTGCTTATCCGGATTGGGTAACGCTTTTTGAAATACAAAGCCAATAGTTGGGAAATCCGCTTCGCTAACTAGCACAACACCCTCATCTTCTTGCAGCACGTCTAGTGACATAACGAGTTTGGTGAGTGCGCTCGAGACATTAACTTGTGGGCAAAACTCCGCTGGCTTGGCGTGAAAAAGGGTTGCTAGGGCAGCTTGAAAGTCTTCAATAACGCCTAACCACTGCGGCCAAAGACCACCCGCTTGGGTTTCCCAGGGTTCAAAAAAAGCGTGTTCAAATGCGTGTTTGGTGCTTTTAAGCGGCCGTCCAACAGAGTGACTTAAAAAGTAGTGTCCTTGGACAGGTACAAAATCAGCGCGGTACTGATCGCTCACGTCAGACATGGGTGGGCTCCTGCTTCTGCTCGAGGCTAGCCCGCAGATAGGCTATATCTGCAAATCGGGTAGGAATATCATCCCGCTCGTGAGCAGCGCGGTAGTCACGCAAGTTTTCAAGGGCGCGCAAGAGCACAGATAAAGGTGGCCCACTTGCTGTCACCGTAGCCATATGTTGAGATGTCAATTTTTTAGAAGGTTCTGCAATATAGGTCTCAACAAGTTGATTGTGATGCTGGATGGCAGCCTCACCGTGAAGGTCGCAGACGTCCAAAAACAACCTCAAATTTGTTTGATACCACGGTTCATGTTGCTGGTCTTGGGCAGCTAAAAATGTGTCCATATAACTCTGCCGCCGCATACAATCACGCAAAATCGCCTGATCTTCAGGCATCATGTACAAAAATTTGTCCACCAAGATTCTCGAGTAAGCAGGTACATTGGCTTTACACAAACCCAACAACAAATCAATCACGTTGATGCCCGCAAAATCGCCCGCGTTCGCGCCTCGGTAGGTTTGTGAACCAACTTGATGAGGCTTGTAGTACGGCCGTACACAGTAGAAAAACCTGTCTGTGTCAAGCTTATTGATGAGGTCGTGATTGCTGTCGATGACATCTTGTAAAGCCTGCTTAGCAGCCTTGAGCAAGTCATGCGTGACAGGATGCGAGACGCCTAGCGGTTGAATTTTTAAGAGGGCGTCCGCAGCACGCTTGTAGGCAAAGATGCCTTTGCTGTTGTAATCCAAAAAAATGCGCTCTGCTTCTAAGTGGGTAAAGCTTTTGTAGATGCCTCCTACGGCGCGGTTATGGGTGGTGAGGTGAGCCGTCGCAAAGCGCGGAATCACACCGATGGACGCCGCAATGTGCATTGCCAGAGCAGAAGCTTCCACCAAGGGTGAGCTGCGGTCTCGGGTAGGGTCAGTAATCTCGTGGCGACGGCAGGCAGCCATATAAAAGCCAACGTTACCCAGTAGGTCAAATGCTTGGTCAAAGCCTTCGTTAGTATTGCCTTCTTCTAAAAGTGCCCGGATGAGATCGCGGCCTTCGCGCTCGAGCCGCGTCTTTTCAGCCTCACCAATACCCTGTACACTGGCGCGGTCAGCTTGTTGAAAGTACATTTCCTCGAGGTCGGTGTTTAGGTCCATGAAGCTCGAGCGAATCCAGTCGTCAAGGGCATCGGTGTTAGTCATGATTCATCATAGACATAAACTACCAGCTTGTTGCTGTAACAGGGTTTGCAGCAGCCCAAGAAAGCATCTCAATACCCTCTGACCTGTAGGCTCTATTAGCACTACTGCTGAAACACGTGGACATTCATCAAAACTTTTCCAGAGGCACACTTGATACCTAACTGTTGAACTACATCCTGAGGAAGCTTGCTAATACTTACGCTGCTCGATACTTATGCAACCAGCGCTAAACTCCTGATAACGCTGTAAGTTGTAGTTAAGGCAACCTCTAAAATGGCATTATCTTGTAACGCCAAGCTCCTTTTATGAGTCCCAACTCCCAGCCAAAATTCCACAACCACGAGCCACGATCTTGATCGTCCTTAATGCGTGGATAGTGAACCACTAAGTAGGCAAGCTTTTTAAGATCGAGCGTTGGTTTAGGGGGAACTCGTACGGTTTCATCTTGTTGATGACGCTTTACGTATATCTTATATATCTGCATATTGCCCTGTGCGTAGCGGTAGGATTGATTGTAAATAGCATCAAAATCTGCCCGAAAGCGGTAGTGAACAACCGCTTCGGGTATATATACAAGCTCAACGCCTTGCGCTTGAATGCGCCAGCAATATTCCATATCTTGACCGCGCAAAAGCCTTTCGTCAAAGCCATCTGCAGTGTCGTGTAGAGTTTTACGAATACCCAAGCTAGTACCAAACGCGTGAGGAAAAAAGTCACCATAAGGATATCTAGCAAGTTGTTTTTCTTGTGGTCTACCCCGACTGTGATATACCCAGTCGGGGTTAAGCTTACGGAACTCGAGCCTAGCTGCCACAAACTCGTGCTGCTTAAGAGCGTTGCCCATGTGGACAAGCCAGTCGTCGGCAACGACATCATCGGCATCAACAAATAAAAGTCCTTCACCTGTTGCTGCTGTGGCGGCCGTGTTGCGGGCATATGCTGATCCTAATGTATCAGACGCGTCCAGCACGGTAATGTTAAGCTGGTCGGCATAAGCACGGGCAATGTCCTGTGAGCCATCAGTTGAGCCGTTGTCAGCCACAATGACTTCCCAGTCATCTTCCCAAGGGTGTTGGCGGGCAAGTGCGTCAAGTTGGTCGCGCATTGTTTTGGACTCATTGAGACACACCATAATGACGGATAGTTTCATGACACATCCTCCCCTATATGCTGCGGAATTTCACGCTCAGCTAGCTCGAGCCACGCCCGCACTTCCTCAGTGAGCTCAAGTTCCCGCCAAGCATCTGCTGAGTACCACGCAAAATCCCAAGCAAAATCATTGTGCTCGCCAACAATTTTACCACCGTAGCCAGCTTCAGGAATACCATAGTAAACAAGGTCGATATGTTCGTGGCCGGGGATAATGGGCTCGAGCTGCACCCCCCGCGGGCGCACAAGCTGCCTCGGGGAATGTACCTCTAAAGCACGTTCACCTACAAGTTCAATAGCTACGCCTGTTTCTTCCAAGCACTCACGTACTGCCGCATCATCGGGTAGTTCGTTGGGTTCAATATGCCCCCCGCAAGGAAGCCATAAACCCAGTTTAGGGTGCTTGTGAAGTAACATCTGCCCGCGCCACCAAACAAAAGTCGCTACAGTAAAGTCTCTTGTGAGTGTCATGAGGAGTGTTGACAGAACTAATGCGCCATCATCAGAGGAATGGCAGTTGGGGTGTGCCCTTGCACAGTGCCATAGAGAGTATGCGGTGTTGCCGTGTCAACTTGTACACTATGAAGCCCCATGCTAGTCACCTGATCTTTAGGCACCAGAACCGTGTGATTCTGGTCACTGTGACCCACTACATAATCGCCATCGGTCGCAGGTTCTTTGATGAGCACCTGTAAATCGCGCCCTACCCAACGTTGATTGCGTGTGTAAGACCAGTGTTTTTGACGCTCAATTAAGCGTTGCAAGCGATCTGTTTTAGCTTTACGCGGCATGTCGTCAAAGTGTTTGTAAGATGGTGTTCCTGGCCGTGCCGAGTACATGAACATGTAGGCATGGTCGTACTGAACTTCCTCGTACAAGCTTAACGTTTGCTCAAAGTCATCATCTGTTTCACCAGGAAAGCCCACAATGATATCAGTAGAAATAACAACATCGTCAATTTTGGCTTTAATTTCGCGGATGATGTCCATATAGCGCTCGCGTTTGTACTCGCGGGCCATGCGCCTCAGCACTTTGTCACTACCCGACTGAACGGGCAAGTGGATGTAATTACAGACTGTGTCTGTTTCGGCAATGGCGTCGATAATGTCTGACGTAAAGTTCATAGGGTGGCTAGTTGTAAACTTGACTCTAGGAATACCGATGCTCCCAACCATACGTAAGAGTTCAGCAAACGACGGCAAGCTATCATCACCTAGACCATAAGAATTTACGTTTTGCCCGAGCAGATAAATTTCTTGTACGCCAGCAGCCATCATCATTTCAGCTTCTTGCAAGATGGCCTCAACCGGGCGGGAGACTTCGGGACCGCGAGTTGTTGGCACAATGCAGTACGTGCAGTGATGGTTGCAGCCCCGCATGATAGTTAAAAAGCCAGTAAGCGTATCCGGTGCTGGCGTAATGTAAGTAGCTAAGTCATCTTTAAATTCCAAGCGCCGCACAGCTTCACGACCAGCTTCAACCTGTTCAATGGCCGGCAAAATTTCGGTGATGGCACCCGGACCAATGAGGATGTCCACCTCGAACTTATCTGCAATGGCTTGGCCTTCATCAAGTTGAGCAAGGCAGCCCATGAGGGCCACGGTAAGATCACGACCAGCCCGCTTTTCTTTGCGAAATTCGCCAAGCACAGTTACAACCTTTTCAACAGGTTTGCCGCGCACCGCGCAGGTGTTGAGCACAATCAGGTCAGCATCAGCTTGACTGGCCACCAGTTCATGTCCACCCGACACTAATTCTGAGGTGATGGTGTGGGTATCGTACTCATTCATTTGGCACCCGTAGGTGATGACATGTGCTCTCATAAACATTAACTCCAGCGGGATATAACAAAATTTGCGGGCTACTGCTACTGCCTAGGGTGTTCCTACAGCTAACGACTTCAATGCGCGCAATTAGCTCAAAATGGGGCGGTCGGTAACGCCAGGTTCTCAAACAAATTCTTGCAACAACCAAGTATGATAAGGCGTTTACAGTCATAAGACTGTTATCTCTTGTAGGTAAAGCCTCGAGCACCTTTTGCAAGAATGTTTTGATACCACTTTAAGAGCGTTGCTATTTTAGTTCGGTGGCACAACAACCAATGATGTGATGCCGTTCAATTCCGGATCGTTACATGCGTGCGCAGTGGTTGCAGTACGTAAGAAAAACATCTTATCTGTATCTTCAAGCGGATACCAAAACGATACAAAGACTTGATTGTTAGCGTCATCGCCGGGAATGGGTGTTAAGTAGATGTGACGCGAAAAAACCCTCGGCGGCTCATCCTCGTCGCCTTCGACCTCAACATTAACGGTAATATCCGGCGTGCCCAGAATTTCAAACATCTCGTCTCTGGTTGTACGAATGGACACCCCCTCGAGCGTTGCTAAATTGATGCTATCTGGCACGTTGTAGACGCGTGCGCCAATCACTTGTTCATCTAGTGG
The DNA here is from genome assembly GCA_039034155.1 of Deinococcota bacterium. Taxonomy (GTDB): domain Bacteria; phylum Deinococcota; class Deinococci; order Deinococcales; family Trueperaceae; genus JBCCBI01. Next base: position 531 of record JBCCBI010000144.1, on the reverse strand, counting down.
ACAAACTTCTACGGCCCAACTCAACTCGCCTCTGGGGTCGTTAAAAAAGTAGGTGATTTCAGGGCGTTCTTCGGATTGAAAGCTGTCCACTGGCGACCGCGCTAGGATACTCGCTTGACTGTCACCCATTTCTACACGAATCCCTAAACGCTCGCCTGCGATAACTAAATACTTGTTGGGGTCGTCGTCGCTGCACGCACTTAAAGCTAATCCAATCATCAACACCATCAACAAAGTAAGTATTTTACGGTCAGGTTTCTTCATAGCGTTAGCCTAGCAAAAAACTCTACAACAAAAAAACCTGCAACATACGCCCTTGACGTCACCCTAAGGCGTTCGATAGGCTATACACACTGTGTGTAATTTACACAATTAAATTACGAACCTTGTTATTATTGTTAGACGTATAACCGTCACTACATAATCACACATCCTAATCAATCACGTTTAGCTTGCGTCATCAATTTGTACAAGTTAAGCGCAGCAGGCTCAACACGGGGGCATCGATACAACATGGAAAAAGCATGACAC
>JBCCBI010000143.1:0-12186 GCA_039034155.1 Deinococcota bacterium | reverse complement strand
CTTGTTCAGCCGATCGGCCGCTTTGGCGACGCTGCCTTCTGTCATAAGAGCCTCAAAAGTAACGAGCAAATTGAGGTCGAGTCGGTGAAGCTGAATATCATTCATGGTGCATGAAATCGTTTCGCTATGCTTGTACGTACTTACCTTTTTTAGCGCGTCGCAATTAAGTCGATTCATGCGATCTGCTATGCTTGAAAACCTCAGTCAAGATTATGCTCGTACCGCCCGTTCAAAGGGGTTACAAGAGCGTATTGTGGTATTGGGACACGTATTGCGTAATAGCCTTATTCCCGTAGTTACGCTCATTGCACTAGGAATCCCGAGTATTTTCACGGGGGCGATCATCACTGAACAAATTTTCCGTATTAATGGTATTGGTGACTTGCTTATTCGGGGCATCTATAACAGTGATATTCCTTTAGTACAAACACTTACATTTATTTTTGCGGTACTTATTGTTTCGTTTAATATAGTCGCTGACATAGCGTATGGCTTCTTAGATCCACGTATTCGTTATGCCTAGACTCGTGAAACTAAGACTTCTGAAGCTAACTTGCTGCCCTAGCCAAGAACATAAGGTGATTTTATGAGTGTTGTATCGTCTTCACCCGTATCCCAAAAATCTCGTAAGCCTAAATCATCATCTCAATTGCGTGATACTTGGAAGCAGTTTTCCAAACACAAAGGTGCTGTTGTTGGCATGGTGGTATTTTTTACCATTATTTTAACGGTGCTACTCGGCCCCTACTTTTACCGAGTGGATGCTGCTACAACCAATGTACGTGAACGCAATCAGATGCCTTCTATGGCGCGACCCTTTGGCACAGACAATTTAGGACGCGATTTGCTTGCCCAAAACTTAGCAGGTGGGCGTATCTCACTGGCAGTTGGCGTAACAGCAATGCTTATTAGCCTTACACTGGGGTCTACTGTCGGTTTACTATCTGGTTACTACAGACGTTTAGATGGCATTTTAATGCGCCTAACAGATTTATTTTTGGCGCTACCCTTGTTGCCTCTTTTGCTCGTCATCATCATGCTATTTAGAGATAGTTTGCGAGGCGTATTTGGTCCGCAGACAGGAATTTTTATTCTAATTGTGTCAGTTATTGGCCTCACCAGTTGGATGAATACAGCTCGAGTCGTTCGTGGTGAAGTTCTAGCTGTCCGCGAGCGTGAATTTGTAATGGCGGCCGGCGCGTTAGGATCAGCTAACAACCGGGTCATGTGGCTTCACATTTTGCCAAACGTACTAAGTCCCATTTTAGTATCGGCAACCCTTGGGGTAGCAAGTGCGATCATCACCGAATCGGCGTTATCGTTTTTGGGACTTGGCTTTCCATCAGATGTGCCTACTTGGGGACGCTTATTATTTGACGGCCGTGACTACATTAATATTACGCCAACGCGGGTGGTTTGGCCAGGCGTGTTTATTTCGCTAATTGTGCTTAGTGTTAATTTCATGGGCGACGGCTTGCGTGATGCACTTGATCCTAAGTTGCGAGGGCGTTCGTAGCGGCTGAATATCTATCAGCTGTGACTAAAAGTATTAAATAGCTAAAAGCGACTACACTGTGTTGATGTGGTCGCTTTTTGAGTTGAGTCCAAAAAACTGCTGATGTGTTTAGCTGTAGTTTAAGACTGTGGTGCTGCAGTGGGTGTTTGGTCAAAGGTATTGGTTTGCTTGAGCCGTAACTTATCGCCTAAGCGTCCTTTTGGTAGAGTCACATCTGTGTAGGTTATGGCTGTGTCTTTGAGCACATCACGTGTGAGCACGCAGCCTTCAGCGAGTCCAATCGGCAATAAGTTTTCATGGGCTGTAACACTTGCCCGCTCACACTCGCCGTAGGTTAAGTAGCCCCCTAGTTCATCCAACCTCTCACCAGCTTTGAGGTCACGTTTAGCAAGGGTGACAACCTCAACGTAACTTGCCCCGAGGGGTTGCATGACAGCATCGTTAAAAAGCACCGCCCTTGCTGCAGACAAAGGTGCTTCAAAATGACACAAGTGATAAGGCGTATAGAAGCTGTAGAGCGGGCCCTCCCCCAATTTGTACAGGTTGAGGTAGTGTTGCTGTTTTGGGTCATCGTGACTAGCAAATACAAACACGCCAGGGCTAGGTTTGGCACCCACAACGTAATCCACAATCCCGCCCAAACGTTTGAGCATCTCTACGTCATAAAGTTTGGTAGCTTCATCAATATGAGTTTTGACGTCATAACCTAACATGCCGCGCTTAGCCACGGTCATGCCAGTTGCATTGGCAACAATAGCTTGCTCAAAAGAGATTTTGGTGCCGTCTGCAAATGATGTGACCATGTACGGGTTTTGCCCCCAGCGTTTGGCAAAACCCTCTTGGGTTGTCGGGTTGCGGTAGGGGTCCTGAAGTCCCTTAATATTGCCACAGAGTAAAGGTGTAAGCCCAATGCTCTTGACAAAGCGGTAAAGGTTCATCTGTACGCCCGGTTGGTCACCATCACAACCACTTACAATGACGCCAGCTTTGTCAGCATGAACTTTGAGGATGGGTCCCAAGGTGCCATCTAGCTCAGCGTTCATAAGAATCATGTGTTTGCGGTGATTGATGGCCTCCATTGTTACCTGTGCACCAAATTCAACCGCACCCGTAACCTCTATGAGTACATCGATGCCGTTTGCTTGGCAAAGTAGCAACGCGTCATCCGTTACAGCTGGGCGACCTTGTTCAATAGCACTATTGAGGGCATCCAGAGTGGGGACTTCTTGGCTTTCTACACCAGCTTCTTGATAGGCTGCTGCTGCTTTTTCTACATGGCGGTTGCTGATGGCCACAAGATCCATACCGGGCACCGAATGAACAATTTGGTTGGCAATACCGCGTGCCATAAAGCCAGCACCAATCATGCCAACGCGGACAGGATTGTGCTGCTCTGCCCTAGCTTTTAGAGCTTTATCGATAATGATCATAAGTTACCTCGTAGTCATAGATGTACTGACCAGCGTGTAACGTTAGTTGGGTAATGAAAAATATAAATAATTTGACGCACGCTGGACGCGTTTAAATAGCCTGCAGAGTGTAGCACGCTTGAGACAAAGCTAAATGTAAGCCTTTTTCACGATAGAGCATTAGTGCCACAGCGGGCTCACGTCTGCAATATACGCACTAGCGTGTGAATAACGCATGCCATGTGAGTGCGACTTCACTAGCATTATGACTCAGCGTCCACAACTCGCTAACTTTATTATTAAAAGGTATCTATCTAAAGTCGGTTGTTAAAATCTATTTAAAACTTGTTGTCCTTGACTTAGTATTTGCCATATACCTGTTTTGAGGCGTTTAGAGAGAGGTAAAGCTAAAATTGCACGTACCATACGAACATCTATACTTTGCTTTTGGCTGAGGTTAACAAGGTCTTTTAGGAGTGCACGTGCGTCCTCGAGCTCAGCCACCTCAAGAAGTTTAAACAGGAGTCGTTTACCGCGTTCGTAGATGTTGCGCTCGAGCGTCCCTGTTAGTTGCGGACTTGCAATCTTATGAAGCTCACTGAGGAGTGTATATTCTTCTTTTAAGCGGGCAATAATATTTTTTTCTGTAGTCAGCGCTTGTCCATGTTTACGCACGTAGACGAGCGGTTCAATATGAAAATAGGCAAGCCCACCTCGGGTCAGCAACTGACTCCATAAATGGTAATCCGTCGTGAGTGGTAGTGCGTCGTAATAAGGATCGTCGTAAGGATAGTACTTTGAAAATTGCACCTTATTCACAAATGAGCCTTGAAAGGGAATGTAGTTACGGTGATACAGCTCGCGTAAAGCGCGATGCCGTCCCTCTGGAGGAATAGTATCGCCGAAAAGCTCTGTAAAGGTACCGTATACATTAGGCTCAGCAGGATTTCCCTGTGGATTATCTTCAAAACGGTAGCCATCACAATGGACGAAGGTTACTTCAGGGTACGTCTCAGCAATATCAAACAGGCTGTCAAGCAGGGTTTCATTCCAGTAGTCGTCGGCGGGTAAGCCAATAAAATAGCGGCTGTCTGGGTGCATGGCTCGGTAGCAACGGTTAAAGTTTTCGCACACGCCTACGTTTTTATCGTTGCAAAAGTAGTGAACTCGAGCATCTTCAAGATAAGGCTGGACTAAGGCTGCTGTGTCATCTGTTGAGGCGTTATCGCCAATAATCAACTCAAAATCTGTAAAGGTTTGCGCGAGCACACTGTCAATGGCTTGCGCAATAAACCGCCCGTAGTTGTAGGTCGCCATAAACACGCTCACCTTAGGGTTTGGTATAGCTTTAGACGTATCTTGGTGAGATATTGGTGATGTAGCTATGGGGGTGGCTGTCGTGTCATCAGATGAGGCTAACGTATCTGTATTCATATTAGCTTTCCACTCCACTCAGATGTGATGTATGGATTATCAGTATGTCAGTTTGTGGTTGTTGATGCACCTACAGCAAAAAAAGTATCGTTCTGCTCGGCTCGCAGACGGTCACTGAGCCTGCCTTGAGGTAAATCAATGTCGTCATAACGAATTACACTATCTTTTGTGACTGACCTTTTGAGAAGACAGTTTTGACTCATGGCAAGTGGTAAAAGGTTATCTTGATAGGCTACATTAGCGTTCTCACACTGACCGTAAGCGCAATACCCGCCAATACCATCTAGCACCTCACCAGCTTGTAAATCCCGCTTGGCAGTAGCAACAACGTCTACCATGGGTTTACCTAAAGGTGTTGCGCTCGTATCCCCAAATAACGCTACCCGCCCGACGGTCATAGCTGCCTCGAAATAACACAGATGAAACGGTGTATAAAAACAATATAGCGGCCCATCGCCCATTTTGAACAAGGCTAAGTTGCGGGCTTGAAGTGTCTTGGCTGGGGCGTCTTCATCTTGGGCAGCCACAATAAACACACCTGGACGTGGCGTTGCGCCTAGCGTGTAATCCACCACGCCACCGTGGGCTCGTAAAGTATCAATGTCATAGTGAGCAAGATGGTCAGGTTCGTCAACATTGCCTTCGTAGTGAATGCCCGACATGCCTCGTTTGAGCACGCTCATGCCGGTTGCATTAGCAACAATAGCCTGCTCAAAGGAAATTTTAGAGCCGTCCACAAAGCTCGTTGCCATCACGGGGTTTTGTCCCCACTGGGCAGCAAATGCCTCTTGCGTGCTGGGCGTGCGGTAGTGATCTAAAAGGCTTTTGATGTTGCCACACACGAGCGGCGTGAGACCGATCATCTTGACGTAGCGGTAGAGGTTCATCTCGACACCAGGTTGGTCGCCGTCGCAGGTGCTAAAGGTGACATTATGGCGGTCTGCATAGACTTTGAGAATAGGCCCTAAGCTACCATCTAACTCAGCATTGACCAAAATCACGTGTTTTCCGTGAGTGATAGCGCTAAGGCTTACCTGCGCCGCTAGTTCAATGGTGCTGGTTGCCTCGAGCACAACATCAATACCGTCTGCCTCACACAAAAGCAAGGGGTTATCAGTTATAGCTGGGCGGCTACTTTGAATAGCAACCTCGAGCTCCTGCCTACTGTTGACAGTTATAACGTCATTTACACCACTACCCTGATACGCTTGGGCAGCCCGCTCGAGCGTGCGGTTAGCAACAGCTGCTACCGTCATACCAACGGTCAAACTGTGAATTTGGCGGGTGACTGCTTGCCCCATAAAGCCCGCACCAATCACGCCTACACGAATGGAATTAGCAGCGTGTTCTCGAGCTTCTAGAGCCTTGTCTACAATAATCATTGACCGCGCCCTTTCTACTAATCGGAAAATTTAAGAGGGCTTAGATAACAAGTCGTCTTTGTCCTTGGGTTGTTAGTTAAACGTACCTATGAGTTTAACTGATTAGGGGATGAAGTACCCTGTTCATAGCAACATCTGTAAAACATTGGGCTGTAGACTCAGTTGGGTGATTGGACCCCGCGCTGCTCGGTAAGTATAGGAAGGCCAGTGCTATGCCCATGCGCCCATACGTACAACTAACGCTACAGGTAGACAAAAGAAGGCTATTAAAATAGCAACCACACAAGTTAGTGATACATACGTAATAGCTGATGGAATCTCCCCTTCGCCCTTTCACCCCTTCTCTATTGACAACACACTGAAGAACTTGCCATCGGACTGTAACAGGTTCTTGTAAAACTACTAAAAGGATAAAAAAAGCACACTCAGTTGCTCGAGTGTGCTGATACGACATTACATATACAAAGCGTTGTGCAGAGGTTAGGTGACGGTTTGCTCGAGCGCCTCACGGTCTAAAGGTCCCCAAGCAGCATCTTTATCTGAAATGGTTGTAACCTCAACTGGCCAGTCAATAGCTAACTCGGGATCAGCGTAGTGAAGCCCGCGCTCCTGACCAGGTGTATAAAACTGACTCACCTGATACATAGCTTTAGCACCGTCTGTAAGTGCTTGATAGCCATGGGCAAACAGTTCCGGCACATAGAGCGCAACGTGGTTATCATCAGTAAGTTCCACGCCAACGTGTTGCAAATAAGTGGGTGAATCTGGGCGCAAATCCACAATAACATCATAAATAGCACCCTGAAGGCAACGCATCACCTTGACCTCGGCAGCAGGTGGAAGTTGATAGTGTAACCCTCGCAGCGTGCCTTTGTGATGATTAAACGACAAGTTACACTGCGCTATATATGGGTTAAGCCCGTGCTCTTTAAACTCGTTTTGGCAAAATGTGCGGGCAAAAAAGCCACGGTCATCTTGATGCGTCTGCAAGCGGATGACATATGCACCTGCTAGCTTGGTTTCTTCAAAAATCACGCGACACCTGCAGTAAAACGTACATCATCACGGCTTACATCAGCAGTCCAGAAAAAGCTGGTATCAATCTGCTGAGTGCGTAGCAAGTACTCTAATTGCTTGAGGCGAGTAAAGGGCTTGTCCTGAAATACGTCTGTAGTCATATCGATTTGCTCAAATACACTACGCAATTGCTGTGCGCCACGCTCGGCACTCCAGTCACAGGAAAAGCCGGGGAGTTTGCTGTTGATTTTTTCAAAGGAGACGCGGTAGCTGCGGTTATCAGAACCTTGGTCGCCAAAACTTAGCTGACAGCCGGGGAAGGTTTCAGCCACAATTTTGGCAATGGTTTTCACTTGGTAGTTAAACGCGCTGTCACCCACATTAAAAATTTCGTTGTGGATAGCCTCTTTGGGTGCCTCGAGGCAGCAAATAATGGCTTTGGAAATATCTAAAATGTGTACTAACGGCCGCCACGGCGTGCCGTCACTGGTCATGGCGATATTTTTTTCTGTCCAAGCAAGGCCCGAAAGGTTATTAAGCACAATATCAAAGCGCATCCGCGGACTAGCCCCAAACGCAGTGGCATTGCGCAAAAAGGTAGGCGAAAATGTATCGTCTGCCATGGGTGCGAGGTCGTTTTCAACTAAAGTTTTACAAATGGCATAGGCTGTTTGCGGGTTGGTTGCAGAGGTTTCGTCGACATCGTTACCAGTTGCCACACCGTAAACACTGCACGACGACATATAAATAAAGCGCGACACACCCGCTTCTTTAGCAAGTTTAGCAAGCCGCACTGAGCCTTTGTGGTTAATGTCGTACGTGATATTTGGTGATAGTTCTCCAGTAGGATCGTTGGATAGTTCTGCCATGTGAACAATGGCATCAAAGCCAGCTAGGTCATCTTTGCTGAGCGTTCGCAAGTCTTTATTGAGCGTTACAGGTGTTACGGGCGTAGCATTGTAAAGCCAACCTGTTTTGTAAAAGCCTGTATCCACGCCAGTTACATCGTGGCCGCGTTTTAATAGTTGCGGGGCTAAGATAGAACCAATATAGCCTTCGGTGCCCGTAACCAAAATTTTCATAACAGATGCTCCTTTGAGTGCTAAACGTCTTAAAATTTACTTGGGTGAGATCGGAACGTTGTCCTCGAGCAGATAGCGTCTAGCTGCTTAATTTATGACAAGTCTGTTTGAGTTGCACAACGACAAATAAACTAATTCTCTGACTCAGCTGATTCTTAGTCAGTATCTTCGGTTTCAGACATGTCTTCCGTATCATTCATGCTGTTGTCGTCCAGCGTGCTTTCTGTATCATCCATAGCCGTGTCACTCATGCCCATGTCATTCATGCCCATGTCATTCATGCCGATGATGGCCCAAGGGGCATCTACCAGCTCGAGGTAGTCTTCTACCCGGCGTACATAGTCGCGGAAGCGGTTGAACATATCGCCTTCAGCACGGCCAAGGTCGCGTCCAACCAAGTTGTTAAGGTCGCGTTCAGTACCTTGCAAGGCCCGCTCGAGGTCACGGCGTTCACCTTCAATGTCACCACGAGCATTGCGAACAGTGTCGCGTGCTGCGAGTATCTCCCCACGCCGAGCGTTAAGCTCATCATCTTCAGCCTGCAAGCGGTCGCGCTCAGCTTCGTCTTCAGTATCATTGCGCTTATCAACAATTTCATCGCGGCGGGTTTCAACACTATTTAACTCTTCTTCAATGGCTGCAAGTTCATCGTTCAAACGGCTAAACTCGCTATCCGCAGCGGTAAACGCGCTACCTTCTGCCTCAACTTGAGCTTGCAGTTCAACAATACGCTGTTCAATAAACGCTAAGTTTTCAACTGCAAGTTCCAATTCCCGACGGGCAGTGACAGCGTCTTCAAGTAAGTCTGGAACATCCTCGGCGTACGCTTCTTCAAGTCGTCTGAGGTCGTCTTCAGCCTCTTCAATGTCGCGGTTAGCGTTGCGGAAATCTCTGCCTGTGGTGTTATCTAAGCGAATGGTGGCACCTAGACTAATTTCCCAAGATTCATCGTCGTTGTCGTCAAACGGACGGTAGTCGATGTCGATTCCTGCGTTGGGCACGCCGTCATCGTTAATGCCCACACTCACCGACGCATCGCGAAGTTGATCGCGCTCGTAACTTACTTGCAGTTCAATTCCGTCGAGAACACCCAGATAACTTTCTTGAATGGCGAGTTGCTCGAGGCGGCGCAAGTTAAGCGCAGCTTCGCGGTAGCCAAAGGTTTCTTCAACAGGGACAACAGGTAGCACAAATTCAACCGGGACAAAAACTGCTGTGGTGTCGGTAATGCTGTAGTCTTCGCGGATGCGCTGACGGGATAACATAAGGTTGCGCTCGGTGGTAACGGCATCTAAGCGAGCTGCATCCAGATCAATACGCACACCTTCTAGGTCATTGGCAGAAATTTCACCCGCGTCAAACCTAGCTTGAGCGTCTTCAAACTCGGCCTCGAGCCGCGTTACGTCTGCAATATCAACAAGGTTAGCTTGTTGTAAGCCCAGTAAACCTACGTAAAACTCGAGCGCGTCGCCAATATCTTCACGGAGCCTATTTGCTACATCGGCTTCGGCCCGAATTAAGTTGCGCCGTTGCACGCGGTTAACTTCTGGCCAATCAACAGCGTAGCCAAACCCCGTATCAATTTCAAGACCATAATCAAACTCGGTGTCGCTTGCGGGGTTACGCAAGTCGTCGTTGCCATAGCTAACAGTGGGTTTGAGTTCAATAAAACTGTCAAAGCCATTGGTGGCATTGCGGAGGTTAACTCTGGCTTCTTCTAAATTTGTCTCGGCGCGCCCGTAAGCGTCACTGCGGTACTCGAGCAGGTCACTTGGGTCTAGCGCAAAACTAACGGTACTTAATGACAAAAATGCTCCTACACAAAGTGTCGTTAGTAAACGAGAACTAGTGTAATCAGTCTTAAAATATTTCATAGTAAGAACCTCCAGGCTTGGCACTCAAAGCCTTATAGGATTAAGCCTCATGCTGCGTTGCGTAACTCCTGCAGTTGTATTGTGCCAGCAGGTAATATCTCGAATCAAAACCGTGCTGCCATGTGTGCGGGCAAGCAACCGCACCTACTATAGAGGCTGTTAGCTTGGTTGTATAGCCACACATCAATGGTGGGTATGAATTTAGCTGCGTATATGCATGTAATGGTGATGTGCTCGCGCAAGTAATCTTTCAGCACGAACTAACGATTGTATTCGAGCGTACACCTTCAGCATTCACACAAAACACCCACCTTGGTTATGATTATAGTTATGTCTACATTAAATTAAAAAGTAAGTCGTACAACATTACGATGACACTGCGATGGCATTATGTTGTCTTGAGACAGTTTTGATGTACAAACTGCATTAGCTATTATCTTCGATTATCGCGGTAAAGCGTCTTAATGTCGTGCCAGTAGAGTCTAGGGAGCTAGCTACTAGTGTTGGCACTTAATCTTTATATGATACGCAAGTGGCTTAGTCATTTTCTCATCCCTCTCATCTATTTGTTTTCAAAATAGAGGTCATGAAACGGCATGTGGCAAGTACCACGAACGTTTTCCCTTTACTGGCTTTGGTCAGTCTCGTCTTTGTAGGCAGTCTTGCGTTTGCATCCTGGCAAAAGCAGACCAAGCAGCTTTCAGCAGCGACTGTGGCGTATGCGCCCAATGACACGTTTTTCCACGCGACCGGTTTGGTTGAAGACATTGAAGTAGACGGCAACGAATGCATGATTCATATTGCCGTTTACGCGTGGCGCAGCTTAAGTAACGACTTCCCACTCGCTTATGTACCTGCTGAAGGCGATAGATATGTGCTGGCTGCCGAAGCTGATTATTGTAATGCCGTGCGCGTTGCCATGGAAGCCACCAAAGGTCATATTGCGTTCCAAGCAAGCAGCTTGCAAGGAGCTTGGCAGATGAGTGAACGCCCGCTGCCTGCATTTGGCTGTGGCGGTTTGAGCAATGGCTGGACACCACCGCCTCGAGCTTAGTCTAGCTTGCATGGCACGACCTCGAGCTTAGTTCAGGTTAATCTTATGAGGTTGATGCCTTGAAGATATACAGATATTTATAAAGTTATTCATTCATGAAATAATTGTAGTAAGTGCTTATCAAGGCTTTTAATATCCATAGTTGACCTGCTCTTCAACAACTGTCTAGCTAATCATCATGGCGATGCTATCAGAAGACAAGCCAGAGAGATGCTCGTCAACGCTTAGGTAGAAACTGTTCAGTACGTCCTGTTACGCGGTAAGCAATGACCGCAAGCCATTCGCGCACAGTATCATCTACAAACATTAAATTAGCAATGATGTTAGGCGAGCCAAACCAGGTAATGGTCTGGGTGGTGCGGTAGTCCACAGGGTAAGGAATGACCTGCCAACCAGCCGCTTGAAACGTGGCGGTTGCTCTGGGTAAGTGCATTGCTGAGGTAATGAGTAGCCACGTGTCTTCAGGTTGCGGGTTAAGAAGCTCAAATGAAAATGCTGCGTTTTCAGCCGTGTTTCTCGAGCGGCCTTCATAAACTGTCCTAGCAGCATCAATCTCAAACCGTTCAAAAAGTTGCCTAGCAACGTCCGCTTCACTAATCGTTGCGCCAGCTAGCAAGCCGGTGCCACCTGTAAAAACCAATGTGGCCTCGGGGTATTGACGCGCTAAGTGGATGCCTTCGGTAAGCCGCTCGGCTGATTCATTGACACTAGGCTGCCCATGTGACGCCGTTACCCGCACCATTTCTGCACCACCTAAAATGATAATTCCAGTAATATTTTCGGGTAAGTTGGGTTGTGGTAGATAGGTCTCGAGCGGGCGTGCCAGCAGGTGACCAACGGGCAAAAGGGATATCAAAAGTGTAACGGTGAGGCTCGTTAACAACAGACGTCGCCCTGCCCGCTGCGCACCAAACACGAGCAATAGCGCCACAATACACAGTACAAAAAAGAGCACATTCGTGGGTTTAAGAAACCACCACACGACTTTTTGAAACACAACACCAAGACCGGGGTTCATAGCCTTAGCTTAGCCGAGCTTAGCTGCCTAGCTAAGCTATTGGTCAACATTGATGCAACTGGTTAAACTGCTACATGACTGATCTGATAGCCCATGCTCAACTGCTAGCACGTTACAATCGGTTAGCCAATCAAGCGCTTTTAGACGTGTGCCAAACTTTGCCCGAGACAATCTTACTTAAGGCACAAGGAGCATCGTTTGATAGTGTTCTTGGCACGTTAAATCATTTGCTGATAGGGGACTGTATTTGGCTGAATCGCTTTGAAGGTAGCCAAGCAGCTTCAACAGGGTTAGGCAAGATGCCATATCCGACACTGACAAGTTTGATACCTGAGCGTCAAGCTACAGACGTTCGTATTGAACAGCTCGCGGCCAACCTTGACGCAACATGGCTAGCTGG
>JBCCBI010000142.1:0-12216 GCA_039034155.1 Deinococcota bacterium | reverse complement strand
TTCGGCTGTGGCCACCTCTATATATGTATGACTTCATCGAGGATCCCTTGCGAGAAAAACGACCCAAAGATGTTGCAATACGTGATGCCTGGGACAAAGATAATGCTGATTACCTCAACCAGCCTTGGCGCTACTACAGCCACACAATGGTATTTGGTCCTGAACTCGTTGCCCGCTACAACCTCAAAAACTTGCCCTGGGAAGATGCCAAGGTGTGTTATTACAAGTGGATTGGTGACGACATCCTATGGGTAGCGTCTGATTTCGGGTTTAAGAGTGACTTTGGCAAACATTCTTACATGAATCAAGAACGTGCCAAGAGAATGTATTTAGACCGTTCAAGTACTACCCAGAACAACATCACTGCAGAAGAAGGGCATATCTATCTGGAGATGCACGAGCAAGCGTTAAAGGAGATACTTCCCTTTGATCTTATCGTTAGAGATTGGAATGACGAAGAAGCTTCTTGGTAAGAATACATTTTCAGTTTTAGAAATGTTTTTGAATTTCACCAACAGTCAGGTCTTGATTGTAAATATCCGTGCCAGGTTGTTGCACCATGCTATTTGCAAGTGAGCCTGTATCCACCGCGCCAAACCCAACTGCCTCAATAAGGTCACGAACAACGGTTTTAGCCTCGGCGTCATCTCCAGCCATGAAGATAGCTCTGCGTTCAGCTAGTGGTTTAGACGTGTCCCCTTGGGTTTGTAAATGAACGTAGTAGATGGTATTGAACGCTTTAACGACTCGAGCCTCTGGCACAACGTCAACAACTAGCTCACTATGCGTTTTACCATTAAGGTCAATCTCTCCATCTCGATTAGGGTAGTAGTTGGCTGCCGTTACTAAAATTTTTCCGACGAGTTCACCTGCTGGCAAACTTTGAACGTGCTTAAACGGAATAGCCTCAATCACAACCTCACCAAAACTGGCTGCATCTTCTGCGGTGCCTGCTTGCACGCCGTTACCCACCTCAGAAATCAAGTCCTGCAACGTCTCAGGGCCGCGCGAGTTACTAATCATGACCGGATAACCCGCCTCAGCGCACAAGTGGGCAAGGCTCGAGCCAATGTTGCCTGCACCAATAATCCCAATATTCATAAATTCACCCTTTCATACATTCATTTTGCTGACACCCCTGTGTATTGTCATCACACTAAATCTCAAGATACTAGACAATATAGTCCTCGGGGGTACTACCCATCCCACACGTCTGCCACATGCTATTACTCGCTAAGTAAGCCCTTCATTACAACGAAAGCCATCTCACCGTTGCATAAACCTGCAGCCGTGCGATAGCATAATGAAACTTTTAACCCCAAAGGAGATACCATGCCACGCAGTTACCGTTTTATTGTACTGATACTAATCTTTGTGACCAGCCTTGGTGCAGCCCAAACCGTCACCATTGAAAGCTGGCGCAATGACGACCTTGCTATCTGGCGCGATGTCATCATCCCAGCGTTTAACGAGCAGTACCTCGACATCGAGGTTGTGTTTCAGCCCACCGCACCAACCGAGTACAACGCCGTGCTTGCGTCTAAGCTCGAGGCAGGCACAGCCGGCGACCTCATCACCTGCCGTCCGTTTGATGTGTCACTAGATTTGTATGACCGCGGCTACTTGGCATCCCTCAATGACTTAGGGGGCATGGACAACTTTAGTGATGTCGCTAAGAGCGCATGGATTACAGATGATGCCAGCGACGTGTTCTGTGTGCCGATGGCCTCGGTGATTCACGGATTTATTTACAACAAAGATGCGTTTACCGAACTTGGTTTAGATGAGCCCGGCACCTACGAAGAATTTATGGACGTGCTCAGCGCCATTTCCGAAGATGGCACCTACGCGCCACTGGTTATGGGCACCGCCGACCAGTGGGAAAGCGCCACCATGGGCTACCAAAACATTGGCCCCAACTACTGGCAAGGTGAAGCTGGTCGTACGGGTTTGCTAAATGGCAGCATTGGCTATGACGAAGCTGGTTTCTTGGAAGCCTTTGAAGCACTTGCAGAGTGGCAACCATTTTTGCCCAGCGGCTACCAAGCCATTTCATATCCGGACGCCCAAAACTTTTTTGCGTTAGAGCAAGGTATTATTTACCCAGCCGGCTCATGGGACATTTCGGTGTTTAACCCCCAAGTAGATTTTGAAATGGGTGCGTTTAAGCCGCCTGCTCCAGCCGGTCAAGACACCTGCTACATTAGCGATCACACGGACATTGCGATGGGCTTGAATGCCGACAGCCCTAACCAAGAAGCAGCTATGACGTTCCTAACGTGGATGACCAGTTCTGAGTTCGCTGAAATTTACTCAAATGCACTGCCTGGCTTTTTCTCGCTGGCAAATCACGAGATTTCACTTGATGACCCTCTGGCGCAAACCTTCGTCAACTGGCGCACGGAGTGTGAATCTACCATTCGCTCGTCCTATCAAATTCTGTCACGCGGCACACCCAACAACGAAAACGACTTGTGGAATGCGTCTGCGCAGGTACTCAACGGCACGCTTAGCCCGGCTGAGGCTGCCAGCCAAGTCCAAACAGGGCTCGAGAGCTGGTATGAACCTCAGCAGTAGGAACCACTTTTAGATAGATGGTGTTGAGGGGTGCTTTGGGCATCCCTCGAGTTTTTTGGAGCTTACCCAATAGCTTGTAACGACATACCTAAGCCTCGAGAATCATTGTCTTGAACGAGAAATATGAGATTATCTTGAGTCGTTTTGTAGATGCTTTTTTGATTGACGTTAGCCTCGAGCATCACCTACATACAGAAGTTCTCCTAGCAACCTGATACACCCACCGATAGGACCCGCATGAAACGTACCCGCTGGCACATCCTTGTCTTTTTAGCTCCTGCGTTTATCATCTACACGGTGTTTATGATCTTCCCGCTCTTTGACTCGTTGCGGGTTAGTTTGCAAGTACCTGTGGAGGTCGCATCAATTGACACTACTTCAGCTGATGCTACTACGGAGACAAATATTGCGCAGACAAATACATTAACTCATGTGTTCAGCTTTGACAACTACCGCACGCTAGTACGCGATCCTCAGTGGGCACCGCGGCTCTTTGGCGCACTTCGTAACAACATCCTCTTTTTTAGTGTTCACATGCTGGTGCAAAACCCAGTGGGGCTTATTTTGGCGGTCTTACTTGCGTCTAAGGTTGTTGTAGGACGGTCTATCTACCGCACACTTATTTTCACACCCACGGTGTTATCGGTGGTACTTATTGGTTTTATTTGGCGGCTCATTCTTAGCCCACTTTGGGGAGTTTCAGAAGATATTCTAGGAGCGATAGGACTAGCACGATTGAATCAACCTTGGTTGGGGCTCGAGCGTACCGCCCTCATCACCTTGTCGCTTGTGTCCGTTTGGCAATATGTAGGGATTCCCATGCTGCTCTTTTCAGCTGCCTTAGTAGGCATCCCCGAAATGTATACTGAGGCCGCTGAGGTTGATGGCGCAAGTAGTTGGCAAGTGTTTTGGCGTATTCAATTTCCCTTGCTTCTACCTACTGTAGGTATCGTAAGTGTACTAACGTTTGTGGGTAATTTTAATGCCTTTGACCTCATCTACACGACCCAACGCGCCCTCGCTGGCCCCAACTTTTCAACAGATATTTTAGGGACGTTCTTTTTCCGCACCTTTTTTGGCGTCCAGTTGCAACCGGGCAACCCCACTATGGGCGCGGCCATTGCCGGCGTCATGTTCGTGATTATTTTTGCAGGTGTACTACTTTACTACTTCGGCTATCAACGGCGGCTCAAACGAGTTGAGTTGTAACTGTGATTATGAAAAGAGCCTTCACCGTTATCTCTACACACGCCATTTTGCTGACCTACACAGCCATTGCTATGTTTCCGGTGCTGTTGGTTATTCTGAACTCGTTTAAGAGTCGGCGGGCTATTTTTCGCACACCTTACGCGCTACCGAGTGCAGAAACTTGGGACTTGGTAGGCTATCAACGTGTATTTGAGGGTGCCAATTTTGGCGTCTACTTTCGCAATAGTTTGTTAGTCACACTCATTACGCTAGCGCTTATTTTGTTGGTGAGTTCGATGGCGGCGTTTGCACTAGCTGAGTATAAATTTGTGGGTAATGCGGTGCTGGGTTTGTACTTTGCATTAGGCATTATGATTCCGATTCGGTTGGGAACCGTGAGTATTTTGCGGCTTATGGTGCGGCTCGAGCTGGTTGATACGCTCGCCTCACTTATTTTGATTTACACCGCCCAAGGGATTCCGCTAGCTGTGTTCATCCTCACGGCATTTTTACAGCAAGTTCCTAGCGACTTAAAAGATGCCGCCCGCATCGATGGTGCTAGCGAGTACCGCATCTACCGCCTCGTACTCCCGCTAATTCGCCCAGCCCTCGGCACAGTCGCCGTGTTTAACATGATTCCCGTCTGGAACGACCTGTGGTTTCCGCTCATCCTCACGTCTTCTGAACGCAGTAAAACGGTTATTTTGGGCACGCAGATTTTTTTGGGGCAATATGTGAACGACTGGAATGCTGTGCTAGCCTCACTCACGCTGGCTATGGTGCCGGTGATGATTTTATATGTCGTGTTCTCGAGGCAGTTGATTCGCGGACTAACCTCAGGTGCTATCAAATAGCGCGTGCACCTTAGTGATTCAATATCATCTGATAATTTTACGTGTAGATGCAGGTACTATCTCATCTTGTGATGATGTCTGTGATGCTGTTTCTACCTGCTTATGTTGAGAGTCTTGCTGAGAATCTTTTGGCGGTCTTAACGCGATGTTGGCATAGCGATTACACATACCAATACCAACCCCATAGGCAAGTCCAAAAACCAACAAAAATATCAGCAAGACAGCCTGAGAACTGCCAATCAACCACGCAAAGGCAGCAAACCACATCACCGACGACCAGATAACTGCCAGGACTAACGTGGCTGCTAACGCTGCTTGTTTGCCACCTTGCTGTCCAAAGACTTCAGCTAGCACCAGGCCGATAGGGAGTTGGGCGAGCGCCATCAGCAGTAAGATTGCACCTAGCAATGTGGGCGCGTTAGTTGATGCGCCTTGCTGAAAAACCTGCCATGCTCTTAAGCCCACGCCAACCAGTAATGCTAAACTCGTTTGAGCTGCCACCATCCCCACAAAAATAAGCCGCAAACTGCTGACAGCTTGGGCGTAACTTGGTTGTTTTGTTTTGAGGAAGGTTTGTACGGTGCTTAGCATAATGTCAAGCTATATAGTCCGGATTTTCCCAGACGATTAAGCTCGCCCAGTTATCAGCTGCGCTATCTTCAATATAATCTTGCAAGACACCTTTCACCTTAAACCCATGGTTTAGCTGAAAACTCAGGGTACGGTCATAAATACGCTTGGCAACAACATCTCGCACGTAAGCCTTTGCACTCATCAAGTGCTTATAGCGCATAAAGCCGGGCAGTACCCCACCCGCCACAATACCTTTACGGTTGAGGCGTTTGACCAGTCCCTGCCGAGCTTCGTACAACAGCCGCCCAATGCCCTGCTTGCGGTAATCCGGATGAACACTGATGTCTGCACCATAGTAATAGTCACCGTTGGGATCATGGTTGCCAAAATAGCCACCGTCGATGATGTCTAAAAAGCTGTGGCTGGCATCGTCAAAATCAAAGTCAATCAAAAATCCTGCTCCCAAACCCACGACCTCACCTTGGACGAGCGCAACAAAATTACCTTCTGGAAACACCTTGCAGTGGTTGAGAAAGTGTTCTTTGCGCATGAGTTCAGAGGCTGCCAAGGTTGGGAAGCAGCGTTCTTGAAGCGCCTCCAAAGCCTCAGCAAATTCTGGGCGAATGGTGACGATGTTGACTTGGTTGGGTATGGGTTTAGGGAGTGGCATGGAGGTTTTCGCCGTAACTTCGTTAGGCATATGTCATCTTACAAAGTGTGCATACACAAGGACAAGGCGTGTGTACATCCAAGCAGTATACTGGAGCATGGGAAAAACATCTTTCCAAAAGGTGACCGTGAGCTTACCCGAAGACGTTTTTCAACTTGCTAATAGCTACAGAGAGAATCACAATATGGATTTAAATGACGTGTTCGTCCTTGCTCTGCGGACACTACGCCAACGTGAACTTGCTGAGGGGTACAAAGCTCTTGCCTCAGAACAAAACAATACGTTAGATGGCGCATTGGTTGATTCCGGTCTTACTGAAGTTTTAGAGTCAACAGAATGGTAGTCCTAGTTAAAGATGTGTACTTTATGCACGAACTGAAAAACGCTGATACTCATTCTCTGTTGGCTTACCCCAAACCGCCCAAAAATCACCTGTTGCCGGGCGCATGATGGCTGCACCACACGTGGCAACGTGCATGGGAAGTTTGCTCGAGACACAAATTGCCTCTTTATCTCGAGTTACGTCCATCAAATCTTCTGGACTGATTCCATCATCAGTTAACAACTGCTGTGCCCGCCCTAAACGTGCTTCTGAACTCTTCTGCGACGCCTCCGGGCGACTGCGCTGCTGGGCTACCGTGTTCTCAACCAAACAATGATTTGTGTGAACAATAGGCATTTCTGCTAATGGCGTCACATCTTTTGCAGTTGAGGTTGCTTCGATGTTATATCCCTGACCATGTTTATCCATCAGCAAGTAGTTGTGCGCGCCCATGAGCTTAGCGTCTGTAATGCAGGCAAGTGCTACCTCAATGTCTTCTTGCATCAGCACTTTGCGCACAACGTGCGTCCAAGACACGCCAACTTGACCATCGGCAGCCATCAAGTTGTTGATACCCACAGCGATACCCTCACTGTTCATGCCAATCATGCCCAAACAGCCTGCGGTGCTGAAGGCTAAAAATGACGGCACATCTGCTGGTTGGCCGTCCATTAAAATCACGTGTTCCTCAGCCTTGTCGTGCATGTCCCAGGTTTGTCCGAACATAGCTTGCTGATTTGCCGTGCGGCTAGCAGGTATTAAAAATGCAGTGCAGTCGTCGGCAGCTTGGGTTGTTTGTAGGGAGTTTGCGTGATTGTAAACGAGGTCAATAAAATCGGTGAAACCACTAGCGATGACCACCTCAGCAGGGCGAACCCCGGCAGCATTGGCAATGCCTACAAGTTCTTCGGTGAGTTCAGGCGAGTAGTAGTGATGTTCCTCGAGGCAGGCTTCAGCTAGGTTGAGGACTTCTGACTCGCTAAGTTTGCTGCCTGTCCAGGCGTTTTCCATAGCTAGCTCGAGCCTATCCTGAGCAAACGCCTTAATATCATCAGCAAATTTTTCCCCGTGCTGCTTCCCCATCTCGCTAGGCGTTCCTGCTAACCTCACAACCCGCAACTCACGCATTTGTTGACCCTTTCTTGATGGCATGAAGTAACATCACATGCCCTACCACTTGTTTTTAATGCTTACTCATCTTACGGTGATTTATCCATTGTTGCCAGCAGAATGGCTGAGTTTTTTGTGTGAGGCTACTGAGCTAGCTGGAGGAAATATCTCGGAAAGCTAATTGACGAGGACATTCGCACTACGCTTATCCCAGCAGACGTTGACATCCTCCCCTACCCCGCGCATGGTGGCAAAACGCTGGTTTAAGTTTTGGACTCGAGCCACCACCAGATCATCGCCGATGCGCACGCTGTAACGGGTATCCGTACCGATGTAGAGCGCTTCTTCGATACGCCCGCTGACACACACGGTGTTCTCTCCAAAAGGAAGTGCTTGGTCGTCCGCTTGTAGGGTGATTTTTTCTGGGCGAATCGCGAGCGTTACTTGCTGGTTTGGGCTCACAACGTGATTCTCATCAACTTGGGCGGGTACAACTAGACCGCCTGCAAGCACAAGTTGACAGTGGTTGCCTTGTGTTTCTTGCACCGTGGCACGCACAAAGTTGGTTTCGCCGATAAAGTCAGCCACAAAACGGTCTTGGGGTGTTTCGTAAATCTCGCTTGGGCTGCCCACTTGGAGCACGTGACCTTGATTCATCACGGCAATGCGGTCCGCCATCGTCATAGCCTCTTCTTGGTCGTGAGTCACAAAAATAAAAGTAATGCCCACCTGTTGCTGCATGGTTTTGAGCTCAAACTGCATGGCTTTGCGCAACTTGAGGTCAAGCGCACCCAAGGGCTCATCTAGCAAAAGCACTTTGGGGCGGTTCACCAGGGCTCGTGCCAAGGCAATACGCTGCCGCTGCCCACCAGAGAGTTGATGGGGTTTGCGCTTGGCAACGTTGGGAAGTTGGACAAGCTCGAGCGCTTCATGGGCGCGTTCTCGAGCTTCTTTACGAGGTATTTTCGCCATCTTCAAACCAAACATCACATTACTCAAGATGTTCATGTGCGGAAACAGCGCATAATCTTGAAAGACGGTATTCACCGGACGCTGAAACGCAGGCACACCCTGCACAGGTTTGCCCGCAATAACAATCTCACCTTGGCTGGGAATTTCAAAGCCAGCAATAAGCCGCAAGGTTGTTGTTTTACCGCAGCCAGACGGGCCCAGTAATGCAAAAAACTCACCCTGAGCAATCTCGAGGGAAATACTATCCACCGCTAAAACAGGCTCAGCGTTAGCGCTGCCAGCATAAGCTTTGCTGACAGCGCGAAGTTGCACATCAATATCTGTTGATGGTGTTGATTGTAAAGAAGGTGACGGCCGCAATTACTGACCAATCAAAATGCGGATTTCATCCCATGCGTCGTTGTAGAGTTGTTCCATCTCCGCGTTGGAGACAATGGTAAACAGGTTGCCCAAAATTTCATCACTAGGGTAGATGCCTGGGTTGGTGAGCATAGATTCTTCGATGAGGCCGTCGTCAATGGCTTGCGCGTTCGGTGACGCATAGGCGGTGTAATTGCTAATGTCTGCACCAACTTGCGCGTCTAAGACGTAATCAATAAAGACCTCAGCAAGAGCTTGGTTGGGTGCGTCGGTAGGTATCGCTAGGGTATCCACCCAATAAATAGTACCTTCATCGGGTAGCACGTAGGCGTAGTCATCGCACTCGCACTCGTCGATAATTTGGAAGATGTCGCCGTTGTACTCCACAACTACATCTGCCTCACCACGGATGAGCACTTCTTGACCGTCGTCTTGGTTAATATAGGTGACGTTGGCACCGTTAGCAATGAGGAAGTCTCTTGCCTCATTAATTTCATCTGCATCACTCGTGTTTGGGTCATACCCAAGGATTACCAGCGCAATACCGATGATGCCACGATTGTCGTCAATCCACGACACGGGCCCGTCGTGCTCAAACATGTCTTGCCAAGAGGTAATGGGGTCTTCAAAGGCATTCGTGTTGTAGCCAATGCCAATCGTACCCCACTGATACGGCACGGTAAACGCATTATCTGGGTCATACGCAGGGTTTTTGAAGTCACCAATGATGTTGGCAAAGTTGGGGATGTTATCAAAGTTGAGGGCCATCAACAAGTCTTCAGCAATCATCAACTCCGCTGTTTCTTGGCTGGGCACCACAATGTCATACCCAGGGTTGCCTTGGCGGATGCGGGCGAGCATGTCAGTGTCGGTCGGGAAGGTGTCGTACGTAACCTCCACACTGCAAAGTTTTTCAAAATTGCCGATGGTGTCTTCGGCAATGTAGGTTGTCCAGTTATAGACGCTTAGGGTTTGCCCCTCAAAGCCTGCTGGGCAAGCCCACTGTGCAGCAGCGGTGTTAGTGCTACTCAACAAGCCTGCTAAGGCGAGCACTGTCATTGCAAACGCAATAGGAAAACAAACAACTTTTTTCACTATTTTCCTCCAAAGGTGGGAATTTATGTATATACTTGCAGCTTTTAGTATACCTTACAAGCTGCTTATGAATGTACGCATTAGTCTATCTTAGGGAGGATGAGGTTGTCATTTAGCGTGGTTTTAAGATTGACCCACACATGCTTTTGGCTCATACCTATGTCAATACAGTGACACATTGCTAACACACGATTTTTTGATACAATATTTTTAAGCATGAGCAGACAACTCTTTGTACTTCTCTTTAGCACAATGGCAAACATCAGCCAAATCGATCCACGATTTGGTGTCATGACAGCACTTTTTGCGGCTGGTGCTGGCTTTTTAGAAATGCTACCTCACTTCAAAACCCTACACCAAAACAGAGCACGCTACCAACGTCTTGCTCAGGCTTTAGAAACTGAGACGACTCGTTTACTTACTAACAGTAATGACACTGAGCAGGAAGCGCTTATAAAACGATGTTGCGAGTTATTCACATTGCAGCAGTACTCGCTCTCCAAGCAAGAAATGAGAGAGATACAAGATGCTGACGAAGCTAGCAACATTATCTTGACGCGAGCAAAACCGTACTTAGATACATTAGCTCCTGACGAAGCAGACGTTTTGCAACACTTAATTCGCGTATGCTATGCCGTTGTGTTTCCTGAAAAAGAACATATCTTAGAACTTATCGACGGCGATGACATTAACTTTGTCGAGGTTAAAGAAGCACTAGAGCACATACAGCAAAACTTGACCGACTTGCCTATAGCTATTCAAGAAGAACATTTTGAAGCGGTACACGACGCCAAACAATTTAGCGCTATGCTTTTGCTAGATATTCCACAAAAGCAATACCGCGAAGGCTTTACCTCGCCAACTATGTTGCTACGTGCAGATTTGCGCCGACCTGTACCGTTTCACTTTCGCGAAGGCACGGTGGCAGACATTCGTGCTTGGTGCGATGACGATGCCCCGCTGAAACTACAAGTCTATGAAGGGCAAGGTGGCACAGGCAAAACGCGGCTTTTTTTAGAAGTCTGCAGAATGTACCGCGCCCAAGGATGGGAAGCAGGTTTTTTGCAGCTAAATCCTGGAAACTCTAATACCGAGGAGCTATGGCCTTACCTTTTCCAAGGACAAACGCCCATGCTAGTCGTGCTGGACTATGCTGAGCGCCAAGCTACCGAGGAGTTTCAACGCTTACTTGTAGCAATGTATGAAGCCACTATGGGGCAACACTTGGCAAAATTGCGCATTGTGCTGCTAACCCGTACCACAGGCGATTGGTGGGAGCAGTTGCAAGAAGATTCGGCACTGTCTAACTATCTTTCTTCTGAAACGGTTGAGCCCCCTAAGGTACTCCCATCACTGACCAGTGTGGAAAGTGATGACCTAGAAACCCAGCAACAACGGCGCAATGAGTCGCTTATGCGAGCAGCAAGTCACTTTGCCGAGCTAAGAGATAAAGATGTACCAACCGCACCAGACGATTTATCTGCAACATATTTCGAACGTGCGCTTTACTTACACTTGCAAGCCCTAGCATCTGTAGAGGGTGAGGGCGTACTAAGTGAAGCCAGGCTATTGGATTTCATTCTGAACCGCGAAAAGCAGTTTTTACGTGAGCAACTAAGAGCTCGTGACTTGCGGGAAAGTTTGCTAGACAGTGACGCACTTCTTCAGGCAGTAGTTGTGTTTACAGCCATGCAAGGGTTACACACGCGTGAAGAAGCTCTGTCTGTATTGGAGCAGCTAAGCCTATTGCAAGGTTTAGCCCCAGATGAACTGGCGGCAGTGGCTGATTTACTCCACGAAACCTATGCAGGTGTGCAGTGGATAGAACCCATAATGCCAGATATTTTGATAGAAGAATTATACAGCAGACATGCCACTGATGAAGTTTTAGCAATCATGCTAGACCATGAAAATGCAGATGTGCTGCGCGTGTTAAACCATATAAACGCACTGGCACAGCGTCGTAGTGAACAGTGTGCTTTGCTAAAATTTGCTTTCCAAGGGCGTATGGACAAGCTGTGGCAAGCGGGTATAGAGGTGACACTAAGTACAGGTGACCCAATAGGGCAGGTAATGGCAGACGTACTGACAGACAACCCAGATGCAACGCTTGCCAAAACCATTTATGCAGCCATACCACGCTACACAGTAGTACTACGTGAACTCAGTGCTGCTGCTGCGCAGCAAGTTTATGACACTGTTGCAACAGGAGATTTGGAACAAAAAGCAACATGGGCGCATAATTTAGCGGTTCATTTAGGTGAAGTAGGTAAAAAAAAAGATGCACTTGCTACTGCTCAAGAAGCAACACGTACCTACCGCCGTTTAGTTACTACCCACTCCAAAGAGTTTTTACCTTATTTGGCAACGTCGTTGAACAATTTGGGTACTAGGTTCAATGCTCTCAACCGTCACAAGGAAGCACTTGCTGCTCTAGAAGAGGCAGTAAGTATCCGGCGAAAGCTAGATTCTGATCATCCATATGACTTTCTGCC
>JBCCBI010000141.1:0-12284 GCA_039034155.1 Deinococcota bacterium | reverse complement strand
GTGATAGCTAAGCTGATACACACCAAATAGGACATTTATCAACAGAAATTTATCTTATGCTAGACGACATGCAGCGGTTTTTACTCACGTGGAGTGTCTTAACTTGTTTATGCGTCATCAGTCATGTCAGCGCGCACGCCACCATCGTGCTGGGTGAGGTGACACCTTCACCGATTACGCCTGCACCTGGTGAGTCATTTAATTTGCGCTTGAGTTTAGAAGACCCGCTTGGCACCCCTATAGAAGATGCCATTGTCGCTGTAGAATTTCGCCCCTTAGCCGAGGTTCACGCGGTTGACCCACCTCCAACCGATAGCCTAAACGCCGTTGAAGCACTTATCATCTCCCCAGAAACCGAAGCCCAAATTGACCCCGTGCGCAGCGAATTTCGGGAGGTTAGCCCCGGCATTTATGAAACGCGCAGCCAACTCAATGGGACAGGTCCTTTTCACATGCTGTTTAGAGATACAACCTACCGCCAAGAAGAAGCCCGAGCTGTCTTGGTCTTTGAAGTTACCGATGATATCGCTAGCACCCAAAATGACGCCATGCTGAGTTTTTTGTTTCCACCCACAGCGATAGGTCCGCAGTTTTTGTGGCTTTGGGTCTTTTTATTGATTGGCTTGCCGCTCTTTGCAGCGGGTGTTGTCACCGTGATGGTACTACGCCACGCCAAGAAAAAAGACGCGCTTAAAGCGCCTGCGGCAGCATCATGATTTGTGAGTGATTGTTCGCGCACTGCCTAATTAGCTAGCTTGAGAATCCGCATAGCCCCACGTATCACAACGACAAAGACAAGAGCTCCCACGATGAGGTCAGGTGTCCCTGAATCAAGCCAGTTCACCAACAA
This sequence comes from Deinococcota bacterium, assembly GCA_039034155.1. GTDB lineage: Bacteria > Deinococcota > Deinococci > Deinococcales > Trueperaceae > JBCCBI01. Next base: position 11,434 of record JBCCBI010000141.1, on the reverse strand, counting down.
CCCTGCAATGATCACGCCTAAATTGATAATGATGTCGTTGCTGGTAAAGATCATGCTGGCTTGCATATGTGCTTCACGGTCGTGAGAGCGTTGCAGCACATAAAGGCAGACCGTATTGGCAATGAGTGCTAAGGCTGCCACCACAATCATCACCCTAAAATCTGGCAGAGACTCAAATCCTAAAAAGCGTCGTAGCACCTCAACAAAACCAAGGATGGCTAAGCTCAATTGAAAGTACCCACTCCAGCGTGCCACCTGTTTTTTACGTACTACACTGGCACCTACGGCTAGCAGACTAAGCGCGTATACCAAAGCATCAGCCAGCATATCCAAGCTATCTGCCACCAGACCCATTGACCGTGAGATAAGCCCTGTTGTCATTTCGATCGCGAAGAACGCAGCATTGATCACCAGCACTATCCATAACAACTTGCGCTGCCTTGCTTGGGTAGGGACAGTTTCCTGGGTGGGTGCCGACTCGAGCAACTGTGCCCCTAAATTTAGGCTATACAGGGCGGCTTCAATGCCGTCGAGATACGCTTCATGAAACACAGTAAGCAAGCGCTTAGACAGGTCAAACTCGAGCCCTTGCACAGCCTCGACAGGCTCGAGCTTCATGCGTACTAGATTTTCCTCTGCTGCACAGTCCATCTGAGGAATATGAAAGCAAGATTTATGCATGGGTTTCTCCACCACTATCATTTCGACATGCATCAAAATGTACAGTCAAAAAAATTTAACCTAAGACAGTTTGACGTTTAATAGCAATGTCTAACAGAGTTCGTGCCTCACTGCCTTGCAAACGGTAAAACACCAATTTCCCTTCACGGCGTGACGCCACTAAGTTTTGGTCTTTAAGCTTGCGGAGGTGGTGAGATGCAGTTGGCATTGACACTTGTGTGATTTCAGCGAGATCACAGACGCAAAGTTCGTCACTCAGACACAAAGCCGCTAAGAGGGTGCAGCGACTCTCATCGGCCAACGCCTTATACAGTGCGGCTACGGCCGAGAGATCAGGCAAGGTAGCTTTAATGCTACTGACTACACTGTGGTTGACACTAAATACCTGACAGCAATCGTCAGAAACATGGTTAGTTTGGGCTGCTGGCTTCATTTCCATGGTTATCAAATTGTATCACGCTGAGATGTATATGTTTGCGGGTGACTAAGGCTCGAGTGATTCAAAATGTAATTGCTTGAAACCTGCCACTCCTGTTAACAACATGGTGTTTCGTCGCGATACGTTTTACACGTCTTGCTACACTGCGCCAGCTACTGTGCCCGCGTTCGTTTTACCCCTATCCCTTATCCGCTGTACATTTGTGTTCATTTGGTGCCGTATGACATGCTTGTACACTAGTGCTTTAAAGCCTCGCAAATTGCCGCCGTGCTTGTTGTAGAAGGTGTCGGGGTTGCTAAACACGCCGTAGTCATGGTTAATACCTTCAACTTGAATATAAGTGTTCCTGCCTTGCCACATCACAGATGGGTTTTTGAAGTCTGAGACAGCGACTCCGTAACCGCAAAAAGCTCCCTCAACTTCTGAAAACTGCGCTTGTAGGCTGCATAGATAAGCCGTGTCGAGGATAAAACCCTCTAGGTTCACCCAGTGATCTTGGTACCATACCTCTACCCAACTGTGGACAATACTTTTCGGTGCTAGCCAGTAGGCCAGCCCAGTAATAGCACCCTTTTGTAGATGTTTGTCGATTGTGAAACCATGAAAGCGGCAGGCGACGTCCAATGCTCGCAGTAGCGCCATAAGCAGCGTGCCTTTGGTGTTGCACTGGCCGTATCCATCGTGTAGTACCGCTGATGCGGGGATGTCGTCCGCGCGGTTGTAGCCGAAGGTAATCTCGTTTTGCACAAAGTTGTAGGCAGCACCAATTTTGTCGTAGTCGTTAAACTCTTTCCACCCCCGTGCTGCCACAAGCTGCTTGATGCTTGGGTGGTTGAAATCCAAAAGGCTGGTTTCCTGTAGGTAAGTCTCCATAAGTAAATCTCCAAACTCACTGACGGCTTAATGGTCAGCTATGGGTGAGTACTTGAACGTAACGGCCAGGATTATCTGACCAACTGTTTAACCTAGTGCTACATCGAGCACGAGCATAACTACCAACCCCAGCATGGTGCCGAGGGTTGCAGTGCGCTCGTAACCTCGTGTGTGCGTCTCAGGGATAATTTCATCGCTAATGACATACAACATGCCGCCTGCTGCAAAGCCCATAGCGTAAGGTAGTAGAGGTGCAGCTAACGTGACCGCCCAAGCACCAAAAAGTGCAAGGGGTATTTCTACAGCACCTGATCGGATGCCCGTAAAAGCTGCATACCAAAGGCTACCCATGCCCGCGTTACGTGCTGCTACCGCTACAGCAAAGCCCTCAGGAATGTTCTGAATGCCGATAGCAAACATGAGTGCCAGAGCGTTGCTTAAGTCGCCACTGCCAAAACCCACCCCAACAGCTAATCCCTCGGGCATGTTATGTAATGTGATTGCCACGATAAAAAGGATGACCGAGGCAAGGCGTCCGCTGCCACCTGCTGCCGCATCGTCGCGGCGTTTTCCTGTCACAAGCACGTGAACGTGGGGGACCCAAGCGTCGGCTTGGTCAAGGACAAAAATGCCCCAAGCAAGGCCAACAACAACCGGCATGAGCCCGCCCGCTTCAATACCTGGCAAGATGAGGCTAGTAAAGCTTGCTGAGAGCATCACCCCTGCTGCAAAGCCTAGTGCACCGTCAAGTTGCTGCTCGCTTGGATTGCGCCAGACTAAGACAAGAAGGGCACCTACCAAGTTGAGAAAGGCGATAATAATGCCGCCTGCCAAGCCTTGCCAGATGGGGTTTGTGCCGACAATGTTAACAAAGAGCTCTAACATCCGATTCTTCCTGGCGAGGCTCGAGGTCTGTCACGATTGTTTCTGATACCGCTGTCCCTAATACGGTTGTGACGAGGGCTCGAGCCTCGAGCGCTTTGTCGCAATGAGTAGCTGTACAAACTAACCATCTCCTAATTTCCTCGCTGAAGTCGGTATTTCCAAACGCGCAAGCCGAGCAGCGCTACAAGAAGCGCGTCGATGCTGTACTCGATGAAGGTAAACAAACGTCCGTAGTAGTCGGGGTGCCAGTAACTCACAGGGCTTGGAAAGCGGTAAGTGTTTAACGGATAAAGAAATATTGGCCCATCGGTTGCGTGCGTAAACATATCGAAGGCAATGTGTAAGCTCGCACCTGCCGCGTACCAGAGCAGCCAGCGCCCCCAACGTCTCTGTTTGAAAAGGTAAGCGAGTAGGCTGACTACCCCCATGACCACGAAGCTGTGAGGGATGTTGTGAAGGGCTATCCACAGCGGCATTGAGTAATAAGCCTCATCCATGTAGACCATTGCTGCAGTCATGTCCGCTGTGTTGTTAATGGCAAGCAGGATCAACACCCCGAGGGGCAAATCGGGTAGAACCGAGCCGACCACGAAAGCCATGAGACTACCCTGCCCGACCTTGGCTTTACTGCCGATAGCCGCCGTGACAATGGCGTGCGAAAGGGTCCTCATAAGCTCAAACCCCCTCAATCCAAACCGTCATCGAGGGCGGATACGTCGTCGGTGAGAGTACTTCCAGATTAGCCAAGGGTGCGCTTGATGTCGTCAAACTCTTCACGGCTGATGTCGCCACGGGCGTAGCGCTTCCCAGCTGTGCTCAGGGCGTCGTCTGACGTGCCGCCGTTACGACTCGAGATCAGGTGCGTGATACCCACGACAACCAACACCAACAGGGTTATGCCTAAGAGCAAGCCCAACCAGCCAAACGCCATCATCCCGTTCATTATTCCGTTCATGTCCATCATATTTTCTATCCTTTTTCTCGAAGCACCTAAAAACGTGATGTTAGTCTCTCGATTGCTATCGCTAAAGCGTAATTAAGGTGGCGACCGTTAAGCCTGTTAGGAAGCGTGTCACCCTAGCCCTCGCTGAGCTGCGCGTCGATAGCGCGTTTCAGAACTCCGTAGCTGGGTGCTTCAAAGCCTTGATTGCCTAGAACGAGTGAGGGTGTAGCTTGTACGCCAATTCGGGTGGCGAGGTCGAGGTCACGCTGAACCTCGTCTTGGTAACGCTCGTCTTCGACACAACGGCGCAGGGCGTCAGCGTCCAAACCGTCTATCATTGCCAGGGTTGCTAGGTCAGTGACGTCCTGCCATGTTGCTTGCGCAGCGTAGAGGGCTGTTTTATAGTCCCAAAATGCGTTTTCATCTTGTTGGTAAGCACACTCACCTGCTAATCCGGCCAGTCGCGCCCGCTCACTTCCCCAGGCAAGATTGATATAGTAAAGCTCGACCTTACCCGTATCAACATAGTCGCGCTTTAGTTGGGGAAAAACCTCTTCTTCAAACGTTTTGCAGTGATCGCACAAAAAGTTTTCAAACATGATGAGTTTTACAGGTGCGGTGTCTTGTCCTAATGTGGGTTGGTTGGCATAGCTGTTGTAGGCTGCCTCAGACAGATCATTTCCCCCAGAAAATAAGAGGGTATAGGTCAGGAAACCTAGTGAGCTGACGATAAGCGCGGCTAAGGTGCCGAGGGTAAGTTGCTGTAAACGAGTCAAAATTTAATCTCCCTGAGTGGCCATCGTTGCTTTGTTCATAGTGTGTTTCTACAGTGTCTGCGGATGGTTGGTGGTGCAGATCATTTTATGCTGTTGTTAAGTCAAGTGCTTTTAAGTCAATTTGTAAGCTGTGTTGCACACTTAGGTTGTTGCTTGGGCGTTTTTGAATCCTAATAATCTGAGCGCATTAGCCACCACAACTAAGGTGCTGCCTTCGTGAAAGACAATGGCAATGCTGATAGTAGCCAACCCAAAAATGGCACTGGGTACCAGCAGTACGATTACGCCCAAACTAATAATGAGGTTTTGTACAATCATGCGGCGACTGGCACGGGAAAGTGAAAGGGCGTAAGGAAGCTTGGTGAGGTCGTCAGCCATGAGGGCGATATCAGCAGTTTCCAGGGCAACATCGGTACCTGCGCCGCCCATAGCTACACCCACGGTTGCTTCAACCATTGCCGGTGCGTCGTTTACGCCGTCACCAATCATGATGATCTTGTTGAAGGTTTCTTTAAGCGTTTTGATCGCCGCAACCTTATCCTCAGGTAGCAGTTCGGCTTTGACCTCATCGAGTCCCAGCTCCTGACCGATGGCTTCAGCAACTAGGCGGTTATCGCCTGTCAGCATCACCGTGCGCTTAACGCCTAACGCTTTTAGCTGGCGAATGGCTGTTTTTGCTGCTTGACGTGGTTCGTCACGTAGTGCAAGAATGCCGAGCAATGCCGTGCCATGGGCAACGAGAACGCTAGTTTTTCCCTCGCTCTCGAGTGACTCGAGTTGGTTAAGGACCTCTTGAGGAACTGGGATACCTGCCTCGTGCAGCAGTTTGCGGTTGCCAATACGCAGGAGTTCACCCTGTACAGACGCCACCACCCCCTTGCCCGTAACAGATTCTAGGTCGCCCGTTTCTGCTAGCTCTAAATGCTGTGCCTCTGCTGCTTGTACTACTGCAGCTGCGAGTGGATGCGCACTTTTTGCTTCGACGCTAGCGGCAAGGGCTAAGAGTTCGTCGCCAGTTCCATTAAGTGCGATAATGTCGGTTACTTCGGGGCTACCGTTGGTCAGCGTACCGGTTTTGTCAAAGACAACGACCTCCGCCGTGCCCGCGTTTTCTAAGTGTGCGCCGCCCTTAATCAGCACACCGCTGCGGGCAGCTCTGGCAATGCCAGAGAGAACAGCTGAAGGTGTTGCTAACGCTAGGGCGCAAGGGCTTGCTGCTACCAACAGCGTCATGGCACGGATAAAGCTTTCTTCAAAGGGAAATCCGAACAGTGGTGGCAAGACGATAAGCAAGACTGTTGTCACCAAAATGATAGGTGTAAAAACGCGCTGGAAGCGGTCAGTGAAACGGTGACTGGGTGCTTTGGCGGTTTGCGCTTGTTCAACCATGTCAACTACGCGAGCAAGGGTACTGTCCTCGGCTGCTTTGGTGGTTTTAAAAATCAGTGAACCGTCGCCGTTGATGGTACCGGCAAAGACCCCATCTCCAGCTACTTTTTCAACGGGCACTGACTCACCGGTAATAGGTGCTTGATCCACCGCGCTACGCCCCTCTAAGACCTCACCGTCAGCAGGCAAACGCTCGCCGGGACGGACAATCACAGTGTCGCCGATGCGCAACTCACTTACGGAAATCTCACGCTCACCATCTTCACGCCGCACCCGTGCTGTGTCGGGAGCAAGGTCGGCGAGTGCCCGGATGGCACCCCGAGCCCGGTCCATGGCGTAGTGCTCGAGCGCGTGGCCTAGGCTAAAGAGGAAAAGTAGCAGCGCCCCCTCGGGCCACTCGCCAAGAGATGCTGCACCTACAGCAGCAACGACCATCAATACATCAATATCAAAGCGACCTTTGAGTGCTGCACGCACTGCGTGTTTGCTAGCGTCATATCCGCCAGCCACATAAGCAATCAGATAAAAGGCGAGGGCTAGTCTGAAGGGGAACGCAAAAAAACTTTCTCCGAGCCAGCCAGTGAGTAACGCCGCGCCTGAAAGTAAGCTGAGGGCTAAGCCAAGCGGTACACCAAAAACTTTGCCAGTGTGACGCGTGCCTTCACGTTCTGCTTCATCATCAGGTGTTGATGTGTCATTAAAGGCTTGGGCGGATGCGTGCTGGGGGTTGACTTGGTAGCCAAGACTCTTAACCTCGCTCATGATTTGCTCGCTGCTAACTTGCGCACTGTCGTAGGTTACGCGCATCTTTTCAGTAGCGTAGTTGGTGTTTACAGCTAGCACGCCGTCCAGACGGCTGGCAACTGCGTCGATAGAATTAGCACAGTCATTGCAATGGAGACCGCTGAGTCGCAAGGTTGCGTGCTTATAGCGCGCTTGAACCTCAGCTCCAACCTCGCTAGCAGTGCGCTCGAGTCCGTCCAAAGTAAGGAGGTCAGCGTCATAGTGAATACAGAGTTCAGCGTTACCCTTTGTCTTTTGAAAGTATGCTTTCTCAATGCCGCTGGTTTGGGTGAGTTTTTGCTCGAGTCTGTCTAGACAGGTATCAGCCTCGGGTGGGTGGCCGGGTAAGACAAAACTGAGGTCGAGTTGGGTCGTTGTCATTATAAGTGCTCCTTCTAAAATTGCTGTGGTGAAGTCCTACAATGTGTTTCTGTAATTAAAAGCCTGTTGGCGCGTTGGTCCGCCTAGAAAAAATAAGGCGTCAACCATGTATCAACACCTACATTATATGAGCATGTATTCATGTGTCAAGGTGCAAATGACTGACGCTGCTCGGGCTTTGAGTCTCAGCCTAGTAGTGAGGGCATGTGTCTTATGGGCCCTTTCTCCTAATACGAACAAAAAGTAGCGGTAAGCCTTCATAAACCTCACATCAAGTCTGGACGCATCCTCTCTGTCGCAAAGTGATACTTGCCGATAAAGTTAATACCAAGTCCGAAAAAACACATCGTAAATCCCTATGGGATTCCCATCTGTCTGGCACGGACTTGGTATCTGTTTCTGCTCGCGAGTTGTCTCGCGCAACGCTCGGAGCCGCTCGGGTTACTTTGTTACCAAAATAACCGGAAAGGTTATTATCTAGCTACCCTCAATATTTCCCACCCCCGTATTAGTCACCCATGCATCTCAACCCCCATAAGATAAATTCTGCCCTTATGCTTAAAGTCAGCAACTCTGTCAGTTCAAAGTGGGCTAGTTGACATATAGATTTAAGATAGACTAAAATCTTAATTTAGATATGCCTAATTTGAAAGACGCTACTGTCTCAACTTCTATGGAGGATTACCTCAAAGCTATCTGGCTCGTGGCAGGTGATGGTAGCGCATCAACCAACGAGCTTGCCAAGCAGCTTGGTATTTCTGCGGCTTCGGTCTCGGCCATGCTCAAAAAGCTTTGTGGGTCAGGTTTTGTTAAGCACCAACCCTATAAGGGGGTGCAACTGACCAAAGCAGGGATTCAGCAAGCTTTGCACCTGTTACGTCGCCATCGATTGATCGAAACCTTTTTGCTGGAGCATCTTGGCTTCAGTTGGGAGGATGTTCACGAAGAAGCTGAGGAACTCGAACATGTGGTCAGTGACTACTTTACTGAGCAACTGGCAGCCTTTTTAGGTCATCCCAGCCATGACCCCCACGGTGATCCTATTCCTAGACTTGATGGATATATTCCTGATACCCCTAACACCCCCTTAGCCGAGCTTGCAGTTGGCAAAAGTTTAACGGTGTCTCGCCTCATGAGTCAGGCTGAGGACGTCCTAACCTATTTAGCGGAGCTTGGTATTCAACCAGGCAGCCAACTCAAACTCATCAAACGTGAACCGCTTGGTGGTTTGGTTCACGTAGTTATCAAACACCAGCAGATGACGCTTTCTAAAGAACTCGCCATGCTCATACGCGGGGAGGTTAGACCGTGATACCTAAGCAGGCGGACAGCAAAAACAAAACAAGACGACAACTGTTGCAAAATGCCCTCTTTGGAGGTCTCGGACTATTGGCAAGCCAACTCAGCCGTCCTTCTGTGCAAGCGCAATCTACTAGCACCGCTGCTGTTGCCGATCCTCATCAAGGCAAACACAGCAACGGCATGATGACCGTCGGCAACGTAGACAACAACCGCAACGGCTTTGATCCCCATGACATCCTAACTGATTGGGATACAGGCGAAGTTTCTGAACTTGAGAACGGTCAGACCTTGCGGGTCTTTAACATCGTCGCCATAGACAAAGAGATTGAGATTGCCCCAGGTCTTTTCTTTCCCGCTTGGACGTATAACGGACGCGTACCAGGCCCGAGCTTACGCGCTACTGAAGGGGATCGTATTCAGGTGAACTTTGTTAATGGCGGTAGCCATCCCCACACCATCCACTTTCATGGTATTCACTCTGCTTATATGGATGGGGTTGCGGGCATCGGTCGTGGGGTGATTAATCCCGGTGAAAGCTTCACCTACGAATTCGATGCGGAACCCTTTGGTTGCCATCTTTACCACTGCCACGCCATTCCCTTAAAGCGCCATATTCACAAAGGACTCTACGGTGCGTTTATCATCGACCCAGACCCTGACAAACACCCTGAGCAACCTGAGGTAGCGCGTTCACGACTACTTGGAAGCCCAGAGAATCAAGACTGGCAGGAGTTTATGATGCTGATGAACGGTTTTGATACCAACTTTGATGATGAAAATGAAGTTTATGCCGCTAACTCCATCGCTCATGCTTACATGAAAAAACCAATTCAGATTGAACGGGATCGACCCGTCCGCATCTACCTCATCAATGTGACTGAGTTCGATCCGATTAACTCGTTTCATTTACATGCCAACTTTTTTGACTATTACGATCACGGCACCACCCTAACACCCACCCACAAAACTATCGATACGGTTATGCAATGCCAGGCACAGCGCGGCATTATCGAGTTTTCCTTTGCTGGTTTTGAGCCTGGTCAGTATATGTTTCATGCCCATCAATCTGAGTTTGCTGAACTAGGCTGGATGAGTGTCTTCGAGGTGATGGCATGAGTAGCCCTAGTGTGCTAAAACAAAGCCCCTCATTTGCGTGGCTCTGGGCGGTGATTCCTCTAGCCTTGTTAGCCGCACTCATAGCGATTTTTATCAACAGTGATCCTTTAAAACCCTTGGGGGTGTCTGCACCACCCATTGAGAGTCTAACGGTTGAGCGTGTCACCCTAGATGATACGGGCATCCATTTGCAAGTGCGAGCAGATGGCAGCGAGCCTATTAGTATTGCCCAAATACAAGTTGATGGCGCGTACTGGATGTTCACTCAAAGCCCGGCTGGTGAGCTGAGACGCTTGCAAACAGCAACACTCGATATTCCTTATCCCTGGGTGCAGGACGAGACGCACCACCTCACCATATTGAGCAAAACAGGGGTTCCATTTGAGCATGAGATTGCCGTTGCCACACCAACACCAAGTTTTAGTTGGTCACGGCTACTCGCCTTTGCACTCTTAGGGATTTATGTGGGTGTGGTACCTGTCAGCTTGGGATTGCTTTTCTTTCCTTATCTACGCACACTAGGGCAGCGCGGTTTGCAGTTTTTACTAGCCCTCACCCTTGGCTTGCTAGGTTTTCTCTTAGTGGATACCTTACAAGAAGGTCTGGAACTAGCTGCAGGAGCTGCAGGAGCCTTTCAAGCCAATGCTTTGGTGTGGTTAGCAGCGGGTTTGTCCTTCCTCATCCTAATGGCGGTTGGACGGCGCAAAGGACACGCCCCTGAAGGTCTCTCCCTCGCTAGTTACCTAGCACTCGGTATTGGCTTACATAACCTTGGTGAAGGACTTGCCATAGGTGCGGCCTTTGCAATTGGTGAAGCCGCCTTGGGATCATTTTTGGTCATTGGATTCACCCTGCACAACATCACTGAAGGAATCGGTATTGCTGCCCCCCTAACCAAACACAAGACCAACCTCGGGGTCTTTATTGCACTAGCAGCCTTAGCAGGTTTACCAGCGGTATTAGGCACTTGGGTAGGAGCCTTTGCATTTTCACCCCACTGGGCAGCGCTCTTTTTAGGTATCGGCGTGGGTGCAATTCTACAAGTGATGGTTGAAGTCGGGGCTTATCTTGCCCGGACAAGTCACCATGATGAGCGTAACTGGCTGAGCCTTGGCAATTTAACGGGCTTTAGCCTTGGACTTACCATCATGTACTTCACAGCATTTTTTGTGAATATCTAAGGTGGAGGTCACAAAAATAACCAGTTTGCGCCGTTGCCTAGCGTCCCTGTGAATCAGATCATCCCCAAAGCCCAGGATGTCAAAGTTTTTGTTCCAGCTATGGATTGTGCTAAATCAGTGGACTTTGATAGTCAGCTTGGTTGGACACTCAACTTTCAGGCTGAAGCCGATGATATAGCCGAGTTTGAACTGGCTGGGCAGCGGTTTTATCTTCAGAATTACTACAACGGGTAATGAAAGAAGTCAGGCTTTTTTATCCAATGAGCGAGTTTATTTGACTCTCACAGTATATCTTATACTCTAACAAATAAGGTATTTATTGCTCTGGCACAACTTCTTGTTTACTAGCTTAAATGCAACCAGACAGGCTTTTAACTGTGGCCTTTTGGCAGAGGTGGCGGAGTGTTTTTCTTTATAAACCTTTTCGCAGTCTGCAAGCTTATCAAGCTGCACATCTAAACTTTGTCCTACCAAACTGACTCGAGCATATCCAATGATCGCCATACCTTACCCCATGTTCCAAAATATCTAAGACCTTGTGAGAATGGCATTTTGGTACAAGGAACAGGTTTTCTGTAACTTTCCACAAAGTACACTTTCTGAGACCATCAACATCAGAACTGTGAGGAAGATAGTCACGACCACCACGACCACCACGACCACCACGACCACCACGACCACCACG
>JBCCBI010000140.1:0-12514 GCA_039034155.1 Deinococcota bacterium | reverse complement strand
TGACTGGGCTCGAGGGTGTTCTCATCAGGTGGACTCTAAGATATTTGTTGAGACAAGATCATCACCACAGTCGCGTGATGTAGCGAGGTTTAGTTTCTTAGTGGATTGTTACAAGACGGCGCTGTGGCACTCACCGCAGACGCCAAATCTGGCCTCAATACCAACGTGTAATCTTGGACACCAACACTACCGTCATAGTCAGGACAAGGCATCCGATTTGTATCTTCGTAACGGGGTGCGGCTGCTGTGTTGGCAGATACGATAATATTACCACTACCATCGACATTCAACGCATTGATGTTGAGGCTATTAGTATTACCGCTATTTAAGACAGCCGTAATAAACGTACCGCGCAGGGGAGTGCCGTTGGCTGGATCAATTTCTACTAGAATACCAACTTTAGGTCCGCCGCCTTGACCGTAACTATTTAACCAACCGCCACCTGCTGCAAAGTTGTAGTTGTTGCTACCACCATCAACACTAAACGCAACGTACACCTCACCTGTTGGGGTGACTAAGATGCCGTTGGCGCGTCCGTCGGGTGGAACGCTTTCGTAGTCGTTGCGCAACCAGTTAATGGTATTGGTTGTGGTGTTAATAGACGCAACGAGCGGGTCTTGATCATTTGCTGTACGTTGCCACGTGCCTACGTAAATAGCGTTGTTACCGATAGTGATGCTGCTAGCACCAGAGGCTATGATTTCAGTAGCAGTGCTTGCAGGTGTAAATTTGGGCACGCCACTGTTAAAGTTAGACTCCGTTGAACCAGATCCGCCAGAATCACCTGACCCCGAATCACCTGAGCCAGAATCACCTGAACCAGCGTCGCCTGAACCCGCATCACCTGAGCCGGAATCGCCTGAACCCGAGCCTAGTTCAGAGGTATTGGTAGCAACGTCACTCACGCGGATGAGGTTGCCAAAGGTGGGTGTGTCACTATCGTTGCCAATAAGCATTATCTCTAAGTTGGCAGGAATCTGGGTTGCGCCGTAGGCGTTGATGATGCGTTGCTCGAGCTCAGCCGTTGTCTCGTTTGGACCGCGGGTAAACCTGGGTACATCAACATCTGTTAATGCAAATGTCATACTAAAGCGAAAGGGTGTACCGCCTGCAATACCTGTTGCACACGGATACTGCACCGCAATAGTAAGGCTACCTGTCTCACCGTTTTCAATGCGCCGCGACCCGGCTGCGTTGCGAGCAACAAAGCCGTACTCGAGCAAGGTCGCATCCGGTGCAATAGCCTCTAGGTCTGCTTGTAAGCTGGCTAAGTCAGCAGGTAAAAACGCTTGGAAATCAGCTGCACCAGCGACAACCTCAGCTTGTCCATTAATACTTACAACGCGGTTAGCAGGTTCAAACGCACGGTAGATAGACTCATCAGTGACGCTGTTACCCACCGCACTACGCACATTGCCAATGGCTGTGCCAGCGGTGTTTGTGCTACTGCGGTGAATGGCAATTAAGGTAAGGTTGTTGAGCGCTGCGCCGGTGGTGTTAGTTACCGTAAACGATGTGCTCAGGTAGCAAATGTTGTTGATAGCCTCAAACGACGTGCTTGGGTTGAAAAACCGCAAGCCTTCACTAATGAGCGCTTGCGCGTTGACCTCTTCATTAAAATCAACCTCGACGAGACCTAAAGGTCTAGCTGCTGGCTGGGGTGCGGGTGTGAGTTGCTGTTGACAGGCTGTAGTGAACAACAGTGCCACAAGGACAATGTAAAAACTAGAAGTACGCTGGCTGCAATATTTCATAGGCTGCTCCTTAACAAGAGGATGTGTACAACGTTAAACGCTATACGATGACAATGCGAAGTGAAGCGTAAACCTCATACGATGACAATGCGAAGTGAAGCGTAAACCTCGAGTAGAACGATATAGGGCATATATTCATGAAATCTCATGACAACCTGCACAGGTTGGTTAAATATCCAACCTGTGACAAACCTTGTACCAAGCGTTAGCTTAGGGCAAAAGGGCGCTGCGTGTTATGGGTAAATGATGTAAAAGATGAGAACTCCCCTAATCGGGGGGATATTGATATAGCAGTTACATGAGATGCTCATACATCTTGATGATGTGTCGTTGATTGTGTCGTTGGGTTGTGTCGTTGGTTGTGTCGTTGTATTGGAGCGGGGAAGATACGACGCATGTATCACTTACTCGTGTAGTTGCTGATAATATACGGCAGTCCAGAAATACCTATTGATATTTTGCAAGCTGAACGATGCTGAAAAGTACTGATGTTATCAAGTGAGAACGCTAGATGTCATGCCGGTAAACTGACGTGATGCAAAGCCTTAAGGCTGGTTTGTATCTACTAACATTTGCACCACAGGTGCGTAGGTTTCAAGCGTGCTGATGAGCCGCCCATTAGGGTCATATTTGCGAATTGTATGTCCCCCACGCCGTGCTGCATACAAATAGCCCTCGTGGTCCAAACCTAAATCGAGTAGGGAGCCGCTGACCTCATCTTGAAGGGACTCGAGCACAAATGACATCGTTGGTTTATGACTCGGCGTGAGTTTGCGGATACGTTTAGCAGTACCGTCGCTGATAAACACATGACCGTTACGGCTGGTTGCAAAACCATCTAGCAGACGCGGTACGGGTTTATCATTACTGATTCGGTAAGGTCCCCAAGCATGAACAAACTGACCTTCAGGGTTAAATTCTTGAATGCGCTTATTGCCGTAGTCCAACACATAGATATGCCCGCGTTTATCCGCATAAAGCCCTTTGGGATCGCGGAAACGCCCTTTGCTTTTACCAGTTCCACCAAAGTGAATCATATACTTACCTTTGGTGCTAAAGCGCTGTACGACGTGGGTTTCAGCATCTAAAATATAAAGGCTATCTTGATTATAGATGATGGCAACTGGGTATAAAAACTTGCCGGGACCTGTGCCGTAGTCACCAAAGGCAGCTAAAATATGACCGTTACTATCTAGCTTATAGATCATTTTTTCAGTTTCTTGGCCAACTCGGTACTCAAAAATGGCAACGTAGTAATTGCCTTCATCATCTAACGCAAGTGACAAGGGTGCAGCTGAAAAATTTCCCTCACCCATGCCAATATCGCCAAAAGAGTGGTGCAAGTTGCCCTCAGTATCGAGCACGCGCATGACACCTTGACGGGCGTCTACAGTCAGGATAATACGACTAGGCAAATCAACGTTAGGTTCAGCGTCAAAGTCGTCTTGGTCTAAAATTTCAAATACTTCTTCTAGGCGCGGACGTTCGTCGGGTTCTTTGGCAATCATCCGCATGACTAACTGGTCAAGCGCTCTGGGTACTTCAAGGTTAATCTGCCGTGGTGGGGTAGGCGTCTGAAAAATTTGCTGGTGCACGATGGCCTCGTAGCCACCCTTAAACGCTGTTTGTCCAACGAGCATCTCATAAAAAACCAAACCGAGGCTATAAATATCACTGCGGTGGTCAATGTTTAGCCCGCGCGCTTGCTCAGGTGACATGTAAACAGGTGTGCCAATACGCGCGCCCGTCATCGTGAGGCGGGTCATCACTTTACCGCCCGCAATGCCAAAATCCATGAGCTTAACAGCATCGTGGGCAATTTGTGGGGTGTTGTCGTGACGCAGTCCGCCTTTGAGGATCATGATGTTAGCAGGTTTAATATCTCGGTGGATGATGCCTGCAGCGTGAATGTGCTGCAACGCGCCCACGACGAGCTTCATAATTTCAACGCTTAAGTCGCTGTTGAGTTCTTTGGCTTCAATGTAGCTCTCGAGGCTTCTACCCTCGACAAACTCCATGGCCATGTAGTGTTTTAAGCCGATGCTACCGTGTTCGTAGGTGCGCACGATATTAATATGATCAAGTTGCTGCGCCACTTCAGCTTCGCGGTGAAAACGGCGGATAAACTTGGCATCTGCCACGTATTGTTCCATAGGTACTTTGAGGGCTACAATTTTGCCATCTTTGTTACGTCTTGCCCGGTAGACACTCGCCATACCGCCAGAGCCCACTTTTTCAATAATGTTGTAGTTAGGAATATCAACGCCGTCGCTAGACGGTTCAGGTTTGTTGCGCTTAGTGGCTTTAGGCCGCTTGCGGCGCGGTGCAATCCTCGAGCCACGTGGCGCGTAGCTACCCACGGGAACAAATAACCCTAATGCCAAAAAACTTGAAAAGAGGGCTGCACTAGCCCGCATAGGTTGGGCAACAGCTGCTAAAATAAGTGTTGAAAATACAACTAAGCTCAGTAAAAATCCATGCACCCACCATGGCAAGCGGGCTACAAAAAGGGCCACAATTGCCGCAATAGCAGCACCGGCTGCCAACCACAGCACTAGGGAAGCTCCGCAATCACCAACGTGATGTTGTCGGGGCCGCCGCGTTCATTGGCTAAGGCAATCAAGTACTCAACAGAAGATTGTTTGTTGGCTGTGCGTTCAATTTCTGCCAGAATTTCTTGTGGCGATACCAAGCCATGTAGGCCGTCGGTAGCGATTACAAAAATGTCACCGCTATGAACGTCTAGTTCGACAATATCCGGTTCAACGTCAGGGCGAATACCTAGAGCTTTAGTAATGAGATTGCGCCACTCGTGATTTTGAGCCTGCTCTTCACTGAGTAAGCCGCGCTCGAGCTGTTCTTCGACCCATGAATGGTCGCGGGTAAGCTGGTAAATTTTGTGCTTGCGAATGAGGTAGGCCCGCGAGTCGCCGACGTGCCCCAAAACAGCTTTGTTATTCATCACCGACACACAGGTTAGGGTGGTTCCCATGCCACGTTGACCTGCGTTGCCCATTGCCTTAGCATAGACGCGCTTGTTGGCAAGGCGTACAGACTTTTCAATAAGCTTGTCAACGCCGACGACGGTTTGCTGGTTGTGAAGGGCTTGAATATAGCGGTCAAACGACTGATCGATAATCTCAACAGCAAGTTTGCTGGCAACCTCACCTGAAGCAGCACCGCCCATACCGTCTGCAACAGCAAGTAAGGTCATAATGCCATCTGGCAGCGCAAACTGCCATACGCGATGATAGTCTTCGTTAAGGGAGCGAACGCGCCCTACATCTGAACCGTGTCCAACATGCTGCTCTAAACGCACACATGCATTTTACCCCTAAATCCTCTAGCTTATCCAATAAAACCTACACTCTTTACAATCATAAGACGAATGACGCCACTGTCAACAGTTGTCCGTGTGCAGGAATTAGGTATAATTATGCAGATTGAAGCCAAACGCTGCATACTTTAATGTGCTGATTTTATTATTACCTCAGCTGGCAACGATGAAATATGAGCACACTCAGTTACTGCGTGGACGCGGTCGGCGAATTGTTTCCAAGTAAGGGTGATGTGCTAACAGATGTCGATAAGTCTGAAACAAGTCTTTAGCTTCCTCAAAATTTGCAGGGATTTCACGAATCCGTAAATACGCAAGTTGGCTGCTGTGATGACCATTGTTCATCTCACGCTCAAAGTGCAGCGTAGGGGTACCAAAGACATCCAACGCTGCTGCTTGGTGATGTTCACGAGCCAGGGCCGTACGGCACTCAGGGTCACGTATGTCACTTTCAAAGGTTGGCATATGTAAGCCAACACGTTCTGCTGTTTCCAAGATGACATTCATCGTGTAGCGTTGGTGGTCGCGGTGACAACTGCGCATAAGCGCTAAGCGAAACGTGTGGGACTTAGCAGTACCCTGACGCCTAGCTGCTTGCGAGGCTAAGAAGGGGAGCAGGCCTTTTGAACCATTATCGCTTTCAAGTTCAAACTTATCGTTCCACAGTTGCCAGTGGGCATCGCCTTTGTAATTGCTTTGATACAAACTAAAGTGTTGCCACTGAAACTCGAGCCCTAACGGCGTCGCAATCATCTCGGCAAGTTCAGCAACACGCCAAGAAAACGGGCAAAGATAATCAAAATAGACGGTCACTGGCTCGAGCGACATATTGCCATTAAATCCCACAGCGCGTTACACGGGCGTAACCCTTGAGACAGCCTGCCATTAAAAGCTACCTGGAGATGTCATACGAATTCCGATTGAACTCTGATTAAACACTGTATAGATTCCAGCGCGTTTATTTTGTTAAGGGCAGAATTTGTACTTTTTCTATACAAAACATGTCCATCTAGAGTTGCTGGGGCAACCTAAGATGCGAGCTAGGCGAGCCTGCACAAACCCCCGCTCAGTATGGGAAACTGATCTTAGAAGTGTTAACAAAAGGATCATCTCACTGACGCGTGGAACCACACGGATTTATTCCTCTAGGAATCAATCAACCAGAGGCGGCATTGACAACTACTCTATTCAAGACTGAGGATAGATGATGCGGTTAATTTTTATTTTGGGGATCAGTTGTACTGCTAGGAATTTGACTGGGAGTTTGCTCAACAATACTGCCAAAGCGCGCTTCGTAGCGGGTAATATTATCTGCGAGGCTGCGCAAGAAAGCCTTAGCGTGTTGAGGGCTAGCAATAACTCGAGAATTCACCACAGGAGACTGCCCTGGATAGGCAAGGGCAAAGTCCATAATAAATTCGTCTTTGGTGTGGGCGATGACAGCAACGTTAGCATAGCGCCCCCGAGCAGTTTCTTTATCGACCTCGAGCTTGAGTTCTCGTTTCACCTTAACTCCTCATTTGAATTGACGTTTGTTGGTAGTACGCTGATGAACTGCTCGAGATACAGTGTCAGACAGAGTACGGTGTCAGACAGAGTACGGTGTCAGACAGAGGATGACCGTAAAGCACGGCTGAGACACGTGTAACTCCAGGTATGTTTTTGAGATCTCTACCTAAATTAAGACCTTAACTCATCGTAAAGACATATTGTAGAGATCTGTTGTCAAGACAAGCTTAGTTTTTAGCAGCCTCAGCAATTTGGGGTAAAAGCTTACGTAACTGAAAGCGGGCACGCCCCAAGTTTTGAGTGCTATCCAAGGTGACAACTGCCACAAAATCATCATCGCCAGCGCCTTGTACACCAATTTTGAGAGGGGTTAGTAGAACGGGACCGTTTTCGTATTCGATCATGGTTTGGCTAACGTCGCCTTCACCCATGAGCCCGGCCAGCACGCGGCTCGAGGCTAGCCCACTGGCAATAAGCCCACCTACAAAACTCAGATCCATATCGTCTTTGGAGACACCCTCAACAATAAACCCTTCGCCACTGACCACAGCGGCACTGGTGATGCCGCGAATTTGAAGTGCTTGATTGAGCAGGTCGACTAATGTCATACGTGACCTCCTAGGGCATCACGAATTTGCTCGCTGCTACTGCTGATGGTCTGTAAGATGGCATCAGCACTGCCGTTGGGTTTTAAGATAACAGCTAAGTAATGATTTTCAAAACTGTAAAGAATCGCGCGGTACTTCTCAAGATTAACCTGTAATGATACAGGCCGTCCCATCCCTAGGGCCGTAAAACATTTACGCCCAACTTCGGCGACGCTGGTCATTTCGGCGGCAAGCACATTGGCGCGCAAGCCGTGCCCAATCATTTCTACAGGCAGGCCGTCCTGGGTCATAACAACAATAGCAACAAGCCCATCAACACTTAATAGGGGACGTAATGCTGTAGCTATATTCATATCTAAACTCGTTTCGTCACGGTTGTTTTTATCATCATTGTTGCATCTGTTTTATGTACTGTGCGTAAACCTGTGAAAGTATTTAAGTGAGTTGTCATGCCAACGTTAGCAAGCTCAAGCTAAATGCCAGCGTCATACTTAGCCATCATTATAAGTAAGGGTCGTGATGTCGCACTAGTTAGTGATGACGTAGTCACACAACTCAGTCTACGCTCGTGAGCACGTTCCAGTATCCTACAATCACATCACATGAACAACAGGACCACTAGTACATAATAGCGCTTGGCTTGCCTACGGGTGATAGTCTATCACGCAGCCGTGCCTTAGAGTTGCTGGAAACCTGAATTAGTTGACATGATTAGCAAATAAGATCCACCACAACACTGTTTGAGGCTTGAGCAAGCCTAAGTGAGAACTTGCAAAATGCGCTTGGCAGCTTGTTCACTGTACAAACGGGCTTTGCCGATATTACCTTTAGGCTCCATAACAATGAGGCAGAAAAGCTCTTCACCCAAAAGCCGTGTGTACCCTACTAGATTGTCGGCGGTTACAATAATTTCTTGTAAGTTGCCGCCACTTAGGGCCTCGCTGTAAGCAAGTGAGGTGTTATTGAGGATATTGGTTTGTTCGGCAGTCACTGCCGACAGGTCGTCGCTTTGGGGTGGATACTGCTCAATGAGCAAGCCGTCCATACCGCCAACGGCCGCTGCAAGGGTCCCATCTATGTTGTCGACGAGGTAAGCGAGGATTTGGTCAAGTTCTTGCATTACCTATGAGTCTAGCAGATTTGTCGCCCTGTCGCGTCAGTATGTTACTCAAGATTCTCATTGACTGATGCTGCGGATGACATGTGTGTAACAAGGTTCCTTATATTTAGTCATTTTATGATGAGGCTCTACAGTGCCATTGTGTATATGGTCTATATGGATCAAGATATCCATCAGGGTGGTTATAGGATGTACAAAAATAATGAGATGTGCTCGAGACCCAGATTATTAAAGGGTTGCTAGCATCAGTTGGCATAGGAATGCTTATCAGTGAGGATTCGTAGAAGAGGATGGAACTGACCGTTAACTAAGGTTGATGAGCGTTACAAAGCACATCTTTTTAGGTTGGAGCGTCCTTCTCACCTTAGTTAGACATATGTGTGAGCTTGATGTACTTGAAATGGTGCATTCTGTGATGGCTCAGCTTGACAAGATTTTGAAGGAGACCAGATGAACTATTACCTGTTTGGCAAAAGTGGTTTGCGCGTTTCAGAGCTAGCACTGGGCACAATGACCTTTGGTGAGCGTTGGGGTTGGGGTGCTAGCAAAGCAGAAAGCAAGGCTATGTTTGAGGCTTATGCCCAGGCGGGTGGCAATTTTCTTGATACTGCCAATTTATATACTGAGGGCGAGTCAGAACAGTTTGTTGGCGAGTTTGTTGCCGCTGACCGTGACCATTTTGTGGTTGCCAGCAAATACAGTCTGGGAAGTGTAGATAGTGACGCTAACGCCGTTGGCAACAGCCGTAAAAGCTTGATGAGTTCGCTTAAAGCTAGTTTAGAACGCCTGCAGACAGATTATCTGGATATTCTTTGGCTCCACGCATGGGACGGTCTGACGCCTGTTAGTGAAGTCATGCGCGCACTTGATGATGTGGTGCGTATGGGGTTAGTACGCTATCTGGCTGTGTCCGACACGCCCGCGTGGGTGGTGTCCCAAGCTAATACCTACGCAGACTTGCGCGGACTAACACCCTTTACAGGTTTGCAGATAGAGTACAGCCTCATTGAACGTACGCCGGAGCGGGACTTACTGCCGATGGCACACGCGTTTAACATGGCAGTGACGCCGTGGGGCGCACTGGCCTCAGGGATTTTGACAGGGAAGTATAACAACGCTGAATCAGCAGAGGGGCGTATTCCAGCAGGGCACGCCCGCCTCAACGAGCATAATTTGCACATTGCAGCCGAGGTAAGCCGTGTGGCAGATGAACTGGGTATAACTGCTTCACAAGTGGCACTCGCGTGGTTGCGGCAACAAGCTGGCACGATGATTCCTATTGTGGGCGCGCGTAAACTCAGTCAGCTCGAGGACAACCTTGCCAGCCTCAAACTTGAATTATCAGCTGCACATGTGCAACAACTCAATGATGTAAGCGCCATCGAGCTAGGCTTTCCGCACAGTATGCTCAACGCTGAGCCTGCTCAAAAACGCTTGCTAGGCACTGCTTTTGGTAAATTGCAACGGTCTTAACTGAGCTGGCATTGCATTTGAATAATGTACATCACTTGGGCAGCGAAACTCCCAAACCATTTCAGTTAGACTGCAGGACGTGAGCCAGCCGTGTAGGATCTCAGCAATAACCTCAACAGTGATATTAACTAACCCTGTTCAATGTGCGCAATCATCTATGTTTCCAAAAGTGTTGAGAGGAATTGAGCGTGGACGTCATACGTGAATCCCTAGACACATCTAAAGCCATTCCTGCACCAACTGGGCTCGAGCACCTCCGCATCATGGAGCGGGCGGCGACCTATATTAACGATGCCGTTTGGCAGTTACATCAAACCTACGGCAAGGTATTTGCGTTTGGCATGGGACCTATTCATTTTGTTTGGCTCGTCGGTGAAGACGCCATGCGCTTTGTCCTCCAAGACGAACCTGACGCGTTTGCCATGTCACATGAGTTTTTGCTACCTATTGGTGGGGACACAGCCTTAATTGCTAGTGAAGAACCTGACCACTTGCGGCGGCGGCGCTTGGTGCAACCTGCGTTCCACAAGACGCGTTTAGAAGGGCTTTACAACCTCACCCAAACGTATTATCAGCGTGAGCTAGACCGTTGGCAAGTAGGGGAGGTCGTTAACCTCTACGAGCGCATACGCCCGGTGGTGCTTAAAACCATTTGTGAAATGTTGCTAGGGCGGGCGCTGCTTGACCGTCATCCAAATTTGGTGCCAGACATTGGCACCATGATGGCCTTTGCCAATCTGCCGTTTTTGGCACAGCAGTTTAAGGTGCCCATGCCGTTCACACCGTGGCAGCGGTTTGTGGCGGCTAGACGGCGGGTAGATCACCTCCTCTACGCTGAGATTGAGGTGCGTAAAACTAACCCTCAAGCAGATACAGGTGATGTACTTGGCATGTTGATTGACGCTCGAGACGAAACCGGCGCTAGCCTCAGTGACCGCGAAATCCGCGACCAAGCGGTGAGTTTGGTGTCAGCTGGGTTTGATACAACGAGTGCTGGGCTTACCTGGGCGGTAGCGGGGTTGCTCGAGCATCCTCACATTGCCACAGAATTACAAGACGAGCTAGCAAGTTACCAAGCTATGCTAAGCTTTACAGAATTACTGAGATTACCGCTGCTCGAGAACATCCTCAAAGAAAGTCTGCGCCTTTACCCGCCCGCCCCCGCAGCCCTACGGCGCGTTGTGCGCGACACGTCTTTTGGTGGCTACGCGCTTAAAAAGGGTCAACGCGTGGCGCTATCTATTTATGCTACTCACCGTCAAGAAGATGTTTTTGAAAATCCGCTAGAGTTTAAGCCTGAGCGTTGGCAAGATGCCCAGAAAACCACTCAAGTGAGCAAGTTTGCCTACTTACCTTATGGATTTGGCGCACGTTATTGCATTGGCGCTGGACTTGCCAGTTTGATGGTTAAGACGGCATTGGTCATGCTTATGCAGCAAGTGGAGTTAGCACCAGCGTACGCGCGGCTCGAAGAAACTGGCAACACCGTTCATCCCAAAGGCGGCTTGCCTGTGCGGGTTGTTCGTAAATATTCGCACTGATGTTTGACGTTGCCATTAGAGTCATTGGACGTTGTTGTCATTAGATGTTACCACTGACAGCCTCAATTAGCTCGAGTGACCTCAAAAAAGTTGATGATGATGACGTTACGACGTAAGCCGCCATCACATAAACCATCGTCACAAAGCAACATCAACATTAAGGTGACAGATTTAATGATGTCATCAAGAATGCCTCACCCACGAAGAAACTATCACCTAAACCTCGTCAATGCGGCTCAGTGGGATGTTTCTTATGATTCGGACGAGGCTGCGGCAACTTGCGCGTGTTTATGGGCAAGGCGGGCCTCAATTACCTCTTTAGTCCCCGTTTGCCAGTCAACATCCGTAATAGAAAACACCACGGTGTCGCGCACGTAGTTGTTTTTTTGAATCATGTGACGGCGTAGGGTGCCTTCGTAAACAGCACCCAAGCGTTTGATGGCTTCTTGGGATTGCACGTTGCGTGCATCGGTATGGATTTGTACCCGCACAAAATTCATGACCTCAAACACGTGTTTGAGCATCACGTATTTACTTTCAATATTGACAGCCGTGCCCTGCATATCGGGGTGTAACCACGAATAGCCAAGCTCGAGGTTGCGGTAATTCCAGATGATATCAGCGTAGCGTGTCGTGCCCACAATCTGCCCAGTAGGTTTGTAGATAATGACAAATGGGTAGGCTTCACCCTTGTCCTTGGTTGAAAAAGCCTTGTTGAAATACGGCTCAACATAATGTTCGTGGGTTGGAGTTGAAGTGTATTGGAAATAATCTGGGTGGTTAAAGGCAATCTCTAATAGCGCAGGAATGTGCTCGCGAGTTAGTGGGAGGAGCTTGACAACCTCGCCCTCGAGCACCAGTGGATCAGAAATCATAGACCAGTTTACCGTGCTGGGCAGGTGACATCATCGTCCAAAATTGTCCAAAGCAGTTTGGCCACAAGTTTCAGATAGTTTGCGCCTAGCTTCAAACCTAAACTTGAAGTTGAGGAGTGCTAATTATGACAAACGAAATAGGTCAAGCGTGGGACGTTGATTCAATGAGCTGGCAAGATGTTGGGGCCGACAAAACAAAATATGCGTTGCTCGAGGGCACGCGTGATTCTGGCATATTTAGCTATGCGTTTTTTATGCCTGCAAACTTTTGGGATCCACCGCACTGGCATACGTCGG
>JBCCBI010000139.1:0-12528 GCA_039034155.1 Deinococcota bacterium | reverse complement strand
GGCAGGAGTACCTTATACAGGTTGGCCCGAAGTTCATGCAGCGTTTCACCATGTAGTTCAATTGGGTTTTGTGTCCAGTTTTGAATTTCGTTATCGCTCGAGTAATATACCTCATGAATATGATACGTGGTGCTATCTTCGCGTTCCTTTTGAATGATGCGGTAGTCCCAGTGACCACTGCCTATCTCAATGTCCTCGAGCTTATCCTCAATGACAGCAAACAAGTTTTCAGCTACTTGCCGCTGGTTTTCAGCAGGTAGCTTGTTAAATTTGATGATGATATCCTCGAGTAAGTTATCTGTCATGGAACTCTCTAGATCACCGCAAGTTCTGCAATGTAACCGATGCGTATGCTTTTAACAGGCGTTCCCTCTAGCGTTTGCACTTCTAGATAAGGCGTACTGGCGTTGTAGAAGACATCAGTTGGTATTAGAGTTTGAGTTTTGGTTTTGCCAGCACCCTTTTTAGAGCCGCCGTAGCGGTCATAAATATACTTTTCTTCTTTGTACTTCAGCTCAACGTTACGCCCTTCGCTGATAGCTTTTTCTAACATCTCGCGCATTTTTCGGGTGGGTAGACCAACCATGCGGTTGTGCGTCGTGACTTGGTCAGCTTTGAGATTGCTGTCCAAGCTTGTTTTTAAGCTTAGCCCTAAGTTGTTGAGAACCGTTCGTAGCGCCTCTTCTGCGCCTTGTTTAATGATGTAGCTGGTGGGGTTAAGGGCGGCATCTAGGTGTTTGGCAATGTCAGGGTGGCTGGCCAGTGCTTGAGCTTGAGCGTGCTGAAATATAGCCACAGACGCACTGCTGGGTTGTTTTTGTTTGCCTTGCCAAATATCAATTAAGGCAGCTTGGGCGTCGGGAATGTGCCCTTTGACTCGAGCCAGAAAACTACGGTGGGCTGTATCGCTAAAGCCTTCCTGCTGAATTTTTTTCATGTTAAATACAAAGTGCCTAGCTGCTTTGCGGGTCTTGGCACCATGCTTTGTATCATCTTTAGGCTTTGTGTCATTTTTAGGCTTTGTATCACTTTTAGGTAGGGCGTACGCGCTAATCACCGCACGAGCGGCTAGGTCGCTAGCGCCAAGCAAGTGGAAGCTACCGTCTTTGTCAAACCGAATTACCCGCTTGGGCGCAGTTTTGTAGTTGTGATCACTGCTGATGCTTAGGTTTTTAGGGCGCTTGGGTACGGCAATAAACCGTGCTGCTACTGCACGGGCATTATTCAGCTTGCCCATGGCTTGGTCGCGCGCTGCTGCGCTAGCAAACTCGAGCAAACAATAATCACTGTAAAGGCTTAAGCGTTCGCGCTTTTTGGCCCACTCTTGCAGGCTCGTGCGCACATTGGCAGCTAGTCCAGGACTATTAGCTTCTAAGCGTTGCAAGATGTCAGCAAGGCTGTTGCCATTCTCTAGAGCGCGGTAGATGCTAGCGCGGCTTAGTTCAAATACTGCAATCTGCTGATCTACACGCTTAATTTCCATGTACGACAACGTTTGTACAGCGTCAGCAGTGAGCTGATCTAGGTAAGCAATGACCTCAAAATTGGGCTGGATGAGTAATGCCGTTTGATGTGCTGCTGACGGTGCTAGGGTATCACCTACGTCTCTATCAATGCCTTTGGCCACATCAACGTCTTCGGTCACATCAACATCTTTGCTAACGTCTAAGTACGTTTCATCGCTACCTGCTTGGTACCAAGCCATTCCTTTGGCGAGTTGTAATACCAACTTATTTGCGTTACCTAAGCTGTCACCTTGCTTCTTGCTTGAATCTTGGGACTGCTGGGCTGCTGGGGCAGATACTTGTGTAATGGCGACGAGTCCAAAGCTGGCTAGCTCGTCAGTCAAGGTCTGCTTAAACCAGACCGGGCAACTCTCTTTTTCTTTTGGGATGCGAACATAGCCGTAGCCGCGGCGGATGGCACGGCCGATTTGCCAAATACCTTCCCACAAGGTGTCAAGCACGTCGTCAAGATACACAGGATGTTCTGGCAAGAGTAACAAGCTTTCAGTGAGCACCCGCCGTGCTAGTCCTACGCTGTGGAGCTGGTCAAGCCCGCTGCGCCAAGGGTATTCATTATCTTCACTGCGGTTAGTGTGCAAGACCGCCCTAAACCGCGTGGCCAAGGATAACGCTTGAAAGGTTGTATAAGCACTGAGGTTAACTTTGTAGTGCTGGGCTGATTCAGGCTGCATCAGACCGAGCGCAAACAAGCTATCCACGTGTAACTCGAGCCGTGGCTCGAGCCAAGGTCTAGCCTTCCGTAAGCGTTTAAGCGCCGTTTTAGTCACCAAGCCCGACTTGGTAAGTGGCAACCCACCCGCGTCAATCACCAGATTCACAACCTCGTTTAATTCCAACACGGTTTGTACCGGGTGCTGCGCTGACCCGCTCAGTGTCGCCCCGTCCACATCAGCAGCTTTAAGGTTTAAACGGCGGTAAGGTGCGGGTGCTGCAGCGGGAATGTGCGCTAAAATTCTGGGGTCAACATAAATCTCATCAGGATGCGCGATGTCTGCGTTGTAGTAGTAATAGTGTGAAAACCATGCCGCTTGATTGGATTCGGGCAAAAGTAAACCGTCGCGCAGCAGTTTGGCGATAAGATTAACGCCCGGATGGTCAACTAAGTTTTCTTTGAAGACTTTGCTGCTCACGCTTGTGACTTTGCTGTTTTTGTCCCCGCTAAAGTCACGCAGTGCCGCTTGAATAATTAACTCCCAGCCATTACAGCTACCACCGTAGCGTTTGCTGGTCTGCAAGATAAAAAGCTCCAGAGAACTTAGCTGGGCAACCATTGCTTTAAGCCGCTTAGGACTGTTGAGCGACTTGCGAATGTCGCGCTCTACGCTATTTCTATCGGAAACGTTAAGCGCAGGATTGAGTCGCTTAGCAATCAACCTAAGCTGATCTACATTCATGAGCTGAAAATAGCTTTCAATGGTTAAATCTTGAGTGCCATCTGGTTGACCAGTGGCGCTGCTCGCATCAGCTAGACCTGCATCAGCTAGGCTATGCGCGCTATCTAGCATCCCCAAATTGCTGAGCAGACCGCGCATTTCGTCAGCTTTTTCCTCACCTAATTCTTGTACGAGTCGCTCAAAAAAACTCTTTGGCATTTACAACACCTTCGTTTATAAAACTTTCGCTTATAAAACCTTTGCTTACAAGACTTTCGCTTACAAGACCTTGGGCGTGTAACCCGCTTGCTTGAGGGCTTTAAGTAAGGCGTCGCGGCTATCGGGCAAGACCAACGCCTCTGTTTCGGAGAGTCGCGCGAGCACGTGCGGCGCAATTTTTTTATGCACCATGATGGCGCTAAGATCAGCAGGGTCAGCTAGCTCGAGCAAACTCACCCCTTCATGGGCAATCACCTCGCCCGCACGTGGCAGGGGTTCAAAACTGGGTATATCTACTGCTGCGCTTGATATTTTAGAAGATGATGCTTTTGAAGATACTGCTTTTGAAGCTTTTGTCTTTGAAGGTGCAGTTTTTGAAGATGCAGTTTTTGAGGCGGTTCGTTTTGCCATACTTCACTATATGACATAACTTCTGTTACGTGACGCCTCTGATACGACGCCCATGATAAGACGCGGGTACATCCACATCCACTGTGATGTCACAACTGTGATGCTAGCCCTCTTCCGTCAACCACTCACGTTCGTCCATAATCTGGTACTGATAGCCCTGCTCGGTCAAAAAAAGCTGCCGGTGATGGGCAAAGTCCTCTTCTTTGCTCTCACGTGTGACCAAACTGTAAAAGTAGGCGGTCTCGTGCTGGGCTTTGGGGCGTAACAAACGCCCTAGCCGTTGAGCTTCTTCTTGGCGCGAGCCAAAGGCACCTGAAACCTGGATTAAAATTTGCGCTTCGGGTAAATCCAGCGCAAAATTACCTACCTTAGATAGTACCAAAACACGAATCTGCCCTTCTCTAAACTCGTTAAAGAGGCGTTCGCGTTTGGACTGGTGTGTTTTACCTGTCACCAGCGGCACATCTAAGTCTTGCGCAATTAGCTCGAGCTGGGCGATATACTGCCCAATAATTAACGTGGGTTGAGCCTGGTGGTGGTCAACAATGCGTTCTAGTAACTCACGCTTGCGCGGGTTTTCAGCCGCGATGCGAAACTTCATGCGCTCGTCAACTACGGCGTAACTCATGCGCTCTTCGGGCGATAAACTCAAACGCACCTCAGCACACTGCGCGGTAGCAATCCAGCCTTGTTGCTCGAGGTCTTTCCAAGGCATATCAAACCGCTTAGGACCAATCAGCGAAAAGACATCCCCCTCGCGGCCGTCTTCACGAATTAGCGTGGCAGTGAGTCCCAAACGCCGCCGCGCTTGCACCTCGGAGGTCATCCGAAAAATTGGCGCAGGTAGCAGGTGTACCTCGTCGTAAATAATCAAGCCCCAGTCCTGCTGCCGAAACACCTCCATATGCGGGTAGGACTCCAGTCCAACTGCTTCGCTAGGATCCTCGTCAGCATCTTCTTTTTTACTGCGCTTACGGCTAGTAAGCATCTGATACGTTGACAGCGTCACTGCGCCCAAGCGTTTTGAGGTTGTGCCATAGACCGCGACGTCATCTGGGTCGAGGCTGGTTTTTTCGAGAATCTCGCGCTCCCACTGGTACACACTGGTGCGGCTGGTGGTGAGCACCAAGGTGCGCTGCGACACCAGTGTCATGGCAACCATACCCACGATGGTTTTGCCCGCGCCGGGCGGCAAGACCACCACCCCCGAACCGCCTTGACGACTCCCTGCCAGATAAAACGCGTCAGCAGCAGCTTGTTGATACTCACGCACAGCAACCTGCGGCGCAAAATCAATCGCCATCTCGAGGCCCTCGCTGTACCCCGCTTCGTCTTTAACGGGCCAGCCCAAAGCCAGCAGTTCTTGTTTGATGACCCCGCGGTGTACTAGGGGTAAGGCAAACGCGCACGGGTTCAAGCGCTCTTTAAGTAAGGCGGCAATGCTACCTTGCTTGGATAGCTCGAGCAGCAACCCTTCATCCGCTGCGGCAACCTCGAGCGCAAGGCCGCGCCCCCGCTGCTGAATGGATACCCGCCCCCAGCGCCCTGTCAACTCGTGAATGTCGGTGATGACATTACCCGGCACAGGAAACTTGGCGTAGTGCTCGAGCGCGTCCACTATCACCTGACTTGACACACCAGCACTAGCTGCGTTCCACAGCGACAAAGGCGTAACGCGGTAGGTATGCATGTGCTCGGGGCTTTTTTCCAGCTCCGCAAACGGCGCAATAGCCGTGCGCGCATCTTCAGCAAGTGGGTTAAACGTCTCTAAGAAAATGCTGCGATCTGACTGCACAATCAGCGGGTTTGCAGGGTTCATGGTTGTGACTTCATGGTTGTAACTTCACGGTTGTGACTTCATGGTTGTGACCTCGAGGCTATCTAATTCTGTAACGAACTAATTAAAAAGGGTATCACTTACTTAAACATCAGTTGGTGACTACTCAGTTTGTTACTACCGAGAGTCGCCCTGCATTCGCCAGTAAAAACAGCATCGTAAATATGCCAATGCCTATCAGCGTGACGACAAAAGATGGAATCATCAATTTCTTATAGCGTCGTGCATTGATAATTTCAACAATAATCCCCCCAATAGCAGACACCATGAGCGCAGCAAGAGATATAAATGCCACGCCTAGTGCTGTGTTGAAGTTCGGGTTAAGTTGGTTTTGAAGAATGCCAATGGCAAACACACCTAGTGCGATGCATTGGATAGTTAAGGATCGATACATTTAGCCTTTCGCACTAGCCACTGTATTACTAATGCTTGTCAAGAAAATCGGCAATGTCATCTATGTAAGTACCTCCTATCCTTAACCGCAGTTTTCAGATAGCGGTTAAGGATAGGCGCTGCTGAGCTTAATAAACACCACTTTTCAACTTGGAGGTACTTAGTACATTATCAAAGACTGAGACTAGCACAAGTCCTAATCTTATCTCAGTCTCTGATAGGTTTATTCTAATCTGCAAGTAGGACAGCAATACCGGGTAGGGTTTTCCCCTCGAGCAACT
Organism: Deinococcota bacterium; assembly: GCA_039034155.1. GTDB lineage: Bacteria > Deinococcota > Deinococci > Deinococcales > Trueperaceae > JBCCBI01. The sequence continues at coordinate 6,488 of JBCCBI010000139.1, read as the reverse complement.
CCAACGACGCCCCACCACCTGTTGAAATATGATCAATTTTATCTGCTAACCCCACAGCGTTAATCGCTGCCACCGAGTCTCCCCCACCAATGACCACATAGCCGTCCAGAGCAGCCACAGTCTCGGCAATGGCTTTAGTACCTTTGTCGAACGGAGGAACTTCAAACACACCCAGCGGGCCGTTCCACAAAACGGTTTTGGCGTCTGTCAGGGCGTCTTTATAGACTTGAATAGCATCTGGGCCAGCGTCTAAGCCCATGTAGCCGTCTGGAATGTCATTGGATGGATACACGCTTGCATCAGCACCTTCGACAATTTCGGTAGCGCACAGGGAATCTTGGGGTAAACGCACCGTGACACCTTTAGCTTCAGCTTGTTCCAGAATATCTCTGGCGACGTCTAATTTATCATCTTCAACCAGTGACTTGCCCACGTTACCGCCTTGCGCTTTGAAAAACGTGTAGGCCATGGCCCCACCGACCAAAATCTCATCGACTACGTTCACCAGGTTCGTCATCACGCCAATTTTGTCAGAGACTTTGGCACCACCCAAAATGACCTTAAACGGTTTTTCAGGTGCTTCTAGCAGATTTCCTAGCACAGACACTTCGCGGGCAAGTAGCAAGCCTGCTGCATTGGGCAGTAAATGCGCCACGCCTTCAGTACTGGCGTGGGCACGGTGAGCTGCACCAAACGCATCACTTACAAATACATCGCCTTAGCTGGCAAGCACTTTGGCAAACTCGGGATTATTTTTGGTTTCGCGGCTGTCAAAGCGGAGGTTTTCAAGTAGCGTGATACTGCCTTTAGGTGCGTCTGCCACAAACTTAGCTTGTTCATCGGAGGCAGCACCGTCGGTCGCCAGATAGCGAACATCTACACCAAGATGCTCACTCAAGCGTTTAGCAACTGGCCCCAAGCGGTACTTGTCCTCAGCACCTTTCGGCCGCCCCAAGTGGCTCATCAACACTAACGTGACACCTTGGTCAACCAGCTTGCGAATAGTTGGCAACGTCGCGGTGATGCGGCTTTCATCTTGCACCACGCCATCTTTCAGTGGCACGTTAAAGTCAGCCCGCATGAGCACGCGCTTACTTTGTACATCAATATCATCTAAGGTTCGGAGTTTCACAACATTCTCTCCTTAACAAACAAAAAGGGAAGCCGACACGCGTCAGACTTCCCCGATACTCTTAAATTTCGCCTTTACAGACTCTTGGCCATAATTTCAACAACGTCTACCATGCGGTTGCTGTAACCCCACTCGTTGTCGTACCAGACAAACACTTTGGCCATGTTGCCCATGGTTTTCGTCATGAGGCTGTCATAAATGCCGGAGTGTGGGTTACCAACAATGTCTTTAAGCACGAGCGGATCTGTGCTGTAGTCAACAATGCCTTTGAGCGGGCCATCAGCAGCCGCTTTCACTGCGCCGTTGACTTCCTCAGCAGTAACGTCTTTACCAAGTAGCGCAGTTACATCTGAGATGGAGCCGGTTGGGGTGGGCACACGAATAGCAACGCCATCAAAACGCCCTTGGAAGTGTGGAAGCACTTTACCGACGGCTTTAGCTGCACCTGTGGTCGTAGGAATCATGTTAACCGCAGCAGCCCGTGCGCGGCGTGGGTCTTTGTGAGGTAAATCGAGGATGTTTTGGTCGTTGGTGTACGAGTGAATGGTTGTCATCATCGCTTTTTCAACGCCAAAGCTCTCTTGTAGCACATTCATTACAGGTGCCAGCGAGTTGGTTGTGCACGATGCGTTCGAGACAATCACATGTTTATCTGGATCATACTGGTCTGAGTTAACGCCTAGCATAATGTCAAAGTCAGCATCTGGACTAGGTGCAGAAATCAGCACTTTTTTAGCACCAGCCGTTAAGTGCATGGCAGCTTTGTCGCGCTTGGTGAAAATACCCGTAGATTCAATCACCAAGTCCACACCAAGGTCACCCCAAGGAAGTTCTTCAGGGTTGCGAATGGCGGTTGCTTGCACGGTTTTCCCACCTACATTGAGGCTATCATCATCAAAGCTAATTTCGTCTGGGAACTTGCCGTAGTTAGAGTCGTACTTGAGCAGTTGGGCCAGCATCTCGTTACTGGTGAGGTCGTTAATGAGCGCCACGTCGTGCCCGCGCTCGTACATGATTCTAAAAATCTGACGACCAATGCGTCCAAATCCGTTAATACCTACTTTCATGATTATGCCTCCTTTGGCAGTATTCGTACACCTTCTAACGTGTACATCTTGCACACGTATGATTAAAAACTAAACACAGTCGCGACAAATTGCTCGCGCTCCCCGCCAGCAATTGTAACGCACACCGTAGAATACCTTCAGAAACGTTTGCCCCTAGGTATTGACGCTACGCTAACAAACGACTTGCCAGCGCCACCAAACCCATTTCGTCACATCAAATGCTCCTATAAAGAGGCTTAACCTATGAAACCGTTAGCAGCAGTATTAACTTGTACAGCAATGACACTTGCGCTCCTTGCAACGCCAGCAATCTTTGCGCAAAGTACCCACATCAATCCAGAGTTTGAGATTACCTTGAGTTCAGGACTTCCACCGCTAACTGTGTTTTTTGATGCGTCCAGCACAACAGTCGTAGATGGGACTGCTAACGATTTGAGCTATGTGTGGACGTTTGCGGATGGCAGTACAACTGAAGGTATTGAAGTTGAGAAAACTTTTAACCGAGCAGGTGAGACAGATGTACTGCTGACCGTAAGTGACGGTAGTGTCCAAGCTCATGTACAGAAGACGATTACCGTGCAAACACCAGAAAACGAAGATGGCACGCTGACGATGCGACCTGAAGAAGGGTATGTGTTTAGCAAGCATGGTGTAGCTGTTCTATCCATCAACGGTGCGCTTGAGGAAACTGTCAACATTATGATTGAAGAGGCAGACTCTCCAGAGGAGGTTATTAATACTCCCAATCTGAGTGACGACCGTGTTGAAGTTATTTCGCCTATCTACAGCATTAGTAGTGATAAAGAAGTTATAGCCAGACGTAGTAGACAGTCGTTTGGACTTGCCATTACTGTTCCTGAAGGTATTGATCCTTCTGAACTTGCTATTGTCAGCGTTATACGAGGGGAGTACACACTTCCTCGTTTACCAAATGATGTGTGGGGAGTCTCCAGTGGTACATACCTTCCCAATCTACAAACTATTCACACGGGATTTTCGGGGATTAGGCCTGAACCCATCTACATTGCCTTGGTAAGAACAGAGGGTGGATTTTTTAGAAGGTGGAGTGGGCAATAATAGATGACAGGTTGCTCGATGAATAATTCTTGGATTCAAGACACATCAACCTCACGTCAACTGCTTGACGCAGGTCAAATGTTTGACGACAGAATCATCTTAAGCTGAGTACTGTAGCGCTAGGAGGAAACATTATGAGCACAATTAATAATCTTATGCCGCGCCAAGCGGTCCCTAGTTTGGAAGTATCCACAGTTGGCGGCGGTTCTTGGAACCTTGCTAACCAAACCCCAGAAAACTTTACGATGGTTGTGTTTTATCGTGGTCTACACTGCCCCATCTGCGGACGCTACCTGAAAGATTTAAGTAATAAGCTCGAGAAATTCAGCGAACGCGGTGTTAACGTCGTAGCCATCAGCAGCGATGACGAAGACCGCGCAACCGCAGCTAAACAAGACTGGAAACTTGATAACCTCACCATTGGGTACGGGCTTGATTTAGATAAAGCTCGAGAATGGGGTCTCTACATTTCCACCAGTCGCGGCAAAACCTCAACTGGTGTTGTCGAACCCGACCTGTTTAGTGAACCCGGTTTGTATTTGATTCGCCCAGACGGCACGCTTTACTTTGGCACTGTGCAAACCATGCCCTTTGCTCGCCCTAACTTCGCTGAGATTTTAGGCGCGCTTGACTTTGTGTTGGATAAAGACTATCCAGCCAGAGGCGAAGTCACAGACCATCACACGGTAGCTGCTTAATACCGAGCTGCTTAATACTGAGCTGCTTAATACTGAGCTGCTTAACATCGTAACTATCTGACGTCACCATCTTTCAAAAGTGAGTTCATGAGCGTAACGCATCAACATGTGTTGCGCTTTTTCAGTTGGCTACCAGGCACAATGTGACATACTAATGCATTATCGCCAACTGACAGACGCAACTTGCACTCATCAGTTGAGAAAAATGCCATCACGCTAATGCCTTTGCATTTACGCCATCGCGCTATAGGTATCATCTTTGACAGATAATACCTGCAGCACGAAGGCTCTTAGGAAGTGACCATGCTTGTTAAAGACTGGATGACGGAAAACCCCCGGGCGGTCTCGAGCCGAACCCGCATTATTGAAGCCATGCAAATTTTGCGCAAAGAAGCGTACCGACGTTTACCTGTCGTCGATGAAGGGCGTCTGGTGGGTATTGTGACCGACAAAGACCTGCGCGAAGCCAGCCCGCCCAACGCCACCTCGCTATCTATTTATGAGCTTAACTATTTGGTGAGTAAACTCCGGGTGGATGACGTGATGCATAAAGCCCTCTACACGATCACACCTGACACACCCGTTGAAGAAGCCGCGCTGCTGATGGAAGAAAAAAAGGTGTCTGGCTTGCCCGTCGTGGTGGATGCCAGCGTAGATGATGGCGAACTGTGCGGCATTTTTACGATTACAGATATGCTGCGCGCGTTTGTAACCGTGCTGGGTTTACGCGAAGGTGGTACGCGAGTAAGCGTGTACATGCCAGACGAACCCGGTTTACTCGCGCAAGTTGCAGGTGCCGCTGCACCATCTAACATTGTCGCTGTAACCACAGCGGGTGTTCATGAGGGTAAACGCAAAATGGTTTTACGGGTTGTTGGTGAAGGTGCTGAAAATTACCCTGAACGACTAGCTGACAAAAATATTGAGGTTGTTGATGTCCACTAATGTAGTAGGGCCACAACTCACAGAACTACGTACGTCACTGCTGAAACAAGCCCAAGGTGGGCGGGTCGCGTCCAGCTCGTTTTTGGATCCAGATGAGGCTGCTAGTTTAGAAGCTTCCCTGCGGTTGGATAATGATGTTCAGGCCTCGAGCAGTGGCGGCATCAGCGGGGCGCGTAGGCGTATTGTCAGCGCGTTTCCGCAGCACATTCCTGAAGTCACGCCTGCACTTGTGGCCGTTTACGTGGCCGATGTTCACGACGACGACCTCTTGCGTGGCGCACTGCGGCAAGCAGGTTTGGATGAAGGCGACCTAGGCGATGTGATTAGCCACGACGACGGCCTCAGCGTGATTCTGGTTAAAAATAAGCTGGCGGCAGCACTCGAGGTTGAGCGTGTTGCCGGGCAACCTGTGACTGTCAGCGAAGTTGACCTCAGTTTGCTAGACACCAAAAGCGGCAAAGATTTGCACGTGGTGGTGCCGTCGTTGCGGGTGGACGTACTGGGTGCCAAAGCGTTTCGCGTCTCGAGGTCCTACTTTAGTAAAGGTGTCGCCGGGGGTAACGTAAGCGTCAACGGCAAACCCGCTGGCAAGTCCAGCAGTGCCAACGTGGGTGATGAAATTTATGCTGACGGCCTTGGGCGCGTCAGGTTGGTGGCGCTCGAGGGAACCACCAAAAAAGGCAACCACAAAGTCCATTTGCAGATTGAGCGGAGTCGTTAAACCCGAGTCGTTAAACTCAACTGTTAGACCGAGTTGTTAAGCTGAGTTATCCACCTCGAGCAAAACCACCTTCAACCCACCATTGCGAAAGCGTTTACGAACCTTAAAGCCAGTGAGTTTATCAGCAATTTTAGGGCTGGTGATGACTGCGAAGGTAACAGGTTTATCAGGAAAGTTCCCATTGTGCTCGAGCACTTGCTGGCGCATGACATTCAGAGTTGTAGAAACATCATTCACCTCACCAAGGCGCTGCCCATAAGGTGCGTTGCAAAGCATCAAAATGGGTCCATTAGCCCATCCATCTATCGCTTTATGAGATGGCTCGAGCCAAGCTGAGGCATCACAATTGATGGCATAAACATCATCACCTATACCTGCCCGCAACGCATGGCGGCGGGTTAAATTGACGGCCTCTTCGCTAATATCGCCACCAAGGATTTCTAGGGGACTTGTCGGCAAAGCTGCTAACAAGGCTTCTCGGGCCAAACGCTGCCATTTGCTAGCTTGAAAGATAGGTAAATTCTCAAAACCATAATCTCGCACAGTTGGTGATGTTTCAACAGCCTCGAGCACATCATCACCAAACACAAACCCCACAGGCATTCGGCGCGATAGCAGTGCGGCCTCAATAAGCAACGTTCCAGAACCGCACATAGGGTCAATCAAGGTTGTGTAGTTAGGTAGATTTAACTCTTTCAAAACCGCCGCCGCCAAGGTTTCTCGCAACGGTGCTGTATAGCTGTGGTCACGGTAGCCGCGTTTGTGGAGGTGCGCGCCACTCGTGTTGATGCTTACGGTACATCTGTCTTGAAACAACCGCACATAAATCTCAATGCTGTCTTGATTAG
>JBCCBI010000138.1:0-12622 GCA_039034155.1 Deinococcota bacterium | reverse complement strand
GGTCTGGATGAAAAATAGTTTGTCCAACACGGGTAGTTAGGTAACCCTACTAATTTTCAGATACTCTCAATCGCAGTTTAGTTGATCGAGATTTGTAAGGAGATATTTTGCCAGATAACCATACAACAACAGAAACGCCGGGCTTAGCTGGCAAGGTTCAAGAACCTGTGGCAGTTTCAGGCAATGACCCAACACGTGCAACGTGGTTTGGGTCGCTTGGGTTGGGATTGTTTATCCACTGGTCGGTTGATGTCCAACTTGGGTCGGTCATTAGTCACTCTATGGTGGGTGCGTCCGAGGATTATCTGAACCGCTTTATTAACGAGTTGCCTAGAACCTTTAACCCTACGCGGTTTGATCCAGATGACTGGGCCAGACAGGCGAAAGCTGCAGGCGTGCGCTACGTGGTGTTTACTACCAAACATCACAGTGGGTTTTGTATGTTCAATACCCAAAGTACCAACTTTAACGTGATGAATACACCCTACGGCAAAGACATCACCCAAGAAATTGTTGACGCGTTTCGCAACTGGGATATCAAAATTGGCTTTTACTTTTCACCAGATGACTTTTGGTTTTTACATAATCAAGGCCATGAAGTCAGTAGAATGCGCCCCGAAGCGTTACCCACCAACAATCCAGAACTCATGGCGTACAACAAAGCTCAAGTCACTGAGCTTTTAACAAACTATGGGTTTATAGACATGATGTTTTTTGATGGGGTCCCGGTTGGTCTCAATGAGCTCACTCGAGAACTATCCCCACAAACCTTGGTAACACGCGGCGGCATGGCCACACCAGAACAAAAAATTCCCGACTCACCCTTGCCACCCCCTTGGGAAGCTAATTTCACGTTGGGGACGCAGTGGTCTTACAAACCCACCCATGAGACCTACAAGTCAGGTACAAAACTCATTGAGATGCTCATTGAAACACGGGCCAAAGGGGGGAATTTACTCTTAAATGTAGGTCCTAAACCCAACGGCGAACTACCCCTACAGCAAACAGACCGCATGCAAGAGCTTGCCCTCTGGATGTTTACCAACCGAGATGCCATTTACGATACAGAGTCTCTACCGACGATTAGAGAAACGCTCAACTTAGACCACGAGGCTTGGTTTACGCACAAAGGTGATACTGTCTACGCCATTATTACGGGTAAAGCGTGGGCTAGGGGCGAGCGAAAAACAATCAGCTTAACAACGATACGCGCAACTGAAGCTACGGAAGTAGAAATACTGGGGCAGAGTGGCAATGTGCTCGAGTACCACCCCAACGTGAACCCCAAAGCCAGTTGGACCCAAGACGCGCACTTTTTGCATATTTCAGCTATGCGCGCCCAACGCCTTCACAATGACTACAAATGGCCCAATCCAGTTGTCATAAAAATAACGAACGCAACGTGGAGAGAGGGTAATTATCAGTGACTCGAGCAGCAGAGGATAACAACACTGACAACAGCATTGTCATAGGGCATAAACACACGCTCTACTCAGAGATACTAGGCGAAAACCGCCCTTACTGGGTGCATTTGCCGTATTCTTACAACGACCCACCTTATGCACGACAACATTATCCTGTTGTGTACCTTTTGGATGGAGACGTCAATTTTCATTCCTTCACAGGTGTCACGATATTTATGGGTAGGGGCATCAACTACAACTTTCAGATTCCCGAGTTTATTGTTGTTGCGATTCCCCATGCAGATAGAGTTAGAGATTTAACCCCATCACACACCATGGTTGGGTTCAACGGTAAAGATGCTCCCTTTTTGGAAAGTAGTGGGGGTGGCGATACCTTTTTGCGGTTCATTGAAGAGGAATTATTTCCTGAAATTACCTCAACGTATCCTGTCCAAGACTACCGTGTACTCGTTGGACATTCATTCGGCGGTCTGCTAACACTCCACGCGCTACTCACTAAGCCGGATATGTTTCACGCGCATTTGGCAATTGACCCTAGTTGCTGGTGGGACAATGAAATGCTCAAGCGGCAAGCACAGCAACTGCTGACAGCAAAGACAACCCTCAAAAGTAACGTGTATATTTCTCTAGCCTATAGTTTTTATGAAGGTGTAGATGATCCAGAGTTAAATACAACCACCATGCGTGCCTTTGTAGATGTTCTAACCTCTTTTGAATCCCCTGAGTTTCAACTTAAATTTCAATATTTTGATGATGAAGATCACGTCTCTGTACCGTTACTCAGTTGGTATTACGGGTTTTTACATTTGTTTCAAGGCTACAAGATAGATACAGATATCTCCAAAGGCTCAACCTACTTAAAGGAACACTTCGACCATTGGTCAAAAAAGCTGGGTATACCGCGAAAACCTTTAGAGTGGCATGTCAATGAAGCAGGCTTATATTTTTTGCATACTGCCCAAGACATAGACAAAGCACTCGAGTTCCTCACCATGAACGTTGCCAACAACCCACACTCCTACAACGCACATCACCGTCTTGCAGAAGCTTACGAAGCAAACGGCGACACAGAACTAGCAATAGCCCATTACAGAAAAGCCATGTCTCTCAACCCAGACCTTCAAGACGTGCACGATCAACTTTATCAGCTACAAAAAAGCCTTCCCGGAGATACCAAGAAAGGTTAGTACGTTTTTGACATGTTTAGACCAGGTGGCAGATGACTTACCAAGCAACAGATGAATCTATTCGCGCACATACAGCACCTAACTGGTTTCACGATGCCAAACTGGGCATTTTTATCCACTGGGGACTTTACTCTGTGCCGGGCTATGCACCCTATAGCGATACCGATATTATGACGCTATTTAAGCAGCAGGGCTTTGCAGCTATGCGCCAAAACCCGTATGCAGAATGGTACTTAAACACCCTGCAGTTCAAGGACTACCCAACGTGGCAATACCATGTGGAACACTATGGCGCAGATTTTGCTTACGCAGATTTCCAGCCAAAATTTGAAGAAGCATCTGCGCAAATGGACGCTACAGACTGGGCGTCGTTATTTACCAAAATAGGTGCAAAGTACGCCGTCCTAACGACCAAACACCACGATGGTTACTTGCTGTGGCCAAGTCGTCACCCAAATACACGTGTAGGCGCGTATCAATCCAAGCGGGATTTAGTAGGCGACATCACCGAGGCAACTAGGGCAGCAGGTTTGAAAATGGGCTTGTATTACTCGGGTGTTTTAGATTGGACTTACTTGCACTACCCCACAGATTCGCTGTACACCTTCATGCTTAACCGAGGGCAGCAATCTGAGTACACCGAGTACGCCAACAAGCACGTCGTTGAACTTATTGACAGATACAAGCCAGATATTTTGTGGAACGACATTGGCTATCCTGCTGGGACAGACACCAACGCGCTATTTGCGCACTATTACAACAGCGTGCCTCACGGGCTGGTGAACGACCGCTGGACACAACTAGATGTGCCCCAAGATGAGGCTGGGCGCGCTGCGCTCAAGTCCCAACTTGCTGCTCAAGAAGGCAGTGTTGACATGGTCTTTGAAGCGCCTGACTGCCACTATGACTTTAGAACGCCGGAATACGTTGTCTATCCTGACATTCAGCAGGAAAAATTTGAAGTTTGCCGTGGAATTGGCATGTCTTTTGGCTATAACAGGCTCGAGGATGAACAGAATACTCTGACCGCAGCAGAGCTTATTTACTCCTTCGTGGATACAGTCAGTAAAAACGGCAACTTGCTCATTGGCGTTGGCCCCAGGGCAGATGGCAGCATTCCTGAGTATCAGCAAAAACCACTTTTAGAATTTGGAAAATGGCTCGAGGTCAACGGTGAGGCCCTATTTGGTACACGACCTTGGCAACGTGCCGAAGGAACAACCCACGAAGATCATGACGTTCGCTTTACCCAAAAAGAAGGCAATGTTTACGCTGTTGTACTCGGACAGCCAACAAGCATGCAAGTCACCTTGAACAACATGAACCCTGCGCGTCAGGTTCGCTTGCTTGGTCAACACGACGCATGTCCTACACACCATCATGATGGCAATCTCATCATTGATTTACCTGCTGAACTGCCCAACACTCCTGCACTATCGTTTGAAATCCGGGTGTAAAGAAAGGATACTAACATGGATTATGCACGCTTAGGACGGTCTAATCTGCAAGTGAGTCGTATTTGCTTAGGCACCATGCACTTTGGTGTTTATACAGAAGAAAACGATGCGTTTGCCATTATGGACAAATGCTTAGAGTTAGGTATTAACTTTTTTGATACAGCTAATGTTTACGGCCGCGAGAACCAGGGGCGTACTGAAGAAATTATTGGTAAGTGGTTTGCACTTGGTGAAGGTCGGCGTGACGCGGTTGTGTTAGCTAGTAAAGTTTATGGCACGATGACTGCTAACCCGCCTGTAAATGAGAGTGCAGGTATCTCGAGCTACAAAATCCGTAAACACTTAGCTGATTCGCTCGAGCGTTTACAAACAGATCACCTTGACTTGTATCAAGTGCACCATATTGATAGAACCATCAGCCTTGAAGAATTTTGGGGTACGTTTGAACGCATTATTGCTGATGGCGACACGTTGTATGTAGGTAGCAGTAACTTTCCGGGCTGGGGGCTGGCAAAATTTCAGATGGCAGGTATTGCCCGTGGCAACATCGGGCTTATTTCGGAACAGACCATGTACAACTTGTTGTGCCGTTACCCCGAGTTGGAACTCCTACCTGCAGCACAAGATATGGATATTGGTGTGATTCCCTATATGCCACTCGCGGGCGGGCTACTTGCAGGTAAACGTACATCCCAAACAGGCTCGAGAACTGCCCAAGTCGAAAACGAATACGGCTTTAACCTTAATGAGCACCACATGTTTGAGGCGTTTTCAAAATTGTGTGCTGAACTGGGCGAAAAAGAGCACATTGTGTCGATTGCCTGGACGTTGCACAACGAAGCTGTCACTTCACCGATTGTTGGTATACGGACATTAGCGCATTTAGAGGGCATTGAACGAGCAGCAGAACTGGTGCTCGAGCCAGCCGTGCTCAGCAAACTCGACGAGATTTTCGACATCAACAAGGGTAGACCTTTACGGCACAAACCCTCACCTGAGGCATATGCTTGGTAAAGAGTGTATTCATTTTATGGCTAGATAAACACCAAAGAGAAGAACTGAGTACACACGCGCTACTTGATCACTATGAAGTTAAAGCGTGGTTCCGTTTGCTATTCGGGGCCACGTACATTTGTGTTTAACACGTACATTTGTGTTTAATACGAGGTCTGAACGGTACACCTTATCTAGATCACTCTTTCCAAGAGGCAAGAAGTAACGTAAACTAAGAAACGCAGTTAGGGCTTACAGCGTGACGATTAATAAACCGAGCAATATTATTGAAGTGGCAGAACATGCAGGTGTGAGTACCATGACGGTATCGCGCTATTTTAATCAGCCAGATAAACTAGCCGAAGCAACCAAAGAAAAAGTTCGTCAGGCTGTTGAAGAACTGGCCTACGTGCCCAATGCAGCAGCGGTGACGCTCTTAAAAGGTCGTTCTGAAACACTGGCGCTCATTTTGCCAGACATTAACAATCCCTTTTTTACAGCCATTACACGGGGTGCTGAAGATGCAGCCCAAGCTCGAGGCTACACCATGTTTGTAGCCAACACAGACGAAAATCCTGACAAAGAACGCGAGTACCTAGACTCCCTAGTAAAACGTCGCGTAGATGGTGTGCTCGTTGCTCCAGCACCCGAAGGCAGCGGGCTCAGCAATTTAGCCCACCACAATATTCCGGTTGTGCTACTTGACCGGCAGATTAGAAAAAGCCCATTTGATACAGTGCGTGGTAATTCTTTTGAGGGTGGACGTCTACTTACAGCGCATGTGATTGACCAAGGACATAGTGATATTGCGTTTGTGGGCGGGCTTCGGGGTGTATCGACGCTCGAGCAGCGCTTGCAGGGCTACCATGAAGCTATGGTGACGGCTGGGCTTATGCCACAAGTTCACCTAGGCCGCTATGACGAAGCAAGTGGTTACGAAATTGGCACAACTCTGTACCAAACAACCAACGGGCAGCACCCGAAAACCCTTCTTGCCGCCAATAACCGGGTGGCAGTTGGGCTTATGAAAGCCCTCCAAGAACAAGGGCTATGGCACACCGACGGTGTTAAACTTGCCAGTTTTGACAACATCGACCCCTACTTTTTTGCTATTTATAAACCCTTCATTGCTGTTGTCGCACAACCTGCTTACGACATGGGGAAACGTGCTACCGACATGCTTATTGAACGCATCGAAGGGTTTCAAGGTGAGGCTCGAGACGTTGTCTTACCCGTCCAACTCATTACCTGAAGTAAGTCACACTGCAAGCTTATCGTCCAAAGCACGCTCGTAGAGCACCGAGATACATTACTGATACAAGATGATTGACATAACAACAATGTTCTAGGTGTTTATAGAGCATCTTTAGAGCAGTGGCAAATGATTACATTAGCTGTCTACGAGTATAGGATGAGTTGACGTAGCCATGTCTACGCTGTATTCTTGCAACATCAAATGTTAAGCTTAACATAAGCATCCAATGCGTCTTAATTTTAGCCAGTTGTCCGTACCTTTGTTGACAACCTGCAGAGATGAGGTTAATTGTGGCACCACCTAGCCAGTATGAGGCAAGTTGGGCATCTCTTAAACATCACCCTGTGCCAACTTGGTTTTGCGATGCCAAGTTTGGAATTTACTTTCACTGGGGGCCGTACAGCGTACCCGCTTACGATAACGAATGGTATTCGCGCAATATGTATATTCAAGGGAGTCAAGCTTACGAGCATCACCTTAAAACGTACGGCCCACTAGACAGTTTTGGGTACAAAGACTTTATCCCTATGTTTACAGCAGACAAGCTAGATGTTGATGCGTGGGTAGATCTGTTCCAAAACGCGGGTGCTAAATTTGCAGGCCCAGTCGCGGAACACGCGGATGGGTTTGCCATGTGGGACAGCAACGTAAATTCGTTTAATGCTGCCAGCATGGGGCCCAAGCAAGACATTGTGAGGCTGTTTGAGCGTGCCATTCGCCACACTGACATGAAGTTTATTGCCACCTTGCACCACATGTGGTTATGGGCGTGGTACCCCACGTGGGATAAAACGGTGGATGCATCCAATCCAGAGCACAGCGATCTTTACGGTCCTTTAGTGAAGCCTGATGAATTTGATAACCCTTGGTCAGACGACACTTTTAACGATACTTTTGTCGCCAAAATTAAAGAAGTTATTGATGGCTACCAGCCAGACTTACTGTGGTTTGACGCCCGTATGGACCGTATTAGTGAGCGCCACAGACAGAACTTTGCGGCGTACTACTACAACTGTGCGCTCGAGTGGAGCCGTGAGGTCGGCATCACCTACAAAAATAAAGATATGGGCTGGGGCTCAGCCATTTTGGATGTGGAGCGCGGGCGTATGAGTAGTTTGCAACCCTACCCATGGCTGACCGACGATTCTGTGTGCTGGCGTAGTTGGGCACATTTACACGAACCTGAGTACAAATCCAGCAAGCGTTTGCTGGATAGCCTCGTGGATATTGTGAGTAAAAACGGTAATTTGCTGCTGAACATTCCACCTCGAGCAGATGGCACCATTCCAGACGAAGTCCAAGCTCTGCTGTTAGACATGGGTAAGTGGTTAGCCCTTAATGGCGAGGCTATTTACAGCACACGACCGTGGACGGTTTACGGCGAAGGGCCAACCAAGGTCAGCGAGGGGCACTTTAGCGAAAAAGACAATGAGCTGATGCACGCCCATGACATTCGCTACACCACTAAAGGTGACGCCCTCTACGCCATTGTCATGGGTATCCCGTACGAACCCATACGGCTTAATAGCCTCAGCCAAGACGCGTTAGACGGCAAGATGATTCAGCGCATACAGCTTTTAGGATCAGATGAACCCATTCAGGTTCAGCAAGACAGACAAGGAGTAACGATTGTGCCACCCCAAACCAAGCCCAGTGATATTGCACTGGCGTTTAAGCTCGAGTTTAGTCCCAAGCTCAACCAGAGAAAGCGTTAACTGATGCCAAATTACGACATCTACCAGCACGTGATGCTCGAGCCATCACCCACTAAGGCAAACTTATGCTAGTTGGCATTTCCCCACTTATTAGCCCTGATCTACTGGCTGTTCTGCACCGCATGGGCCACGGCGATGAAATTGTTCTAGCTGACGCGCACTTTCCCGGCGAAAGCGTGAACTCACAAACCTTACGGGCAGATGGGCTGCGTATTCCAGACCTACTAGACGGCATCTTGCCTCTTTTTGTGCTGGACAGTTACGACGCGAGTCCAGTTGCCATGATGCAAGCTGTAGACGGCGACCAAAACGACCCTGATGTTGAAGCTGCCTACCGCAAGGTAATTGAAAAATACTACCCAGATACACCTGCTACCACCTACGTTGAGCGGTTTGCGTTTTACGAGCGCGCCAAAACTGCGTTTGCAGTACTTATGACTGGTGAAACTGCCAAATACGGCAACATTATCCTCAAAAAAGGCGTTACCCCGCTAGGAGACTGACTAGGAGACGAGTATGCCAGCACGACATGAAACAACGCTTGATCACAGCCAAGCGCTTGCCAACATAGCTACGGTCATTGACACAGGGCCCTTTGACGCAACCTGGGAATCCCTACAAAACTTTGAGATTCCCGAGTGGTACTTAAACGACAAATTTGGCATTTTTATCCATTGGGGTGTTTACTCAGTGCCTGCGTTTGGCAATGAATGGTACGCCCGCAACATGTACCTAAAAGGCAGCCAAGTATATGAGCATCACCTCAACACCTATGGCAAGCACACCGAGTTTGGCTACAAGGACTTTATTCCTAAACTCACAGCCGCCAACTATGACCCTGCAGCGTGGGCCAAACTGTTTAAAGATGCTGGCGCCAAATTTGTGATGCCGGTAGCAGAACACCACGATGGCTTCCCTATGTACGACAGTGACGTGACACCGTGGTGTGCCAGCAAGATGGGACCCAAGCGCGACGTTGTAGGTAAACTGGCAGATGCCGTTCGGGCTGAGGGCATGGTGTTTAGTGCGTCCAGCCACCGAGCGGAAAATTGGTGGTTTTTTGACGGCGGACTTGACTATGAGTCAGATGTTACCGACCCAGCGAACGCTGAACTGTACGGACCACCGCAACCCTCCCCCAAAGCGGCGCACGGCACGGCTGAGTGGAAAAGCCGCAATTGGGACCCAGCACCGAACGAAGAATTTTTAAATGATTGGCTGGTACGCACCTGCGAAATCATCGACAAATACCGCCCCCAAGTGCTGTGGTTTGACTGGTGGATTGAGCAGCACGTTTTTGAACCTTATTTACAAAAGCTTGCGGCGTACTACTACAACCGTGCCGCTGAATGGGGCATAGGTGTGGCCATCAACCACAAGTTTGAGTCTTTTCCTGTAGGGACAACCGTATTTGATATTGAACGCGGGCAACTCAACCACATTCGGGATGAATTTTGGCAAAACGACACATCTGTCTCCAAAAACTCGTGGGGCTATATTAGCCATCATGATTACAAGCCCGTTAGTTGGCTTATTCAAGACTTGGTGGATATTGTCAGTAAAAACGGCGCGCTTTTACTGAACATTGGACCTAAGCCAGATGGCAGCATTCCCCAACACGAACAAGACATGTTGTTAGAGATTGGCAAATGGCTTAGCCTGAATGGTGAAGCCATCTACAATACACGTCCGTGGGATGTTTATGGCGAAGGGCCCACGGAGGTTCCTGAGGGTCACTTTACAGACACGAAACGGACTGCGTTCCAACCTGAAGACATTCGGTTTACGCAAAATGGCAACACCCTTTATGCAACGTTGTTGGCATGGCCAAAAGGCAGTGTGACGCTTACCTCACTTAAACAAGGCTCGAGCCTAGCTGCAAACAACATCTCAAAAATAAGTTTACTTGGAGATGGTAGCGCGTTGGCGTTCTCTCAAGATAGTGGGGGGTTAAATGTGACCTTACCTGAGTCACCACCATGTGAGCACGCGAATGTCCTGAAGCTCGAGCTGGGCTAAGTTGTGCTGGTGTAAATCAGTGACGTAGAATGTTACCCACTCACATTGTTTAATTATGCGATTGTCTGCATCTCACAAGGTTGGCATCTTACAGGATGTGGGCAATCGTTATGTTACTGGATAGATATCTAAGGGGATGCTATGACAATTCGACAGTCGTTTGCGTGGTGGAGTTTTGCTCAGAGGCACATCTCGCCTACTGATCTGATTCAAGCTGCTGTGGACATTGACTATGACGCCATCGAAATGGCACCCCGCGAGCATTGGCAACACATCCGCGATCAGGGCTTAACCTTGCTCAACACGCAGGCACATCCGCTAATTCCAGCTGGGCTTAACCGCTTAGAAAACTATGAGGCGATTGAAGCTGAAGTTATTAAGACGCTCGAGCTGGCGACAACGTGGGGACTTCCTTACCTCATCTGTTTTTCAGGTGACCGTGCAGGGTTAGCTGATGACGTGGGGCTCGAGCACACCGTCACTAACCTGCGTAAGCTCGTTCCCCTCGCTGAGCAAGCAGGCGTGGAACTCCACCTCGAAATGCTTAACAGTAAAGTTGACCATCCAGATTATCAAGCGGACACCACAGCTTGGGCGGCTGAGGTCTGTAAGCAAGTGGCCTCACCCAAGCTCAAACTTTTGTACGACGTGTACCACATGCAGGTGATGGAAGGTGATCTTATCCGGACGATTCAAAATCACCACGAACATATCGGTCATTACCATACAGCGGGTAATCCGGGTCGTCAGGATTTAGATGAGGCCCAAGAAATTGCCTATCCAGCAGTATTTCGGGCTATTCGGGATACTGGTTATACGGGCTATATTGGGCATGAATTTGTACCTGAAGGTGATCCCATTGAGGCGCTTAAAGAAGCCTATCAACTGACGGCACGTTATGTTTGAGGCCCTCAACATATTCCGATGGAACAACATGCATTTATCTGCTGAGGCTCACAAACCTACATCCAACTTCCAAGATGATACTGATGTTATCCATCAGATGAACTCGATTCCCATGTCGCTACACACATCTCCAAATCTAATGGTGTGCCTAGCTAATTCCAATGACATCTCAACCTAACGTCGTCCTCGTCATCACCGACGACCAAGGCTACGCAGACCTGGGTTGCACGGGTAATCCGTGGCTCGAGACACCTTATATAGATGCCTTTAGCAAAGACGCCGTGCGCTGTCATGACTTTCATGTGTCACCTTTGTGTACGCCTACGCGGGGCGCGCTTATGACCGGGCGCTACCCATTGCGCAACGGCGCATGGGCAACGGCCTGGGGGCGTTCAATTTTGAAGCGTGATGAGCTGACGATGGCAGATGTGTTTCGCCACAACGGTTACACAACAGGGCTTTTTGGGAAATGGCACCTAGGCGATACCTACCCTTATCGCCCGCAAGACCGAGGTTTTGACAAAGTTGTTGCGCATAAAGGTGGTGGCGTAGGGCAAACGCCGGATTACTGGGGTAACAACTACTTTGATGACACCTATTTTCACAATAGTGAGCCTGTACCACACGAAGGTTACTGTACAGATATTTGGTTTGACGAAGCGCAGCAGTTCATCACAGAATGCAACGACACCCCATTTTTGGCAGTTATTTCAACCAATGCACCCCACACGCCCTATTTTGTGGACAGTAAGTATGCGGAGCGCTACCGCAACAACCCTGACATCCTCGAGCCTGAATTTTACGGGATGATTACCAATATTGACGAAAACTTTGGCAAGCTTAGAACGTTTCTGCACAATAAAAACCTACACAACAACACCATACTGATATTTATGACTGACAACGGCTCCTCTGGCGGCGCGCGTGTCGATGAAGATGGCTTTGTGATTGCTGGCTACAACGCAGGTATGCGCGGCATAAAAGGGTCGTACTACGAAGGTGGTCACCGCGTGCCGTTTTTTATGCAGTGTCCAAACTTGGGCTTAGTCAACCGAGATGTGACTAACTTGGTGAATCATATTGACCTGTTGCCAACCTTCATGGAGCTGTGTGAGCTCGAGCTACCTCAACCCACTACCTTTGACGGCGTCAGCATTGCTCCAAGCCTCCAAGGTAAGTCGCAAAACCTAACACAGCGCACCATCTTCATGCAAAACAATCAGCGTATGCAGCCGCCTGACCTGTGGCACTGTGCTGTTTTACAAGACCGCTGGCGTCTTATTGGGGGTCAAGAACTCTACGATGTACACGACGACCCTGAGCAGCGCGTTGATTTAGCAAAAATCCACCCGGACAAAGTAGCTGAACTGCGCGCAGCCCATCTTACGTTTTGGGATGAGGTTGGACACAAGCTGGCAGAACCTTGTTATCATCTACTTAGCGACCCCGCTGAAAATCCAACCCGACTCGATGCGATGGACCTCATGGGAGACATTGCGTGGGACCAACCGCATGTTTTGGAAGGTCTAAAAACATCTGGTCATTGGGCTGTGGAGGTTGAGCAAGCAGGGGTGTTTGAAATTAGCTTGCGACGTTGGCCTGTAGAATTAAAGCTACCGATTTGTGATAGCTATTTCGTGTAATTGTGACCGCGAGATATCGTTGT
>JBCCBI010000137.1:0-12652 GCA_039034155.1 Deinococcota bacterium | reverse complement strand
GCTTCGACTGCCTCGCACAGCTCCTCAAACTGCTCAACACTCAACCCTGTGAAGTTGTACAGATGCTTCCCTTTTCGTTTCAGCACACGCGCTTTCATAGCCCACTTTACCTCTTATTTCGCAGGGGATTTAATATGTAAATTGTGTCAGCCTAAGCACCCTCAAATGACTTGATCTGTATTTTGGATGGACCCAATCCACAGACAAGTTGTTTTAGCTTACGTTGACGTAAGCTATATAAAATTATCAAGTTAAGCGTGTTATTGTTGCGCCTCGAGATATGCTGACACAACGCACAAAATGGCTACACATAAGGTATGGTGTAATTTAAGATGTATTTGAAGCCTGATACAACCTCCAAAACCCTACCTGAAACCTTAAAACTTGGCGTCGAAACAAGTGCAAATATACTTTATGGACAGCATCTTGTAGCATCATGAAGGGTGTTGTGCTAAGACATTTGTGCTAAGACATTAGCCCTTCAATATAGCTACAACACAACCTTATAGCCTCATACAACCTCCTACGTACCATCACGTTCTGTGCCAAAATAGTTCATAATGTCGTAGTTATAACTATCTATCTTTCATAACCTCATGTTCAACGAAGACACTACCAACTTCCAAAGGAAACTATGAGCGAGCACCACCTCAAGCCGGGGAATCAGGGTAGCGAAGCGCAAGATACTGCTGCCTCACGGGCTCGTTTGTTGACAGCATACACAGATGAGGTAACTTACCAAACGTACACGCACCAACCTGACGTGACATGTCTTGTTGTGGACGTACAAACGCAAACAATTTGTGCGGTAAGTGACAACGCACAGGATCTTTTGGGTGTGGGGGCGCCAGATTTGCTTGATAAGCCTCTTCAAGATGTTCTTAGTGGAACGTCGTATGAAGATGTTCAAGCGCTAATGCAAAAAGGGTCACAAGCGAGTTCGCAGGTGGGTTACCTCGAGCTAACAGGGGTCAACGGTCAAGAGACTGACGCAGCCCGCAAGATGATGGTCACATTACATTACACGCACAACATAGCTACTACGAGTACGTTGAGTGATTTAGAAACATCGCTAGGACAAAAAGAATCTTCACAGACCGAGTTGATCGTCTTAGTGCTCGAGCTAATAGTGGAAGATACAAACTCCACCCTTGACTTACAGCAGATGTTAAACTACGTCTCTAGCGCAACAAGTTTGACACAGTTGTATATATATACAACTAAAGCTGTCGCGTCGCTACTTGGATACGACCAAGTGCTCTTGTGCAAACGCACAGCTACGTATTATGAGGTTGTTGCTGAGTGCACATCAGCAACGGCACACGAGCTGCCTTCTTGGTTAGGGCACCATTACACAATTGATACTGCTACACCTGACAGCGCTTTAGCCAACCCTGCTACTGCCTCAATTGAGATAGCTTTAACTCGCACAGCTCAAACACATCAGTTATGTAAACAGCTTGTAAGTGTTAGTGATGTAATGCATCAACCTGTTCAGCTTGTGAGCAACTTATCAGCCAATTCTGTAGGTGTGCAACAGCCTGATCCAGACCAGATTGACCTAACAAAGCTAAGCTGCAAAACTCCATCTGACAACATGCTGGCAGCAATGCATACAGTAGGTGTACACGCAACCCTCGTAAGTCCTCTAAACGTGGCAGGTCAAACCTGGGGGCTTATTGTGTGTCAGCAGAGGGCGCCACGCCATGCTACACCCAACATGCGAGCGCTTTTAGGAATGGTGAGTGAGGTTGTAGCGCTACTTATTGCTGAGCACCGACATACAGCGGCCTATCAAACACGTGTCAATCAGCCAAGGCTCTTACAACACCTTACCCGTGAGTTGGTGCAACACCCTGACCCACAGCAGCGGCTTAGTGAACAGACTGAGTTACTGCTCGAGCTCGTACATGCAGACGGCGTAGCGTTTTGTTTAGATGAGGACAACATTGTCACCGCAGGCAGCACGCCAGATGCAGATACCCTTGCTGTGATGCGGCAAAGTTTGTACACCATTTTGCCAGATCCAACCATTAGTCACACAGGTACAGAGGCAGTTAACACACAACTTATCTGCACGCACACATTACTCAACGACTTCCCTGAGTTTGCTCAAGACAATACCTGCCGGGGCATGTTGTACGTGCCGATTAACTACGCGCAAGTGGCTGAGGCAAACGCAACCTCCCAAACACTTGCCGTTCAGGGGCGTCATCATTTTGTGATTTGGTTTAGAGACGCGTATACGGCTCCGGAGAGTACACTGCAAGCTGAAGATGCCCCTGAGAGTACCGAAGCCGGACGTTTAAGTAACGATCATCAAGATAAGGTACATGCTCAACCCCATGCTCAACCCCATGCTCAACCGTGGCAAGAAGGTGATGTGAGTGCAGCCCTAGAGTTGCGGCACACCATAGCCGCGTCGTTGTTGCGACATGCTGAAACACGCTTGTCAGAACTGCGTAGGCGTACTGAGCAAGTACGCGAGTCAAACATGGCAAAAAGTGAGTTTTTATCTCGGGTTAGCCACGAACTACGCACGCCGCTCAACGCTATTTTAGGTTTTGCTCAAGTGTTGAGTATGCGGCAGCTCAGTGACTCCCAAGGACGTGGTGTTAAACGCATCTTAGAAGCAGGTAAACACCTGCTCAATCTAGTTGATGAAGTACTCGACATTTCACGTGTTGACGCAGGCCACTTACACCTATCTCTAGAGACGTTTTCCCTGTGGGAAGTTGTGCTTTCAAGCATCGACATTGTGCAGCCGCTCGCAGCCGATAAGCGCATCAGCTTAGAATGTGTGGCTTCAGAGTACTACAACCCGTTTGTCACAGCAGACCCGCAGCGCCTTAAACAGGTGATCATTAACCTACTTGCGAATGCCATTAAATACAATCACGATGATGGCAAGGTGACGGCGTCCTTTATCGCTAAAGACGACCAGTACGTGCTGGTGAGTATTGAAGACACCGGTATTGGTATTGCTGCAGATAAGATGTCGCGGTTATTTGCGCCGTTTGACCGACTTGATATTGAGCAGTCCAGCAGTATTGCGGGAACAGGTTTAGGGCTTACCCTGTCTAAAAGCTTGGTTGAAGCCATGGGTGGAACGATAGGTGCGTCTAGTGTTTTGGATGAGGGAACTACATTTTGGATTACCTTGCCACTGGCGCAACTGGAAACAGCTAATGCACCTGTTAAAGGAGCTAGGACAACACGCAAAGTGCCAACGAGCGCACGCCGCAAGGTCTTTGTACTTTACATTGAAGATAATCCGTCTGACCTTGATTTTGTGCAGTATCAGCTGAGTGACTACCGTGGTATTCAACTGTTAACGAGCACAAAAGGTGAAGAAGGCATTACCACAGCCCTGCAGTATCAACCAGATGTTGTGGTTGTTGATCAGTTTTTACCTGATATGGCTAGCAGTGACGTTGTTAAAGTTTTGCGCAGCCACATCACGATGAAACGTTTACCAATTGTGGGCTTAAGAACGCCTGGTGAAGATGCACAAGACTTGCTCGAGGCAGGTGCGACTATGCTCATTGATAAACCGCTCGAGCTCCAACTTTTACTTGCAAAATTAGACGAACACGCAAATGCCCAACAAAGCCCGTCTTAAATCGAAATTGACTGGTTGAGGCGTGCGTGGATATCTGGCAACTTCATTTGCAGAAGTAAACTCTCATTAAGTCACGTGATGGACACGTCTACAAGCACCGCTGAGGCACCAAAAGATGTGGCGCCACGGTGTATTCATGCTCAAGTACGTGACTTTTAATAAGACAGATATCATCAGATGTTGATAAGGCTGCTAATCAAGTGAACATCATCTATTACTTCTGTCAAGATTTTTGGACATAATCTCAAATTTTCTCTTATTTGAGGTTCGGGAAAGATAATTCTTGGTTCTATTGACACTATATGATGTACACTTTGTAAAAATACGCTACACTCTCTTCAAGGAGAGACAACATGAATATTGGCATTCCTAAGGAAGTCAAACCGCATGAGTATCGTGTGGCAGCCTCACCTAGTATGGTGGGCTCTTTAGTGCATGCAGGTCATCGGGTGGTCGTTGAAACGCAAGCTGGCGTGGGTAGTGGTTTTAGTGATGATGACTATGCGGCTCGAGGCGCTAGTATTTTGCCTACTGCCCAAGATGTATGGTCGCAGCAGATGGTACTCAAAGTCAAAGAGCCTATAGCCCAGGAGTACGGCTTTTTGCGTGATGACCAACTGCTTTTTACGTACTTACACCTAGCCGCAGATGAGCCCCTAACGCAAGCACTGTTAGCGGCGGGCACCACGGCGATTGCCTATGAAACTGTGCAACTGAATGACGGGCGCTTACCGCTGCTCACACCCATGAGCGAAGTGGCTGGGCGCATGGCACCTCAAGTAGGCGCGCACTACTTAAGCAAGTTTTTGGGTGGGCGCGGTTTGCTTTTAGCAGGTGTGCCGGGCGTTATGGCAGGTACTGTTGTCATTTTAGGAGGCGGTGTAGTAGGCACTAACGCCGCTAAAATGGCCTTGGGTCTAGGTGCCCGGGTGATTATTTTGGATGTGAGTCATGCCCGCTTACAATACCTAGATGATATTTTTGGCCCCCGTATTCAAACGCTTATGAGTAACCCTGCCAACATCGCCAAGGTGATTCAAGATGCTGATTTACTAATTGGTTCGGTACTCATTCCAGGTGCAAAGACGCCTCATTTAGTGACTCGAGACATGCTAGCAAGCATGAAACTGGGCAGTGTCATTGTGGACGTAGCTGTTGACCAAGGCGGCTGTATTGAAACCAGTAAACCCACTACGCATGATGATCCTACTTATGTTGTGGATGGGGTTGTGCATTACGGTGTCGCCAATATGCCGGGGGCTGTTCCCAACACGAGCACAAACGCGCTGGCAAGCCAGACCTTACGCTACGTTCTAGCCTTAGCACAAGACCCAAAGTGTGCGTTTCATAAGCACACTGAACTGCGTAAAGGCTTAAATACAGTGGCTGGCACGTTAACGTGTGATGCTGTGGGGCAGGCGTTTGGGCTCGAGGCAAGCCCACCTGAACAGGTACTCAATCTTTAGTCAATAGCAACTTCACAAATATCTGATGTAGGTTACCTTTATATCTCTAATTGATACAGGCAGAGACATCATTTTTGATGATTTCGAGAAGATGCCTTAGCTGTAACACCATCTCGTGAAATTGGTACAGAACCTTAAATCTGGGTTATAGCACAAGCCTTAAATTAAGGCTTCAAAACTCACAAGCAGCTCGAGGCTTGTTTTAATGTGCGTTTGTGTGAGATAATTTACATTGCAAAGCTACAAGAAAGTTGTCTGTAAGGAGGGCAAATGATGAAACGAGTCTGGCGTATTGGTGTACTGCTAGGGTTACTTGGCTGCATAGTCTGGAGCAGTGCGCAAGATGATGAATTGGTGATTGCGTTTCAAGGTGGGGCAGTGACCATTGACCCCCACGGACGCAACGAAACAACCACCCTTGGCTGGCAGCGGCACATTTTTGAACCGCTCACCTTTTTTGCGCCAGATGGCTCGCTTATTCCTGTTTTGGCAACTAGTTGGGAAAATGTTGACGACCTCACCTGGCACGTGGATATTCGCACAGATGTCCTCTTTCACGATGGCACCCTTATGACGCCAGAAGATGTTGTATTTTCGATGATTCGGGCGGCCCAAGACCCTAACTCACAAATGCGCGGAGGCATTGGTCAAGTCGCTGAGGCGAACGTGCTGGACGAAGACACTATTGAGGTTATTACCAGTTCGCCGGACCCACTTTTGCCACGTAATTTAGAACGCGTTGCGGTCATCCCCAAAGCTTTATTTGAAGCTCAAGGGGTGGATACATTTTTGCAAAACCCTATTGGCACCGGACCTTATACATACGTAAGTTGGCTCACGGGTGATAACTTGGTGCTCGAGGCCTTCCCTGATTACTGGGGTGAGCAACCAGATTTCCAAAACGTGCGCCTTGTGAACATCCCCAATGGTGCAACCCGCGTGGCGGCACTCCTTTCAGGTGAGGTTGACATCGCTGAAAAAGTGCTACCCCAAGATTTTGAGCGCGTGAATAACAGCGGCGTTGCCACCATCAGCCAAACACCGGGTCAACGGGTGATTTACCTCACGATGGACTACGGGCGGGACGTAAGTTCGGCTGGCATGGCCGAAGGTGAACCCAATCCGTTTATGGACCCGCGCGTACGCCAAGCGGTTTATCAGGCAATTAATATTGAGGCCATCGTGAGCCGCGTCATGGGCGGGGCGGCAACGGTTGCCAGTCAGTTTGATCCCATCACCAATGAAGGCTATAACCCAAGTATTGAACGCCTCCCGTACGATTTGGAGGCAGCTCGAGTCCTACTTGAAGAAGCTGGTGTTGAAACACCTGTCCGTTTGCGTTTAGATGCACCTAACGACCGCTACCTCAACGACGCGCTGATTGCCCAAGCGGTTGCCGGCATGCTAGCTGATATTGGCTTTGAGATAGAAGTGAATACCACGCCTAGAGCTGTCTTTTTTCCACAGCTAAATGACTACGACTTCACCATGTTCTTAGCAGGTTGGGGGTCATCCAACACGGTGCAAAGTATGCGCAACCTGATGCACACGCGCGACGAAGACGCTGGTCTCGGCGGCTCGAACCGGATTCGTCACGGTAACCCCGAGGTAGATGCGTTTATTGCCGCTGCAGGGTCAGCGTTTGACCCGGCTGAACGTCAGCAGATTTTGTGGGACGCCCTTGATTTGGCTCAACAACAAGGCTTTGCCTACATTCCTTTGCACTACGAAAACGTGATTGCTGGCGTTAGTAATGACGTTGACTACACAGCACGTTACAACGAATACATTTTTGCAGCTGAGGCATCTCGTAAGTAAGCTCATATCATGATGTGAGTTACAAAGTTGATTGTGATTGGTGATTGCTGCCTCGAGCCTATCTTGCTAATTGATGTGCTCGAGGCAGTAGCTTATCAACCCACGTTACAAAGAGATGTTGTGAAAAGTGATGCTGTGAAAGGAGGCCATGAGCACTTTTTTGATTAAACGACTATTCCAAGCTGTATTAGCTGTCTGGATTGTCGTGACCTTGGTGTTTGTCCTGTTACAAGTTGCAGGTAATCCTATTGACGTACTTGCACCAGACGACATGACGCAACTACAACGGCAAGATTTGGCGCGATCGCTTGGGCTTGACCAACCTCTCCACATACAGTACGGACGATTTTTGACCAATCTTGTGCAGGGTGATCTGGGCATTTCCTATTTTTCCCGGCAGCCGGCCATGGGCTTGGTGCTCGAGCGGTTTCCTGCAACCCTCAGACTCATTTTGGTGGCACTGGCCATGGCACTTACATTGGGGATTCCGTTGGGTGTCTGGGCAGCCGTAAACGCAGGCGGGCCTCTGGACTCAGCCTTGCGATTTATGTCGGTTATTGGGATTTCAGCACCCACGTTTTGGATTGGTATTTTGTTTATTTTGGTGTTTAGTGTGCAGCTCGAGTGGTTGCCCTCGAGCGGTAACGCGAGTTGGCAACACTACATCCTGCCTGGGTTTACGCTAGCACTTTACCGAATTGCCTTTTTCACCCGTATGGTGCGGTCGTCTATGTTGGACGTTTTGTCGCAGGATTTTGTGCGTACAGGTCGTTCAAAGGGCCTGAGTGAGCGTTTGGTAACCTACAAACACGCATTCCGCAACGCACTTGTGCCTGTTATCACGATTGTAGGCTTACAGTTTGGCAGTTTGTTATCTGGTGCGGTCGTCACCGAAACCATTTTTGCCTGGCCTGGTATGAACCGCTTGGTACTCACGGCTATGTACAACCTCGACTACCCCATTATCTTGTCGTTTGCAGTTATTGTGGCGCTTTTATTTGCAGGCATCAATTTAATTGTAGATGTCCTTTACGGACTCATTGACCCACGGGTGCGTTATGGCTAGTGTTTCTGCACAAACTGCTGCACAGCAGCCGGTATCTCCCCGTAAACGTGCCATTCACTGGGGTAACTTACCGTGGCCGTCCATCCTCGTACTCATAAGCTTGGTCATGGTTGCTATCTTTGCGCCGCTTATTTCGCCCCATAATCCACGCGAGCAAGACATCCTGCTACAATTTGCACGCCCATTTTGGCGTATCACGGGTACAGCAGGCTTTCCGCCTGAAGCAGGTTACTGGCTTGGTACAGACGACCTCGGTAGAGATATTCTTTCCAACATCATCTACGGACTGCGCATTAGTTTGCTGGTGGGTTTTGTGGCTGTGACCATCAGTTTGGTCATTGGCACGCCAGTAGGTTTAATCGCTGGCTTTCGGCGCGGCCGGACTGATGACATCATTATGCGGCTGGTGGACATTCAACTGGCGCTTCCTACTATATTGATTGCACTTGGGGTGCTAGCAGTGTGGGGCTCAGGTTTGTGGAAGGTCATTTTGGTTATTGGCATTGTCGGCTGGGCAAATTATGCCCGCTTAGTCCGAGGCTCAGTACTCATTGAGCGGGAAAAAGACTACGTGACCTCAGCGCAGGCGTTGGGAACGGCGGTGCCGCGCACATTATTTGTGCATATTTTGCCAAATGTCTTGAACGCGTTGCTAGTACAAATTTCGGTCGATGTTCCAAGGGTGATCTTGCTCGAGGCCACCCTCTCATTTCTAGGACTTGGTGTTTCCATCACCACACCGTCGCTAGGACTCATGGTGGCGCGCGGTTACGAACGTTTATTTAGCGGTGTTTGGTGGACGTCTGTCTTGCCCGGTGTTGGGCTAATGATCTTAGTGTTATCCATCAATTTGCTTGGTGATTGGCTACGCGACACCCTCGACCCGCGCAAACTTAACGCTTGACCCTGCTTACAAAACGTGCGCTGAGACATCACATTGTACAAGGCTTGATTTAATGCGTTTAAGCCCTTGTTGTCGACAGTGCTACGGGTCCGTTAGTCAATGCTATTCATCTTGGCACGACGTAAGTTAACATCTTTAAAACCTGCTAACGGCATCGTTGATAGAGGTTGTATCTATAACAGGTGTGAGATGAGCTGTGTTTACAATTGTTGACTTATTTGAGCTTATACAGTTTACATCTGAAGTAGCATCATCAATTGCAAACGTAAATGCCCTTGAAAGTGGAGGAGTTAGACATGTCAGAACTATTCAATCAAATTGATACCAACGTTGAGAATGACAAAGAGACCTTACTCAACGTCAGCCATACTTTACACGACAACCCAGAAATTCGTTACGAAGAAGTCAAAGCCGCAGGTTGGTTAACCGATGTGCTGCGTGAACGTGGCTTTGAAGTTCAAAAAGGCTATGGCAGTTTGCCAACAGCATTTGTGGCCACTATGCCCGGTAAAGCTGAGGGACCCAACGTAGCCGTGATGTGTGAATACGACGCGCTCGAGGGGCTTGGTCACGCCTGCGGTCACAATGTGATTGCCACCATGGGCTTGGGTGCTGGCTTGGCGCTTGCACCGCTGATGAATGATTTGCCTGGAACGCTTACTGTGTTGGGCACACCTGCTGAGGAAGGTGGCGGCGGCAAAGTGACGATGCTCGAGGAAGGTGCGTTCAAAAACGTTGACGCAGCTATGATGATTCACCCATCTTTTTACAATTCCACCGGTAAACCCTCGCTGGCGCGGGTTGCTTGGCACGTGAGTTACGAAGGTGTCCCGGCCCATGCGGCTGGCTCGCCACATTTAGGGGTGAACGCCTTAGACGCCGTCCGCCTTGCCTTTAACGGCATGGACGCCATGCGCCAACAAGTTACACCAGATACGCGCTATCACGCCATTATTGACCACGGGGGAGATGCTGCTAACATCATCCCTAAAGCGGCATCGCTCAAAATTTATATTCGCGCTGCCGACAAAAACTACCTCTATGACACGCTTGTCCCTAGAATGCGCAACATTTTTGAAGGTGCTGCGCTGATGACAGGTACAACGATGACGATTAAGGATTTGGCCCGTCCGTACGAAAATATCATCGTCAACGAAACCCTAGCTGCGCGCTTCAAAACCCACGCTGAGCGGATTGGGCGTGAGATACCACCGCACACAAATAGTGGCACAGGTTCAACGGATGCTGGCAATGTGTCCCAGGTGCTGCCCACCTTGCACGCGTATTTACAAATTGATAACAGCGCGCGCCCGCATACGGCTGAGTTTGCGACCGCAGCTAAAAGTACTTTGGGCGACCAAACTGTGCTCGATGGTGCCAAAGTAATGGCGTCTATGGCGGCGGAGTTGCTCACCCAACCTGAGTTGGTCATGCAAGCGAAGCAAGAACAAGGATTTGCTTGAGACTCATTCATTTAGTAGTACGTGATGCTCAATCGGTGATGTACTAACTTATCGTGTAATTATTAGCTGTAGCTGTCAGCTCGGCTCGAGCACATCAAGTACCACTCGAGCAATGCTTACAAATTGACTTCATATCTATGCCAGTGACGCGTGTTCAATGTCACTGGCATTTACATTCCCATTACAAGCAACACAATGGAAGCAACACAATGGAAGCAACATCAATTTAAGTTGTCAAGGGTGTTTGTTTGCCATATTTTGTAAGCCCTTACAAAACAAAACGCCTTTTTAAATCGTATTGAATCACGATATTTACCTTGAAAATTAGCAAGATTCCCCTTAAATCTAAGAAATTATCCCCTCTTGACAAAAATATGATGAGTCGTGTACCCTAAGCCAGTACCAAATTGAAGCGGTTACAAAACGAACTCGAGGTTTATGCGAGCTTTGGGGTTGCCTCGAGCATGTGTGTTGCTATGCCATGAGCACAAAGAAATCAGCACAGACGTATTTTTATGTATACCTGAGGATACAAGTGTGATTGAACGTATGAATCAAACCTTATGAACCTAAAACCAACCATTGCCGACGTTGCCAAAGAAGCCGGTGTTTCAACCGGTACGGTGAGCCGTGTCATTAACGCCAGGGACGGCGTTAAACAAGTCACTCGAGACAACGTGCTAGCTGCGATGGAACGCCTCAACTACCGGCCTGACCAAGCTGCTAGAGAACTTGCACTAGGCGGGCCGTTGCGGGTTGGCTTGCACATTTCAGCAGCAACCAAGCGCTTAACGCCGTTTTTTACGCTGTTTTTGGAATACCTCATGGTGCAACTGCGTACAGACGGGTATTTGCTCGAGGACATTGCTTCCCAAGATGACGGCATGCCCGCAGACATCTGTGACGCTATGGTGCTATTTGGCAGTCACGAAGACGACCCGCGCATTGACTATTTGCTGCAACAGGGCGTGCCTACAGTGCTACTTGGTGTTGCCCAAGGTGTGCGTTGGGTAGCACCCGACGACTACGGTGGCGGCCGATTAGCAACCGAGCACCTTTTACGTTTGGGACACCAAGACATTGCCCACGTGAGCGGACTCATGCACGCGCAGGCGTTTTTTAACCGCTATGCGGGTTATCAAGATGCGTTAAGAGATGCGCTCGGAGAAACAGCTCAGCCGCTGCTTTTAGAAGGTGATACCAGTAGCCTCGGTGGCTACCGGACAGTGCGGCGTGCTCTCGAGGCAGGTGTGAACTTCAGCGCCGTCTTTGCAGCTAGCGATGAACTTGCTGTCGGTGTCATTGGCGCGCTCGAGGATGCTGGGTTGCGCGTACCTACCGATGTCTCGGTAGTTGGCTTTGATGACCTCCCCGAAATTGGTGAAGCGCTTACAACTGTTCGCCAAGACCTGCGCGAGATTGCCAGTATGACCGTCACACTCTTAAAAGAAGCTTTGTCAGGGGCTTCCGTGCGCAGTCAAGTTATGCCCGTGCGCCTGATTGTGCGTGGCACAACTACGCGGAGGAGGTGAGCGCTAAGACAATAACCTCAACTGTTTTAAGAGGATGCCGACATGCCACATGAAACTTGTCGCACTAGTGTTCACTTAGCTTTTGCTGACATGCAAACTAACCAACTCAATGTTTCTCGAGGGGTTTGAAGCCTTAATAAGTTTTTGTAAAGGGGAAAAGAATGAAGCGTTTACTCAGTTGTATTTTTGTGATGATCTTAGCAAGCAGCGCGCTCGCGCAAACCACCATTCGCATTATGGGCTATGGCGGCGAAGACCCGCGCATTGTGGCGCGTATTTTGAATGAGGTTATCGCCGAAGATTTAGAGGGTATGGGTATTACCGTGCAGTACGAGCCGCTCGAGGGCGACTACAACGCCGCGCTCACCAACGCGCTGTCAGCAGGTACTGCCGCCGACCTAATCTACATTCCTGACTCAACTGCGCCAGGGATTATTGCCACTGGGCAAGTTTTACCGTTAGACGGCCTGGTTGACCCCGAGCCGTTTATCGACAGTTTAATTGATGTTTACACCGTGAACGGCCAACTTTACGGCATCCCCAAAGATTTTAATAGCTTGGCCCTGTTTTACAACAAAGACCTGTTTGATGAAGCTGAAGTGGACTATCCAGATGCCGACGACAGCTGGGCTGACTTCGGCCAAAAAGTCCGCGATGTTGCCGACTTAGACGATGAAGTCTACGGGGTGTGCTTCCCAGCAACCTTTGACCGCTTTGGTGCGTTTGCGTTTGGAACCGGCTGGGGGTGAGCTTCAACAAGCAAGCGCGCCTAAGGTTTCTC
>JBCCBI010000136.1:0-12763 GCA_039034155.1 Deinococcota bacterium | reverse complement strand
GTAAGGAGCACACCCAAACGAAATCTCATGGGGCAAGGTCTCATGAGGAGAAGTCTAACGAACCCTCCCTAAGTGTGTCTGAGTGGGTGCATTTCCAATCACATCCCTCTAGCTGTAGGGGTGTCCGCAGCGCATCTAGAGAATTTCAGGTGGATGTTAAGGTCAACTATGGATAATTTATCAGATACCCTGTCTAGGTCAATTATTAACTCGTTTCAAGATTACAACAACAGCGTCCAAGAGTTATCTCAAGAACTAAACGAAGCGCAGTTCTGGCATAATCCCTACAGCTATGGCAACAGCTTTGGGCATCTTGTCCTGCACCTCACGGGCAATTTAAATCATTTCATCGGAACGCATATTGCCGATACAGGCTACGTACGGCAGCGAGAGCTTGAATTTACCGACCCCAACCACTATCCAAAACAGGAAACTCTTATGCGTTTACAAGAAGCTGTTGATATGGTTGTAGCCACTGTGGAACGTCAAAATAGCTCGAGCTGGACAGCACCTTACGCTGTTGGCAACATAAAAGACACAAGGTTAGATGCGTTTTTGAGAACCCTCGCCCACTTTCACCATCACCTTGGACAGATGATTTACTTAGTTCGTGAACTTTCTGCTTCAACGTGATGTAATACCCTCGAGAATAAATAGCACAAAACCTGTATAAGCTGGTGTTTATATCCTCGAGCTTAAGCCGTTAAACTACTTGCTGTGCAAGATATTCTTTTAACCAACGGCACCATACTCACCATGAACGATAGCCAACCTCAGGTTGAGGCTGTGCTCATCCGCGCGGGCAACATCGCAGCTTGTGGCGACTTTGAGGCAGTTCAAGCCCAAGCTGCTCCAGACTACCAAACCATTAACCTAGACGGTCGCTGCGCCTTGCCCGGCTTTCACGATAGCCATTTGCATTTGATGCTGCACGGCTTGCAGCTCTCGAGACTAGATTTCGCGAGCACACCTACACTCGAGGCTGCGCTCGAGCAAGTTGCCCAAAAAGCCGCCTCTGTCCCAACTGATACGTGGATTTTAGGCGCAGGCTTTTCAGTCGTGCGCTGGGGTAAACAAAGCCTCTCTAAGAGCGACCTTGACCGGGTTGCGCCAAATCACCCAGTGTTCATCTACTCGCAAGACTTTCACAGTTGTTGGGTGAACTCGAGGGCACTAGAAGCAGCCAACATTCACGCAGGCACGCCCGACCCAGCTCAAGGCAAAATTGTTCGTGATGATTCAGGTGAACCGAGTGGAACATTGCTCGAGCTGGCCGCCAACCTCGTCACCGACATCATCCCCAAACCTTCAGATGAAGCGATGGACGAAGCACTCGAGGCAGCCGCCATTGATTTGGCTGGTTATGGCGTCACCACAGTTCACACCATGGGCTACGAACCGCAAAGTTACTGGCGGCACATTGCTAAAACTGCCAGTAAAGATGATTACGGCTTGCGCGTTTGGAGTTGTATTCCGCACAAATATGCCGAGGCCGCGCTCGAGCTTGGTCTTGCTACTGGCCAAGGCGGTAGCCGCTTTCAGGTAGGCGGGGCCAAGTTTTTTGCTGATGGCGCACTGGGGAGTTTAACTGCCTGGATGCTCGAGCCATATCAAAACAGTAATAATTACGGCATTCAAGTTGATGATCCAAAGATTCTAGCAGAACGCTTCCCGTTAGTCATTGAAGCTGGCCTCACGCCCGTCGTTCACGCCATTGGCGACGCTGCAAATAGGGCCGTGTTGGACGCGCTCGAGGCCACCCAGTCACTCTGGCAAGCCAAGGGCATGCGCCCGCGCATTGAACACGCCCAGCACCTCCACCCAGATGATATTCCTCGCTTTGCCCAGCTTGGCGTCATCGCGTCGGTACAGCCTTACCACTTGGTCATTGATGCCCCCAACGCTCGAAAAATTATCCCCAACAAGCTTGCAGGCACCTACGCCTTTGGCAGCCTCGCCAAATACGGCGCGCACTTGGCACTTGGTTCAGACACACCTGTGGCTGTACCCGGCGTACTTAAAGCCATTCGCGCAGCCGTTACCCGAATTGATGCAGAAGGCTTGGTCTTTCAGGAAAATGAAACGCTGGATGTTGCTCGAGCCTTACGCGGCTACACCACAGATGCCGCCTATGCCATTCACGCCGAGCACCGTTCAGGGCAACTTAACCTAGGCTTTGATGCCGATGTGGTTGTGCTTTCCCACAACCCCCTAGATGGCAACTTGGACGCACTCGAGGTGCATGGCACGATGCTGGCTGGCACCTGGACGAAGGTGCTCGATTAAGGCTGCTCGAGTAGTCGGTTTAAGTAACCTAGTAACTCACCATCGGTGCCTGCCTAAGCCACGTATCATCCTCTAATTGCGTGAGCATAAAGTGGGCCACATCTGCCCTCGCAATCTGCGTGCCAGACTCCTTACCAACTAAGCCAACGTAGTAGGTACCTTTGGGGTCGCCCTCGGTTAAACGTGGGCCGCGCACAATAATGTATTCGCGGTCGCTCTTACGCAGTACCTCGGCGTGGTTTTTAGCATCTTCAAGGACATCTTTTGCAAACAAGCCCATCAAAAACCCAAAGATGCGGTCAGCAACTTTAGGCTGATCGTCTGGCACACTTACAGCCGCCCCAGTGAGGCTGATGATACGAGCGATATTGCGTTCTTTCATGGCGCCAACCATGTGCTTGGTAGCAACAGTCTGCATGTCTTTAGGTGAGTTTTTGCCGTGACCCAGCGTGCTAAGCACGACATCACAGCCGTCAATCGTTTTGGCAATGTCAGCTGTGTTCATAGCGTCACCTTGGATGACCTCGAGTCCGTCTGGGAGACCAAGGGGATCACCTACGGCATCTTTAAGTTTGTCAGGACTGCGCACTAGAGCTTTAACGGTGTGACCTTGCTCGAGGGCTTGCTGAACAAGCGGTACGCCCGTGCGCCCACTGGCACCAAAAATCGCAAGCTTCATACGTGTCCAACCTGACTTGCTCTAAAGGGTGATGATGTTTGACTACAGCTAAATATGTTCATGACAGATCTCCTAAGATGTTTTAGCAATGACGATCTTAGTTCATCCTAGACGCAAGAGTTTATTTTGTAAAGTAGTTACCAAAAAGTGATCTAGTTTCAGTTTATAAAGCTATGTGCTAGTATCGCTTTTGTGAGCGTCGTTAAGCCAGACTCAACACAACCATCAAACGTAAACAGCCAGCAACAACGCACGTCTTCTTACGATGCGCGTGTTCAAACCGATGTGCGTTGCACAGTAGAAAGAGCTGCCGAGGTTATCTCTGGCAAGTGGACGACGTTGATTTTGCGCGACTTATTATCTGGCACGAAACGCTTTGGTGAGTTGCGTCATTCGCTGACTGGCATCAGCCCCAAAACCCTCACAGATAGACTGCGCGACCTTGAAGAGCAGGACATTCTTACGCGCACTATTTACCCCGAAGTGCCCCCCCGGGTGGAGTACACTCTCACCGATAAAGGTCGCGCGCTAGGTGCTGTTATTCAGGCGATGGCACAGTGGGGCGAACGCTGGACGTGACAGTTTTGCTAGGCGGGATTTGCTAAGCGGTTAGATCGTCTTGAAGTTGATGGTGTTTTTAGAGACATTTGTGATCTGCTCGAGGTTACATATCAAGATTACATAGCATCATACTTATTGAAATATGGGCGCAGGCACTCACCTAAATCCTCTGCCTTTCCCCCTTCTCCCTTTCCTAGCAAAGAGCTATACTAGCCAGCATGACCATGACGATGAATCCTCAAATGTCTGCCACCAATACAGATGCTGGCAACGTAGACATGGACGCACTTTTTACCCGCGCTAGACAAGCCAGCCGCAAACTTGCCAGGGCAGATCGTAACGCGGCGCTACTCGCCATTGCCGACGCCCTCCCCAAACATCAAGCTGAGATTCTTGCTGCCAACGCCGAAGATGTCGCGGCTGAAACCGCTAAAGGTACATCCAAAGCTTTAATTGATAGATTGACCCTGAGTCCAGAGCGCATCGAGGGGATTGCAACTGCTGTTAAACAACTAGTAGCACTGCCCGACCCACTGCACAAAGTTTTGGACGGAATGACGCTCGCGAACGGCCTACGCGTGCGCAAAGTCACCGTCCCTTTCGGGGTTATCGGCATGATTTACGAATCGCGCCCCAACGTCACGGTAGATGCCGCCACCCTCGCGCTCAAAGCGGGTAGCGCGGCGGTCTTGCGCGGGTCAGCCAACGCCCTTGCCAGTAACCGCGTGCTAGTGCGCGTAATGCGTGCTGCACTTGAAACTGCTGGACTACCTGAAGATGCCATCCAACTGATTAACTCCACCGACAGACAATATGTGACGACGCTGCTCACCGCAAGAGGCAAGGTGGATTTAGTCATTCCACGCGGTGGCGCGTCACTGATTAACCACGTGGTAGAGAATGCCAAAGTTCCCGTGATTGAAACCGGCACAGGCAATTGCCACGTATTTGTGGATGCGACTGCTAATTTAGAGGACGCCCGCGCCATCATCGTCAATGCCAAAGTGCAACGTCCTGGTGTGTGCAACTCGGCTGAGACGTTACTTGTGCACCGCGACGTTGCCCGCGAGTTTTTACCTAAAACCTTGCGTGAACTGGCAGATTATCCGGTGGAACTCATGGGCTGCGAGGTTACCCGCGAGATTTTTCCAGACGCCAAACCTGCTAGCGAGCTAGACTGGCAAACCGAATACATCGACTATAAGCTTGCCGTGAAGGTGGTAGATAGTTTAGACGACGCCATTGACCACATCAACACTTACGGCACCATGCACAGCGAAAGTATTGTGACGGAGAGCATCGCTAGCGCCCGCCGTTTTCAAGATGAGGTGGATGCCGCCGCCGTCTTCGTGAACGCCAGCACCCGCTTTACAGACGGCTTTGTGTTTGGCTTCGGGGCAGAGATTGGCATTAGCACCCAAAAACTCCACGCCCGCGGACCGATGGGCTTAGCTGAGATTGTCACTTACAAATATCTAGTTGATGGGGACGGGCATATTCGCAGTTAACTGACCGCAACTTCCAAACATGTAAAAGCGCCAGCATCATCCAAACAGGATACTGGCGTTTTGTTTTGTTATAAAGATGACGATTTGCTACTCGCCAGAAAAGATAAAGAGGGTGGTTTCGTCTGGCTCTATGCCGGTTGTGATGGTGTTAGTCGTCTCGAACACGCGCCCACCATCCAATTCGCGCCCTTCTAGGACAAATGTTGCATCGTTCCAACCGCGTTTTAGCTCTAAGTCATACGTCCCAATAATGCGAGAGGTGATGTCACCTTCTTGTTCTACAAGTGTACAAGTTCCCCGAACATCAACATCTCGGTCTGCATAAAGCTTAACAACAGAGGTAAGCTTTGGTCCAAAGTTGGCTATTTCTTCTACTGTTTGTGGAAAAGCAGGCGTCTCACTGTCAAACTCGAAAATAGGCTGCCCAGATTCGGTAGCTAAACCTACAAAAGAAAGCCCAAGGTCTTTAATTCGAGTATCTGAGTCAGATATGGTGACAGTTGCACTCGGCGCACACGCTCCTTCCCCTTCGGGCAAAAATATAACAACTGCAGGGACAAGTAAGTCATCTGCTAGAGTATCTGGCAGGGTCACATCGACCTCGCCAGTACTGCTAATACGACCAACCTGCAGCACATTTTCTATAGTAAAATCTGTTTCGTTCTGCATAAATATATCTTCAGCAGGACCGTTATAAGCTGTTCTAGTTTGGGTTACGGCCGTTCCTACAAGTCTTCTTGCGTCCCGTGTTGGTTCTGGAGTTTCAGTACCTGGGCACGCAGTGAGCAGCAACATGAGTACAACAGCGACAACGTAACGAGACTGAAACCCTAATTTCATATACATCCTCCAACAACAATTGATGTAGCCACACACAGCTAGAATCTTTCCTTTCAAGCACTACTATCTTTTGAAAAACCCTTGTTAATCAGCAGGGAAAATAAAGAGTGTAGTTTCTTCTGGAATAACACCTAGTGTGTAAATGCTACGCGTTTCAAAGATGGCGCCATTATTGAAAATTTTGCTCGAGAATGTCAACGTTACATAATTCCAACCACGTCTGAGGGCTAGGTCAAAGTTGCTTTTAATTCGTAAAATCGAGCCATCTTCTTCCTCTTCGATGTCACAAAGACCTTCAATTATCACGTCACGATCTGAGTAAAATCGCGTGACCAGCACGATTCTATCTGGTGCTACCGATACCCAGTCAATGGCGTTCGTGTCTTGCGGAAAAGCTGGGGTCTGGCTATCAAATTCATAAATACCTTGTTGCGAGCTGGTCGCTAGCCCCTGAAAGAACGAGCCTAAAACATACGCTTTTGCCGCTAGGTCTGACACAGTTAACGTCGAGTTAGGTATACAAGTTGCTGGCAAAAGCGCGTCTTCATCGCCATCTGTGGTAGCTTGCACAGCTACCAGCAAGGTTTCTGGCAGGGTTTCCGGTAAGTTCACATCAACCTCGCCTGTGGCGCTAATACTGCCCACTTGCAGCACGTTTTCGAAATTTTCATTAGTTATGAAGACATCTTCTGCTGGCCCGTTATAAGCTGCTTTGGTTTGTGTCACAGCCGTACCCATAAGCCTTCTGGCGTCTCGTGTTGGTTCCGGTGTTTCGGTGCCGGGGCAGCCAGTTAGTAGCATCACTATAAGTCCAATGGCACTGTAAGTTAACCAAGCTCTTTGTAGCATCAAGTTGTATCCCTTCACAGCGTTATTCACAAACATTGTAATGCAAACTACAACAAACCGTAACAAGCGTAGAGACTTAAGTCAAATGTAAGATTTATGTAAAAGTTTATATGATTTTAGGTGGCTGCAGACATGGTGTTGACACAGACAAGTGATATTACACATCACCTTGTTTAATGACTAGTAGGGTGATGTCATCTTCCAGCTCACGGTCGTGAATAGGTGTAGCAGTTAAGTGCAGGTCGGTGTTGCCAATTAAGTGATTGTTGACATCGTTCATAATGAGTTTGAGGATAAGCTGCGCGGGGTGTTGCCAATATTCACTAGCGATCGTTGTGAGTCGCTTGAGCCCATACAGTTCACCCTCTGGACTGGGCGCTTCGGTAATGCCGTCTGTGTACAGTAGCACGCCGTCCCCAGGGTTGAGGCTAATGTCTTGTTGAGCAGCAAACGCGCTAATATCCTCTTCTAAACCCAAGGGAAAGCCTAAGTCAAACGTGTCGTAGAGCTCAACTTGACCATCTGCGCGAATGACTAACAGATCTTCGTGTTGACCGCTCACCTGCACGTAGCCCACACCGTCTTGGTGTTCATATGCCAAAAGCGCTAGAGTGAGGCTTTTATCGGCGTCCATGCGGGCAATGTTCGCGTGCAAACTGCGGTTGAGTACGGTGAGTAAGCTGGCAGGGTTGTGCTCGCCAGCGTCTAGCAGGGCGCGCACGCCCATTTGCGTCATCAGCATGAGCATGCCACTTTCAAGCCCGTGCCCGGTGACATCACCAATGCCAATAAACACCTGCTTGCGGGTTGTGACAGGATCGTGCAAACTAAGCACGTCGTAGTAGTCACCGCCAACCTCATGCGCAGACACGTTGATGCCGGCCATGTCAAGGCTGGTGACGGCCTCTAGCTCACTGTCTGCAGGCAAAAGCAATTCTTGTAACCGGCGGGTTACGTCTAACTCACTACCCATGCGGCGGTTTTCAGCGGTAAGTTGCTTGTTAAGTTCAGCGATGTGGGCGCTAGCTTGTTCTAGTTCGTGACTACGCGTTGAGAGTTCTTCTGTACGTTCCAGCACGCGCGCTTCCAGTTGATTGTTGCTGGCTTCTAGCTCGCTGCTGAGATGCTCGAGTCGCTCGTAAGCGTTGCCATTACGCCTAGATAAAAGTAGCGCTTGCGAGGCAATAAATACCAAAAACCCCCAACTCCAAAAGCCGCCAATATCGGTCACATCAAACAAAAACAGCGTGTCGAGCAAAATGGCCAGCGTCACACTGATGATGCCTAGCAAAATGTAATTGGCACCCGCCCGCTTGCGCCATACCACCAGCACCACACACACCAGCACATAAGCAAGAGTTAATAAAGCTGCGATCAAAAAAGCCGGAAGCGTGCCAATAAATACCGCCGCCGGAAACGCGATGGTGATGCCTACAAAAGGCACAAACACCCAGCACAAGGTCCTGAAGATGATGCCGCGCACTTCGTCTGGAAAAAGCGTGCGCATATAGAGCAAAAAAAACGGTCCGATGGCGTAGGCAGCACCGTAATCTAGCCCCAGTTGCCACTCAAAGGATAAATCTGGAAAGATGAGCGACAGTAACACTTCCCCGTTGACGCTGTCTCGCACGAGTAAAAGCAAGCAAAAAATCCCAAAGTATAAAAACACCAAGAGCTTCCTGCGCTGAATAAAAATAGCGATATGGTAGAGGCTCATGGCAGCTAGTACGCCATACAAAAACAACTGCCGAAAGGTGCTGTTTGTTTGGGCGTTACGCAGTTGCTCAAAGGTGCCTACGCGCAATTTGGCGTTAACCGCACCATCGCTCGAGCGCAGTAGCGCAGTCGGATAGCGAAAATTGGCAATTTGAACTAGCACTTCAACGGATGTGTCATCACTTTGAAACGCCACCACTTTCGGGCGGTAACGAGCACTGGTCGTGGCATCACTTACGCCAGCGTCGCCCACCTCAGCGCGCAACTCGCCGTCTATCCAAAGGCGATAAGCGGTGTCAATTTCACCAAGACGAAGGGCGTAGAGGGTGTTTGCGTCAGGGAGTTCTAAGACTAGCTTGTACGTCCCATAACCGTAAGGTGTGCCCGGAAACCCACCTTGCCACGATGGGATGCGGTAGTCCCACGTACGTAGGTCGGGTGTTTGTGGGGGGAGATACTCGAGCCACCGAAACGATAACTCGCCTAAAATGGGCACGCTTCCCTGCGCCTCAAAATCCCACGCACGCAAATCCATCACACCCCGCTGAGCTTGCGGAAAGGTGACAACCTCAGCTTGTGCCTGGCTGAGTACAGGTAGCCACATTAAATTAACCAGTAACCCAAACCGCCACAACCTCAGTGTGATCTGCTTGGGTGTCGAGGATAAGAGAAAGAGATGTAGACAGAGCTGCCTCAACGGTGTCATGAGAATGATGATAGCCTACTCTTGAGCTGAGAAACTAAGTTGACCCCGATTAGTAGCAAAAGTGTTTCATACCAGAGGTATCATGTTCTATGTTGACAGGAATCCCATCTTTTGAGATCGAGTACGTATCTAGCCACTAAGGTTTGTGGTTTTGATGAGCACGAATGCCGCTACATGAATCTCGAGCAGTCTTGATGAGATAGCTTACGAACATCAATATGTCGATATTTGCAGTTACTCGTCAATTAAGTTGAGCACCCTTTGCCGCGTTCGGTTGACGGTGAGCTGGGTAACATCGGGGCGGGCATAGTGTCCACTAGGGTCAAAGTTTTGCCGTTCCTGACGAACCCATGCGTGATCGATAGTTGCTATAACCAGTTTCTCTTCGTTCATAAACGGTGGCACAATCCAACTGCCGTCTGGCGCTGCCAAGCAAGACCCGCCATTCGCGAGTACCTCTGGCGCTGCATCTATTATTTGGGCGGCGTGGGGCGTCTCGGTAGGAATATCTGTCCGCCGCATAAGTCCAGAGACAGACACCACAAACGAGCGCGACTCTTTGGCAATAAAACGGGTGAGGTCGTCGGTATTGCGCTGACTACCGGGCCAGACCGCCACGTGTAAATCTTCACCTAGTGCGTACAACGCAGCCCTAGCTAAAGGCATCCAGTTTTCCCAGCAATTTAGCCCGCCTACCTGAAATGCACCGAGGCAGTGAACTTGCAAGCCATGACCATCCCCAACTGACCAGGTGAGGCGCTCTTCGTAAGTTGGCATGAGTTTACGATGTACCGAGGCGATATTCCCCTGCGCGTTAATGTAAACCAATGAGCAGTAGAGGCTGTGACCACCTCGGTCTAGCGGGCGTTCAATGGTGCCAACATACATAGCAAGTTGATGCTGCTTGGCAAGTGTACATAAAGGGTCCAAGTGACCGTGCTCGAGACAAACCGCGTTTGCCATATAATGCGCGTGAATCTCTTTTTGCACTTGGCTGTTAAAACGAGCGCCATCGGTGAGCTCGAGCCAAAACGGATAGCCTGGTAGTAGCGCTTCCCCAAAAACGACTAAATCACAGCCTTGCGTTACTGCATCTTGTGCGTAGCTGAGCATTTTATCCAATGTTTGTTCGCGGTTTAACCAAACTGGCGCAAGTTGGGCTAGCCCCAGGGTAAGTGTGTCTGAAGTATGCATAAGCTCTCTTTTCAATAGGCATTTAGACGTCCACGTGATTGTATGGCATATCGGCATCAGGTGTATCAGCACAAATATTGTCACTACAAACAATTGTCACTACAAACATAGGACATCAACAAACATCTCAAAGATGACATGCTTGCTGAGCGCAGCTAACCCCTAAAGATTTATGATGCATAGGTTATGAATAGCCACCACAAAATCCAGATTCACAAATCTGACAGTAATGCATTCTGACAGTAATGCATGATGCCCTTATCAAAGGAGGCAATATGACCCAATCTTCTACTCACACATCGCCTGTCATTGTTGTTCATGGTGGCGCTGGTCTAAGCGGTCCA
Organism: Deinococcota bacterium; assembly: GCA_039034155.1. Lineage (GTDB taxonomy): Bacteria > Deinococcota > Deinococci > Deinococcales > Trueperaceae > JBCCBI01. Next base: position 2,080 of record JBCCBI010000136.1, on the reverse strand, counting down.
GAACGTCATGAGGCTGTGAAAGCTGGTTGTCAGGTTGCGGCTCGAGCAGGCTATAACATGCTAGCCGCTGGCGGTAGCGCGTTAGATGCCGTTGTTGCCGCAGTTGTCAGTCTTGAAGATGATCCCACGTTTAACGCTGGGCGCGGGTCAGCCCTAACCCGCGAAGGCATTGTTGAAATGGATGCAGCAGTCATGCGCGGTCAGGATGAAGCTGCTGGCGCGGTGGGCCTTGTACGCACATGTCAACATCCTATTTTGCTAGCAAGAGCCTTGCTAGACAGCGAACACGTCATGATGGCCGGTCCTGTGGCAGATGACCTGGGCATCAACCTGGGCTTAGCTCAACAACCTCAGTCTTACTTTGTGACTGAACGGCAAACCCGCAGCTTAGCTGAACATCTTGACAAACTAAATGCCAATCAACCCGTGCAACAGGGAACGGGCACAGTGGGCGCTGTCGCGTTGGATCGTCACGGACACCTTACGGCGGCAACCTCTACCGGCGGGCGCACAGGTCAACGCACCGGACGCGTGGGTGACACGCCTCTAGTCGGTGCAGGCACGTTTGCAGATGCTACTGGCGCCGCGTCGGGTACGGGCACAGGCGAACAGTTTATGCGGGCCGTGGCAGCGTATCGCGCGGTAGCTGGACTAGCAACAACCACACCCCAACTCGCCACCAAGCACGCTCTTGACAAAGTACAAGCACTTGGCGGCCGGGGCGGCATGATTCTAGTAACCCACACAGGTGAGGTGGTCATCGCTCACAACACCCCAAATATTGCCTATGCCTGGATGCGAGAAGATGCACACGATGCTGGTGTTGTCGCGGAGAAGCTTGTATGAGTCTGGCTGAGTTAGAAACACCTTGTTTGCTGTTGGATGAGACAAAGCTCGAGCACAACATCACCCGTATGCATGAGCACCTTGCTACTTTCAATGTCCCGCTACGCCCGCACGTCAAAACACCCAAGTGTTTAGAGGTTGTTCGCAAAAGTTTAGCCAGCCAACCCGGCGGCATCACCGTGTCCACCTTAAAAGAGGCGGATGTATTCGTGCAACACGGCATTACCGACATCTTGTATGCCGTTAGTATGGTGCCAAGCAAACTGCCCCATGTCGCCAAGCTACAGGCTGTTGGTGCAACGATTACGGTGGTGGTGGATAGTGTGCCAGCCGCTGAGCAACTTGCCAGCGGCTGCGCTGAACGCGACCTCACCCTACCTGTACTCATCGAAATTGATAGCGATGGACACCGTGCAGGTATTCAACCCGACGACCACGAAGCACTTTTAGCCGTCGCCCACGCGTTAGATGCCAGCCCGCAACTTCACTTGAAGGGTGTCATGACCCACGCAGGCGAAAGTTATCACTGCGCTAGTCCCAGCGCCATCACTACGTTTGCACGTAAGGAGCAAGATGCTGTGCGCCACGCCGCAACCGTGTTGCGCGAAGCCGGGTTGACCTGTGAGGTTGTAAGCGTCGGCTCGACCCCAACAGCCCAACTTGGCGAAGGCTTTGACGGCATCACCGAAGTACGGGCGGGGGTATTTGTATTTTACGACTTGGTGATGGCTGGGCTTGGCGTGTGTCAGGTTAATGATGTCGCCCTGTCAGTACTTACGACCGTGATTGGCCACCAAGCTCACAAAAATTGGATTTTGACGGATGGCGGCTGGCTATCTCTGTCGCGAGATCGCGGGACAAGTAAGCAGACGGTAGATTATGGCTACGGCCTTGTTTGTGACATCGACGGGAAGCCGCTCGAGGATTTGATCGTGAGTGACGCCAGCCAAGAACACGGCATCATCACCAATCGCAGTGGGCAAAACATTGATATCAACCAGTTTCCTATCGGCACACGTTTACGAATTTTACCTAACCATGCCTGTGCAACTGCTGCAGCACATCCGGCGTATCAGGTTTTGCAAGAGGGTCAGGTGAAAGACACATGGAAACGGTTTGGGTTTTGGTAGCTGTCCATTTACTCAGTTGCCCATCAGCATTCTCCAACGAGGCAAGCGTGTAAACGATAACCTATACTCCTGTAAAAATTCATCCATCGTGCGTGGATAGCGCC
>JBCCBI010000135.1:0-12789 GCA_039034155.1 Deinococcota bacterium | reverse complement strand
GTTTTGCACCATGCCAGCTTACCCCTCGATTTGCTCTCGCGTACATCCCCGATGATTACAGGGAAAGAATACTTTAGACTATGGGACGGGCTTGCTACTGTTTTGCGTGATGACCCCACGTTCCCTTTAGATTTCGCCACAAGCATCACACCAGAAACCTTCAGTCCGCCCGTCTTTGCCTGTTTCTGTAGCCAGAACCTCCATGTGGCAGCGACGCGCATCGCCCATTACAAGCCCTTAGTTGGTCCCATTCGCTTAACCGTTGAGACAAGTGACACAGAGACCACGATTAAAATTGGTGCAGTGCCAGCCTACACTGAATTGCCACCCAGCTTGATTGCCATGGAAATAGCCTGGTGGGTGCATATGCCACGTCAAGCAACGCGTGAACAGCTTGTGCCACTAAACGTCCACACCACTGTGGACATCTCTGAAAAAGCGGTGTACGAAGATTACTTTGGCGTGCGCCTCAGCAAATCCGACTTCAACGGCGTGACCTATTCAGCACAAGATGTACAACGGCCTTTCCTCACTGCGAATGACGCAATGTGGTCGATCTTCAAGCCAGAACTCAACCAACGAATGCAGGACTTAACAAAGAATGCAACCTACACTGAAAAAGTTCGAGCTTGTTTAATGGAAATTATGGCAAGCGGGCAGTATAAAGTTGGCGACGTTGCCTCGAGGCTAGCCGTTAGTCCACGAAGCCTGCAACGCCATCTGCAGAATGAAGGCTCGAGCTTTCAACACGTGCTGGACAGCCTGCGCGAAGAATTAGCGCGACATTATTTGGCCACATCAGACTACAGTAGCGGGCAGATCGCCTTCTTGTTAGGTTATGAAGACCCAAATTCTTTTTTCCGCGCGTTTCGTGTTTGGACAGGACAAACACCAGAGGTTGTTAGGACAAGACATTGATACCTTACTATAAGATGGACGGTAAGATGTTTCAATAGCATCTTAGCGTTTATTTTATGAGAGTGAGGCACGATGTTACTCCCTTATCAACCAGGTGATTTACCTGCGGTGACACGTTTTCTTGGCGAGTGCTGGCACCGTGATCCGTTCAGGAACTATCACCCCGGCGATTTTGTTCACTGGATGAGTAATGGCTATCTTGGGCAAAAGCTCGAGCACCACTTTCACCTTGTTAAAGAAAATTATCAGATTCTTGCTGTTGTTGAACTAAGTTCAGATACCGGCAGCTACACGCCTGTGATTGATCCAAATAGGCGTGGTGGTGACTGGGAGATTGAGTTTCACCATAGCTGTCTTAACGTGATGCGTGAGCGAATGCTAGCAAAAAAGGCTAGCACTGTAACCGTCAATTTTGCAGTGGGAGATACGGCAGTAAAACACTGCCTCGAGCAACTCGGCTTCAAAGGCAAAAAATCTACTCATGCTGTGATGAGGCGGCATCTGACTAACATACCCGTTCCAAACTTACCTGATAGCTTTGAAATACGCAGCGTGGCAGGTGAACACGAGGCCCAAAACCTTGCTGATGTTCATAACAGCGCGTTTAGTCCCAAATGGACTGCCGCTAAGTATCTTAAAGTCATGCGAACCCCTGGGTTTGACATTGAGCGTGAACTTGTCGTTGTGTCACCTGACGGGCGTTTTGCCGCGTTTGCCGTGATTTGGCTTGACCCTGTAAGCCGTTCAGGACTCTTTGAGCCAGTGGGCTGTCATCAAGAGTTTACACGGCGAGGTCTTACCAAGGCACTTATGTTTGCAGGTATGGTACGCATGAAAGCTGCAAATATGGAGACAGCCCATGTTGGCTATGATGTCACTAACAAAGCATCATCCGGACTTTACTGTTCTGTGGGATTTGAACCCTACTTTGAAACGGTTGATTACGTGCTCGAGCTTCAAAATAGTTAGTCGTCATATGACAACATCATCCCAGTTAACGTAAGCAAAAGCAAATTCTTGGACTAGATTGAAATAGTTAAAGAAATATTTCACAATTAGCTTGCTCGCAATATTATTACCTTAATTTTAGAACATCTCTTTTTGAATGCCGCCATCACATCCTCAACCTTCAAGCCTAAATGCTCGTTTGAGGTCTTCGATAGCGGCATCACCAATAGGCAAAAGATTACCTAGCCTACTGCTATCAATCAATGCTTTGGCACTGTACTCTGCAACCTCCAAGCGGTCAAAAGCATTGAGCAAACTTGACCCCACAACCAAAACACCATCGTTTTCAACAAGGGCAACGGGGCGTTTGAGGGATATGTGTTGTGCTACAGCAGCATAGTCGGTATAGCAGGTTCTAAACGGGATTTTGAGCACATCGCGTAGTAAAATATAACTTTCTGGAATCGTGTGGGAGTCAAAGTCTTGTGAGACGACGGCATAAGCAGTTGCGGCAGGTGGTTGCGCGCTAATAATGCACTGCACGTCTTTGTGTTGGTCATAAATAGCTTGATGAAGTCGGGTGGCTCTACTTGGCTGCTTACCTTCTTCTGCACGTCCTTGGTCGATAAGCACACAGTCTTTTACATCTATAGCAGCACGGTCTTGAGCAGTTGGTGTGATAAGAAAGCGCGTATCATCTAACCGTACCGAGGCAACACCTTCTGTACTCATCATCAAATAGCGTTTCACTGCACGGTGAACTGTTGTAACCAATTGCTGGCGCAGGCCTCGCTCGAGGCTACTGGCAACATCAGAGGTAAATGCTGCTAGCTGGGTGGCGCGTTCATGAAACAGAGCAAGGTCATTCTCACCTAAAGATTGAGGCTGTCCTAGGGTACTAGCAGCAAGTTGGATACGCGCACAAAAGTCGAGGGTCTCGAGGCGTTGAAACGCGTCTACAAGGGTGTGCCCAATAGCGGCCATACCGTGGTTTTCTAAGATAATAATGTTGTGTCCCTCAGCAAAGGTATCTGCAATGACCGTACCCAATGCTTCGCTACCAGGTAACGCGTAGGGTGCATAACCAACTGAACCGCAAACACTGTGCGCTTGCGGGATTAGGCGCGTTTCAGGGCACTTCCCTACAATGCTAAAACTTACCAGGGCAGGTGGGTGGGCGTGGACAACGGCTCGAGCATCCACCCGCCGTTCATAAATAGCTCGGTGAAACGGTAGTTCAGACGAGGGTCGGTGCGGGGCTATTGCCTCACCAGAAGGTGTCACTTGAATGATGTCTTCGGGGCGTAAAGTGCCTTTATCCACACCTGCTGGGGTTATCCAAATATCGCCGCTGGCGTCTTTGATGGACAAATTGCCACCACTTAGCGTTGTCATGCCGTTGTGATAAATGCGATTCATGACGTTTACTAATTGATCGCGGGGGTACATAAATTGGGTATCCATAACGTCTTTAGTCTATGTAAAAGCTTAGTCTATCTAAAAGCAGCGTCAAAAACTAGAGCTACTCGGGGACTTAAACCTCTGGTGATTCGGCGTTAATAAGTTTCTGCAACTTAGGAAAGGTGTGCTCGAGGTATCTCAATAAATCGTCTTGATGACATGTTGCTAAAACGGCATCAACACGAGACTTACCGAGAACATCTTGTAAGATGCCCACAAACTCGCGGGCTTCGTTTAAGGTATTTCGGTCAGGTGACGGGTGTTGATGAATGCGGGAAGCCAGCTCGAGCGCTTCCTCATAATGTTTGGTCGCAAGCCACAAATGAACAAACCCCACCAGGGGAAAAAACAGACTGCGCAACGTACCCATAGCTTGCCCGTGAGCGTAACTTTGCTGTAGTAAGGTTTGCGCCCGCATGAAGTCGTTTTCTTTGATGGCAATGTCTGCCAGTCGTTTAGACGTTGCGCTCATGCCAATCTGCGTTTGCGTTGTGACTGCTAAATCAAAACTAGCCTGATAATGCTTTTTAGCACGTGGGTAATCTGCTTGAAAATACGCGGTATCGCCGAGACCGTATTGGATACCCACGCGGCTGTTGAGTGCGTTGTGCTCGAGCGCAAGTGCGTCAGCAGCCTCAAACGACGCACGCGCGTCGTCATATCTACCCAGTGCCAAAATAATATGGCTGCTGAGGTGATTTGCCATAAGCATGTTGAGGATATCTCCTGAAGCTTGGTAATGGAGCAAGGCCTTTTGATAATAGTTTAGCGCAGCCTCAAACTCCGCTTTTGCATGAGCAACAAAGCCAAGTCCTTTGAGGGCATTGGCGTACACGCGCTCATTGCCAAGCTGTTTCGCAACATTTAAACTTGCTTCAAATGAAGCTATAGCTGTGTCGTATTGAGCCATATCTCTAAGTAGATAGCCTTGGTAGTAGTAACTGTCGCCAAGGGCTTCGCTAGCTCCAAGAGGTTCTAAAAAACTCAGGCTACGCGCTAGATACACTTGCCCATCACCAAAGCGTCCTAGATTATGGAGTAGCCAGCCGTGCCGCCCGTGCAGTTCACCCAAAAACGCATCTCGAGCTTGACTTGCTGGTAGGGGCATAAGAGCCGTCTCAGCAGCCTCAAACAAACGGGTAGCTTCGGTATACTGACCGCGAAATTCTAAAAGCTCGTTAAACAGTTTCACGTAGCTACTTAACAGTGTGTAATCACGCTGCTCAATTAGCCAAAACCATGCCTCACGAAAATTGTTGAGGTCTTGTTCTAAAACGACAAAATCGGTGACATCTTCTTGGGCAGCTTCAGCACGTCGTTTAGTGACTTCGGCTGTCTCATAAAAATTGGCGTAGTAAGCCGCGTGTTTAGCTTTGGCCTGATGTGCACGCGTTGGATGTTGGGCGAGTTGGTGAGCCGAAAACTGCCTGAGCAGTTCGTGAATGCTATAACGTCCATTACTTAGTCTCAAAAAGGCTCTGTCAATAAGCCCTTGTAACAAAAAGGGTGACGCCTCGGCTACAACCGCGGCTGCAGGCGTGTCAAATCCACCTTTAAATATTGATAAACGTTGCACTACACTTTGTTCGTAGTCTGAAAGTTGCTGCCAGAAATAGGTTACGGCAGCCTCGAGGCTTTGCTCAACGCCGCTAGCAGATGTCTGCGGGTCATCAGTTAAATTAGCTAAGACTTTGGCTTCAATCGTCTCTAATGAAAAGCTTGCTAGCCACGACGCAACAAGTTCTAGGGCTAGAGGCATCCCTTGCAACGCTCGGATAATTGCCAAAACATGCCGACGGTCTGCAGGCACCAAGGTGACACGCGAAAACGCTTTAGCTTTGTTAGTAAAAAGTTGTACGGCACTGTAGGACTCAAAATAAGGATCACTAGCCATATCAGGATAGTCCAAACCAGTTAGTTGCATCACCTGTTCCTGGTCAAGACCTAGACGTTCCCTCGAGGTCACAATGACACTCAACCTAGGGCACTCAGCTAAAAGCCAACTTAAAAAGCGCGTATCTGGTAAGAGGTGTTCGTAGTTGTCTAAAACTAGTAAAACATGTCCTTGAGCAAGGCGTTCGCGCAGTTGCGATTCAATGCTTTGTTGCTGCGTTTCACTGATAATAAGGTCCAGTGCATTGGCAATAGCAAAGGGTAAAAACTCAGCTGAGCGAATCGCCACTAAGGGTACATAGCGCACCTCACTGTATTCAGGACGGCTTAACTCTCTAGCAACTTGCAACGCCAAACGGCTTTTGCCAATACCGCCACTCCCCACAATCGTGACAAGTTGTCGGTCGAGTGCGGCTTTTATCTGGGTAACGTCACCACTGCGCCCGACAAAGTAGTCATGACTTACGGGTAAGCTCGAGCTGTAAAGTTGTTTCAAGTAAGCTGCAAGGTTAAATGAGTCATAGTCAGCAAACACCCAACCATCAACATTTGCGTGTAGGACTGCCTCAGCCTCGAGCACATACAGTGCGTCTACAAGGTGCTTAGGCAGGCCGTGTGTATGCTTCATAAACCACTTACCCAGCACTTCTGGCATAGCTTTGTGCAACAAACTTTGCAGAAGCATTTGGCTAGCCTGTAAAGAAAGGGGCTCGAGGCTTAAATCAACATTTAGGGGATGCTCGAGCCGTAAACCACGGCTACCTTGTAAGGTTGAGTAGATCACCCCTGCTATAGGAATATCCTGAATGAACGTTGCGTAAGCATCAGCTCTGTCTGAACTTTGTACCCTAAGCACTTGCGATAGTAAGGTGATGGCGTCAGCATCCAGGTTATCAAGACGGTCAACAACAACAATTACACCCTGTTTAGGAGGCAAATTCGCACGTCGACCTGCTACCTGTTCGGTAATATTTAAAGCAGCTTGCAAGGCCTGGTGCCGCATAGCACCACCGCTAATCACAGGCTGATCAGCATCTGCTTGCAAACTTTGATCTAGCGCTGCAAACGCACGATACTTAAACGCAGCCGTAGTTGTAACATGGAGCACTTTAAAATGTTGCAGATGCGCCAAATTCACCAACTCGCCTATAAGCCGACTATGCCCGGCACCCGCTGGCCCCTCAATCCGCAAGGTGCCGCGTTTGTAGGTCAGAAGCTTTTTGAAAAACTCCCCTGCTCCTGCCAGCACAGTATCTCGTTCGATTAACCGTAACTCGTCGCTAAAACTAGTTTCGAGTTCTTCACCTATGTCGCCTATGGTCACAATACGGTTTCGACCCATGCGTTTAGCGCGCAACGCCCGAAAGTCAGCAAGTTCAAACAAAGCAGCTGGTAATGCTTCAGGCTCCGCGGCGACATCACGTACACTACCTAGATTATCTAGACCGGCTACTTCAGCTGCTGAGGCAAGTCCGATGCTAAGGCTAAGTTGGAGCGGCGGGCTACCCTCGAGCACACGCATATTTGCACGCCGCAACACAGTTTGTAAGCAGTCGTTGGCAGCCTCCAGAGGGCGTGCTAACAAGATGACAAATTCATCGCCGCCATAACGCACCAGGACTTCACCTGCGTGTAGTACAGGCAAAATACAATCTGCTGCCGCTTTAATGGTTTGGTCTCCCCTAGCGTGACCAAAAGAATCATTGACCCGTTTGAGGTAGTCAATATCTACCACCGCAAGTGAAAACGCATCACCTTGTTGGAAGTTTTGATAAAACGCATCCAACGCACGATCAAATACAGCACGCGTCTTGGCACCCGTGAGTGCGTCTGTATATGCATCGTTTACATTGGACAGAGGGTTATTCAAAATAGTGATACCTCTTAGCAAGAAAAATACACCTTTATCAGCAATATTTCAGCTAGGTCAACCTTGTTGTTGCGTTTCTTCAATGAGGGTTTGCAATGTAGGGAACGTATGGTCTAGGTAGCTTAACAAATCATCTTGACAGCACGCTGCCAAGGCTGCCTCAACTCGAGCTTGACCCAGCACACCTTCTAAAATGCCCACAAACTCACGGGCGTCATTAAGCGTATTCCGACTTGGCGATGGATGCTCATGAATGTAGGAAGTTAGCTCGAGCGCTTCCTCATAGTGCTTTGTAGCAAGCCATAAGTGAACATAGCCGCCCAACGGAAAAAAGACACTACGCACCGTACCTGTGGCTTGTGCGTGATGATAGCTTTGTTGCAACAGGGTTTGAGCGCGCAGGTAGTCACCTTCTTTCACAGCAATGTCTGCTAGCCGTTTAGAAGTTGTACTCATGCCAATCTGCGTCTGGGTAGCCACAGCCAGATCAAAACTGGTCTGATAATGTACTTTGGCACGCGGGTAGTCCGCTTGGAAATAAGCTGTGTCACCTAGCCCAAACTGAATACCTACCCGACTGTTAAGGGCGTTGTGCTCGAGCGCTAATGCGTCTACCGCCTCAAATGAGTCCCGTGCCTCGTCGTACCTTCCTAGCGCCAAAATAATGTAGCTGCTGAGGTTACTGGTCATCAGTGCGTTGAGGATGTCAGCTGATGCCTGGTAGTAATCTAGGGCGGCTTGATAGTACCTTAACGCATCTTCAAACTCGGCTTTAGCATGAGCCACAAAACCTAAACCTTTGGAGGCATTGGCGCGCAGGCGGCCGTCATCTAACACATTAGCAACATCCATGCTTTGTTGAAATGACTGCATGGCGTCATCGTACTTAGCCATGTCGCGCAGCAAATAACCCTGGTAGCAGTAGCTATTGCTGAGTGTCTCAGTTGCACCAAGGGGTTCTAGCAAAGCCAGGCTTTGCATCAGCACATCTTGCCCTTCGCTAAAATGTCCTAGGTTATGGAGTAACCAGCCGTGGCGGCCATAGAGTTCCCCTAAAAAAGCATCTCGAGCAGGGTCCGGGAGAACATCTGTGAGCTTCTGCTCAGCTGCTTCAAAAAGTTGCGTGGCAAGGGTGTACTGACCGCGAAATTCCAGCAGGTTACTAAACAGTTTTACATATCTAGCCAGCGATATGTAGTCGCGCTCGTCCAAAAGCCAAAACCACGCTTCCCGAAAGTTGTTGAGGTCTTGCTCGAGGCGTAAAAAATCGGTGACGTCCGCTTGTGCGTCACCCTGAGTTGTTGAATTAGCTGAAGACTGTTGTGCAACTTTAGGTGAGGTATAAACCTGTGCATAATACGTTGCATGGTCCGCTTTGGCATGGTGCGCACGTTCTGGGTAGTCCTCGAGCTGGCGGGCTGCAAACTGCCGCAAAAGCTCATGGATGCTGTAGCGACCGTTGGCAAGGCGCAAAAACGCTCTATCAATAAGCCCTTGTAGCAAAAACGGGGAGGCCTCAGCTACATGCGAAGCAGCCGGCGCGTCAAACCCACCTTTAAAAATGGCCAGTCGTTGCACCACACTTTGTTCAACCTCAGAAAGTTGCTGCCAAAAATAGGTGACGGCCGCCTCGAGGCTGTTTTCAGCGCTACTGGTAGATGCTTGTGTAGTATCTAGAGTGGTTAAGTTAGCAAGCACCCTGGCTTCAATGGTCTTTAACGAAAACGTCGCCAGCCACGACGCAACCAGCTCGAGCGCTAGGGGCATTCCTTGTAGCGCCTGCACAATTGCCAGCAGGCACGGGTAGTCTGCAAGCGTCAAGGTTGTGCGTGAAAACGTTTTAGCTTTACTAACAAAAAGCTGCACAGCGCTATAAGATTGAAAATAGGTATCCTCTACCGTGTCTGGATAGTCTAAGCCGGCCAGTTGAACAACTTGCTCCCGCACAAGTCCCAACCGCTGCCTCGAGGTCACTATGACATTTACCCTAGGACACTCAGTTAGCAACCAACTCAAAAACCGCGTGTCTGGTAAGAGGTGCTCGTAGTTATCCAAAACAAGGAGCACATGTCCGCTAGCAAGACGCTCACGTAATTGCGCTTCAATGCTGTCTTGCTGGGTTTCGTTAATAGTGAGGTCGAGCGCACTGGCAATGGTGAGCGGCAAAAACTCTGGTGAGCGCAGGCCTGCTAGTGGCACATAGCGCACCTCACTGTATTCAGGGCGGCCTAACTCTCTGGCTACTTGCAAGGCCACGCGGCTCTTACCAATACCCCCAATACCAACAACGGTCACCAGGCGCTGCTCGAGTGCTGCCTTAATCCGGGCGATGTCGCTACTACGCCCTACAAAATAGTCGTGACTTAGGGGCAAAGTTGACCTATAAAGGTCCTTTAAGTGTGCTGCAAGGTCAAATGTGTCATAGTCGTTAAAGACCCAACCTGAACCATCTAAATGCAAAATATCTTCAGATTCCAAGACGTAGAGCGCATCAACAATGTGCTTAGGTAAGCCTTGGCTGTGTTTGACAAACCAAGTGCCCAAGTCCTCCGGAATAGCTTTGTGTAGCAAACTCTGCAGCAACATATGGCTGCCTTGTAATGACAGGGGCTCGAGGTTCAAATCGATATTGAGGGGATGCTCGAGCCGCAACCCGCGGCCAGCTTGTAACGTTGAATAAATAACCCCCACCACAGGAATGTCATGAATCCATGCTGCGTAAGCATCAGCCTTATCTGAGCTTTGTACCCTGAGCACCTGCGACAACAAGGTGATAGCATCAGCATCCAAGTTGTCAAGACGGTCAATGAGCACAATTACACCTTGCTTAGGCACAGCACTGGGCTTGGGCGCTGTGTTCGCACGTTGTCCTAGTCCTAAGCCTAGGCCATCTTCAGCTGTGCTCCCAGTTATATCTAAGGCTGTCTGTAAGGCCTGTTGCCGCATGGCACCGCCACTGATCACAGGCTGGTCAGCAGCTACCTGCAAGCTTTGATCAAGGGCAGCAAACGCACGGTATTTAAGTGCAGGCGTGGTACTAATACGCAGTACGTTGAAGTGCTGCAGTTTCGCCAGCGTCACCAGTTCGCTTATAAGCCGGCTGTGACCAGCACCTGCGGGTCCCTCAATCCGCAACGTGCCACGTTTGTAAGTCGCAAGGTGTTGAAAAAACTCTTTTGCCTCTGCTAAAACGGTATCTCGCTCAATGAGCCGCAGTTCGTCACTAAAACTGTGTTCAATATCTTCGCGGGCGTCACCTGTTGCTACAAGCCGGTTTCGACCCGTGCGTTTAGCACGTAACGCCCGAAAGTCAGCAAGTTCAAACAACGCTTCTGGTACCGTCTCTGCTCCGGGCGCTAGGTCACTTCTCGTCATTACCTCAGAAGCAGACGCAAGTCCAATACTAAGACTGAGCTGAAGCGGCGGATTGCCCGTTAACACCAACGCATTGGCGTGCTGTAAAAAGTGCTGCAAAAAGTGCTGAGACGCCCTATGTGAACGCGCCAAAAACACAACAAATTCGTCGCCACCATAGCGCACCAAAACTTCACTAGCTTGCAGCATAGGTGTAATGCATTCCGCTGCCGCTTTGATAATTTGGTCTCCCCTAGCGTGGCCAAACGAGTCGTTCACCCGTTTGAGGTAGTCAATATCTACCACGGCCAGTGAAAACGCCTTACCTTGTTGGAAGTTTTGATAAAACGCGTGCAACGCATCATCAAATACAGCACGTGTTTTGACACCCGTGAGGGCATCCACGTCTAATTCGTGAGCGTATAAATTAGATGAACTTTTGTTCACAACCTCGAGTGTCTTCCTAGCCTCTCAAATTTCTTACGGCATCATGTCTGTCTCAGTTGGTACGTGTAGCTACTTGACACATCTTCAGCAGATATAAGTGTTACATCGTTGATGTCTGTCCTATTACCTAAGCCACACCTTTTACATGTGCGCACAATATCTCATGACAGATCACTAAATCTCACCAGATCCACTAAAGGCTTTGATGTGTTTCCAAAATCAGTACAATAATTATCAATTCACCTGCACCAGGCCTCTTAGAAGTCCACAGGCTATTTTACTAAATCAAGATAGATCCATCATGTCACCTGATTTTGATATCAGGAGCGTGAAGACTTCGTTAAGCCCCGACCGATCAAGGTAACACTCATGGTGGTGATGAAGATAGCTAAGCCAGGCACAAGCATAATCGTAGCTGAACGCTGCATATAAGGTCTAGCTTCAGCTAGCATGGCACCCCAATCTGCTGTGGGGGGTTGCGCACCCAGACCTAAAAACGACAAACCTGCTACTGATAGCAGCGTGTGCCCAAACCGTAAAAACACGGTTGCCAGAACGGGACTTAACATGCTGGGGAAAAGATGCTTTAGAAGAATACGGTTGCGGGTTCCACCGAGCGCGCGAGCAGCCTCAACAAAAACTTTGGTCTGCGTTTCAAGTGCAGCTACCCTAGCGAGCCTGGCATAGGGCGTCCAGCCAGTGACACACACAGCTAGCACCAGCGTCCAAAAGCTTGGCTCGAGCAGGGCAGCAATAATCAAGCTAAGTGCAAAGCTAGGAAAGGACAAAAAGAGATCAACCAAACGCATCAGAGCTTCATCAACCCAGCCACCAAACCGCACTGAAATAAGCGCAACGACAAGTCCAATAACAGCGGTGAATAAGGTAGCAATGGCACTTAGCAGAAGTGAAAAACGCCCACCATAAAGTAACCTCGCCAGCAGGTCACGCCCCAAGTGATCCGTTCCTAAGGGATGGGCTAAGCTTGGTGTAAGCAGACGCTCGAGCAGGGCTTGCTCATTTGGGTCATAGGGCGTCAGTAGGTGGGCAAAAACGGCAGCAAGCAAAATACCTAGAAACACGCACCAACTTAGTTGACTCGTCCAAGTTAGACCCCACCACTTTAGACCCTGTCGCTTTGGACCTTGCCACATCCTAAAAATTCCGGTGGTCTATTTGAATAGCTGGGTTAAGCACGTTGTACAAAATATCTGTTGCGGTCATGGTGAGGGTGGTAAGGGCGACCAAAATCATGAGGCTCGCCTGAAGTAAAGGTAGGTCGTTAGCTAGAACCGCATCAAAAATAAGCCGCCCCATCCCAGGTACAGCAAAGATAACTTCAACAATGACTGACCCACCTAGCAAACTTGCAAACCATAACCCAGACATGGTCAGTACGGGTAAAAACGCATTGCGTAACGCGTGCTTAAACAAGATTGTGTATAAACTTAGCCCTTTGGCTTTGGCTGTTCTAATGTAATCACTGTCAAGTACCTCGAGCATGGCCTGTCTTACCAGGCTCGTAAAATACGCAATGGGCCTAAGCGCTAGCGTGACTACTGGCATAACTAAATACAGGGGCCCCCGCCAACCTGCAGTTGGGAGCCAGCCAAGCTGCAATGAAAAGAAAAGGATGAGTAGTGGCGCAACCCAGTACTCAGGTAGCGCAACCCCCGTTTGTGAAGTAAATCCAATAAGGCTATCTAATCGTCCTGGGGTTTGTGCTGCCCAAATACCTAACGGTACAGCAATGACAAGTGCCAGCAGCACCGCTAGCGAAGACAGCACAATAGTGACCTTAAAACCTTGCCACAAAAGTTCATTGATGGGGGAACGGCTAATAAACGAAAACCCTAAATCACCTTGGGTTAAGTTACCCAACCAATCTTGGTACTGTG
>JBCCBI010000134.1:0-12800 GCA_039034155.1 Deinococcota bacterium | reverse complement strand
CCTATATGCCAGCACCAAAATTGTCGTGGCACTCAACTGGGGTGATTCGTTCATTGCTGCGTTTGTGATTGCGTGTGTCATTGGTTTAGGGTTGGGGCTGTTTAACGCACTATTTATTGCATTACTCAAACTACCAACGCTCATTGTGACGCTGGGAACGCTTAGCTTGTTTCGAGGCTTTTTGCTGACCTTTATTGGCAGCGCCCGCATTACTAGAGTGCCGAACGGAATGCGCGAGATGTGGGGCTCGAGGCTCGTGAGTTTCACTACCGAAAACGGCTTTTTTTACGCGCTACCCACAGCTTTTTTATTTTTAGTAGGCAGCGTCATCATCGTTTGGTTTTTACTCTACCGCACTATGTTGGGGCGGCAAATTTTTGCGCTAGGTGGGTCTGAAGTGGCAGCCCGCCGCGCCGGGATTCCAGTTACGCGCATTAAGGTCTTTATCTACGGCTTTGTGGGTTTGCTCTCTGGTGCAGCCGGCATCATTCATGCTTCGCTCAGCCGCACTGCTGATCCCTTTGATTTAGTCGGTTTGGAGCTTACGGTGATTGCTGCCGTTGTTTTGGGTGGTGCGCGCTTAACTGGCGGGAGTGGCACGATCATTGGCACGTTACTAGGTGTAGCGCTCATTGTGATTATCAACAATAGTCTTATTTTATTGGGGATTCCCTCGAGCTGGCAGACCTTCATCATCGGCGTACTTATTTTGTTGGGTACAGGTATTCCCGCTTATCAAGGACGCTTGGCACAGCAGCGGGTGGTGGGTTAGCGATGCAACAGACCTCAGCCAAAGTACCGTCACCACGCAATCAACGCAAGTGTAAAACGTTTATTCAAGATGCTGGCTTTGTGCGTTTACTCCTCATCACCGTGGGCATCTTTGCAGTCATGAGTTTACTGCGCCCGGAGCAGTTTTTTACCATCAGGAATGTCCGCTCTATGGCGTTCCAATTCCCCGAATTTGCCATTCTCTCGCTCGCCGTGATGCTTGCCATGCTCACAGGTGGCATCGATTTGTCAGTTGTAGGTGCGGCCAATTTAGCAGCAATTTTAGCGGCAATTCTCATGCGCCCCCTCACATCTGCGGGCGTGAATCCAATTCTTGTTGTTAGTTTAGGGATTTTAGTTGCCTTGATTGTTGGCGTGCTGGCTGGACTTATTAATGGCGTGCTCATTGCCAAAATTGGCGTGCCGCCCATCCTGGCCACCTTGGGAACCTCACAAGTATTTACAGGGATTGGCTTCGGTATTACTGATGGGCGTGCGGTTTTGGGCTTGCCTGCTGCGTACAGTGTCATCGGCAACGGCTCGCTGGGCGTATTACCTGTACCCGCGCTTATTTTCATAGTTTTGGCTGTCATCGTCGCAGTTATCCTCAACCGGACGCCATTGGGCGAAAAAATATATATGTTAGGCACAAATCCGTTAGCTGCGCGCTTTGCTGGACTAGGTAACGACTGGATTTTGATTCGCACCTACACTATTTGCGGGGTTATGGCGTCGGTAGCTGGGTTAGTGATGATGTCTAGAGCGAACTCCGCTAAAGCGGATTTTGGCGCGTCTTACTTACTGCTTAGCGTGCTTATTGCTGTACTGGGTGGCACGAATCCATATGGTGGTTTTGGCAAGGTGGCGGGCGTGGTGTTGGCTGTGCTGTCACTTCAGTTTTTGTCAAGTGGGTTTAATATTTTGCGCATTAGCAATTTCGCCAAAGAGTTTGTCTGGGGCGGCTTACTACTTGTGGTGATGGTGATGAGTATTGTCATCATTGTGCGCAGACGTACGCCGGAGGGATTGAAGTGGCGTTTGGGTGTGCGGCAGGACCGGGCTTAGGGTTGTCTAGCTCGAAATATAAGAACTATTGAGAGTCTTTATCAGATGAGGTTTTCAGTCAAGATGTTGTCTCGAGCCTCATGTATTTTAGTTAAGTGTCAATCAGTTAAATGACTTAGCAATTAATGTGTCATTTGTAGTAATCAAATCAGTTAATAAGGAGGTTTTGTATGAAAAAACTACTCAACAAACCCGAAGACTTTGTGCCTGAGATGCTCGAGGGGCTCTTTTTAGCGCATCCTGACCAACTCAGCTATGAAGAAGAAATTTACTCGGTGGTGCGTACCGACGCTCCTGTGCAGGGCAAAGTGGGGCTCGCAACAGGTGGTGGCTCAGGACACTTGCCTGTTTTTTTGGGTTACGTTGGCAAGGGGATGCTCGACGGTTGCGCTGTTGGCGACGTATTCAACTCCCCAAGTGCCGACCAAATGCTCAATGTCACCAAACGTATTAACGGTGGTAAAGGCGTGGTTTACATTTACGGCAACTACGGCGGCGACGTCATGAACTTTGACATGAGTGCTGAAATGGCCGACCTCGAGGATATCCCCGTTCGCACGGTACTCGTTAAAGATGATGTTGCTTCTGCTCCAGCTGACGAAGCGGACAGACGCCGTGGTGTGGTGGGTATGGTCTTCGCCTTCAAAATTGCGGGTGCCAAAGCAGATGCAGGTGGCTCGCTGGATGAAGTTGCTGACGTCACTGAAAAGGCGCTTGCAAATACCCGTTCGATGGGTGTGGCGTTATCACCTTGTATCGTGCCCCGTGTAGGTAAACCTGGCTTTACCCTTGGGGACGGTGAAATGGAAATTGGCATGGGCATTCACGGGGAGCCAGGCATCAAACGCGAACCCCTACAAACAGCAGATGAAGTCAGTACACGTATGCTCACAGCAATTTTGGACGACCTTAACGTGGCTGCTGGTGAGCGCGTTGCTGTGATGATTAACGGCCTCGGGGCCACCCCTCCTGAAGAACTTTACGTGCTCTACCGCAATGTTCACAAACATCTTGCCGATAAAGACATCAGCGTTCACCGTGCTTACGTCGGTGAGTATGCCACCTCGATGGAAATGGCTGGCGCGTCACTTACCATCTTCAAGTTAGACGACGAACTCACCGAGCTTCTTGATGCGCCTGCGCACACACCTTTTTTTACACAAGTTTAAGACTGATGGCGATTACAGCACAAGACATTCAAGATGCTATGAAACGTGTTGCAGCGGGCTTTCGCACAAATGGTGACTATTTAACAGAACTCGACCAAGCTGTGGGTGACGGTGACCTAGGCATCACAACAAGCAAAATTGCCGATGCCTTGGATTCTTATGCAGATCAGACTGCTGGTGATGATTTAGGCAAGTACCTCGCTGCAGGCGGTATGGCAGTTAATAAGGTGGCCTCGTCGACTATGGGGACATTGCTAGCAAGTGGGTTGATGAGTGCGGGTAAAGTTGTTCGAGGTAAAGAGGTGCTCGAGCCAAGCGATCTTGCCACTATGTTGCAAGCCGCCTTTGAGGGCTTGCAAGCTCGTGGCAAAGCTAGTTTAGGTGACAAGACTATCTTGGACGCGATGCATCCATCTGTAGAAGCCATAAGCCAAGCTGTTCAAACTACTGAGACATTGGCTACAGCAGGTCAGAAACTAGTTGATGCTGCTAAGGCAGGCCGTGACGCTGTTACTCCCTTGCGCAACCGCGTTGGTCGGGCAAGTTGGGTCGGTGAGCGCACCGAAGGCAGTGTTGACCCCGGCTGCGAAGCATGGGTGATTATCGCTAGCAGCTTAGCTGATATTGGATAATTGCTCATCGTAATATCTGGGTTTAAACCTGTGTGGTGATTCTCACATTGGGTGTCATTAGCCTATATTTATCCCAATACAAACGGAAAATGCTTGAGCAAATGTATGTATTATCACGCTAATTGAGTCTACCCCACATCCACGTTGACAGCAAAGTGCTTATACTGTGCCCATGAGAGGACTTTTTTCTACAGCAATTATCGCTGCAATTATCTTTTTTGGGGTTGGTCATTTTCATGACGGGAGTTGGAACGTTGGTGTGATGCCACAAACGCCTCTTTTTCTCTACAGAACAACCTCATCACGCTCGACAGTTAGACGGCTTACCGGGAATGCACCAGGCTTACAGTTTGATATAGGCGGTCAGCTTAGACGTGGCAGTGCACGCTTAGAAGTTACCTACGAGCGTCCTGATAGTATTCAAAATCAAAGGCAAGAAGCTATACCCGAAGCAGTTGTGTACGAAGCAGAATTTTTTGCAGGACAGCCAATTGCGCTAGCTGAATACCTAGAACTTGGCACAGGCTTTTATCGCTTTCGCATCTTTTTTGACGACGCTACCGGACGCGTCAGTCTGGACTTGCCAACAACCTACGAAGCATCATCTAACTGACGCCTTAAATTGCGGGTATTGCGCTAGTTACTGCTGAGAGCGTCACGTAGGCTCGAGCTATGTTGCTTGACCCTACATCACTTACGTTATATACCTTCACCCAAACATTTGCTGGCTACGCTACAGGTGAAATGCACACCTCACCTGTTTTTGAACCTACACTTGCTGCTGCCAAGTACATGCTAACAACTTACAACCCAAAAACTTACGCCAAAACCCGCAACCATGTTGAGGGCAACGTAAGCCGTCTAAACCCCTACATCACGTGGGGGGTTTTTACATTGGCAGAGGTACAACGTGCTGTCAAAGCAAAGTTGACGCCTCACAGCAAGGACTATCAAAAGTTTGTCAGTGAGCTGGCTTGGAAAGCCTTTTTTCGAGAAGGGTTTATGGCGTTAGGTGAGCGCGTTTATGACTCGCTCGAGCCTTATAAGTACCCTACAACTAAGCGGGACGCGATGCCGGAAGGGCTCGAGCAGGGCGCTACTGGCCTCAGTTGTATCGATAGTATTGTCCACGAACTGAAAGAAACTGGCTACCTTCACAATCACAAACGCATGTGGTTTGCAGCCTACCTTGTCCATTTTGCAAATATCGAATGGTGGCACGGTGAACAGCTTTTTTATAGGTATTTGCTGGATGGTGAACCGGGTGCTAATGCGCTGAGTTGGCAATGGGTGGCGTCAACTTTTGCGGGTAAACCCTACTACTTCAACGGTGACAACATGCGCCGCTATGGTCATGAACCTTGTGAAGATGCGCCGTTTAATACAAGTTATGAAGACCTCAACGAACATGTGTTTTCTGGTCACGGGCAAGGTGGCTACGCTAAGCGCCCCAAGGAGCAGCCTTTTACAGAGGGTCTCCCACCTCACCCTAGATTATTGCGTGTTGCTGGTGAGTTACCCTTAGTCCTGTTACATGCTGAACGTTTATCAGATGAGGCAGAGGTCTTAAACGCTTGCCCAGATGCACCTGTTGTGGTTTGGCTAGACAGTGAACGGTTTAAAGACGAGCAACCAAGTTGGATGCGGTTGCACTTTGCAGTGAGTTTGGCTGCTGATTTAGTGAAGGTTTTGGAATCGCAAGGTCGCAAGGTCGCACTCAGTTTTTCGGGTGAGTTTGAAGACGTGCTCGAGCGTGCTGACCACTGGGGCTGTAAGAGCATTGCCGCAGCGGACTCATGGCATCCGGACACGTGGGACTATTTGGATGAGCTAGACGAGCTTTTACCTGTGTCAATTATTGAAGATGAGCCTTTTGCCAGGGCTGCCACCTCACTGCGGTCATTTAGCAGCTATTGGCGTAAAGTTGAACGCGATGTGATGCGGCGTTAAGGTATCCATCCCTTGGTATGCAAGTACCATCTCTTGATATACAAGTGCTGTGTCAACCGGTACGACGCCACAGGTGTAATTATCCTTGCTAAACTAGACACTATGAAACGCCATACCTCGCAGCGCCAAGCAATTTTAGATGTGCTGCAGGAAGCCTCTGGACCGCTTACCCCGCAAGAAGTGCTCGAGCACGCACGCACTAAAAAACGCAGTCTAGGCCTTGCTACAGTCTACCGAAATCTAAACACACTCAGTGAAGAGGGTGCGATTAATGCCGTATGCTTACCGGGTGACCGTACGCGCTACGAAGTTCGTGAGCCTGACCATCATCATCATTTCTATTGCAATCAATGTGGTCATGTATACACCCTCATGACACCCTGCCCAGTCAGGTTGTCCAAGGATGTTAATGTCCCTAATGGCTTTCAAGTGACGCGCCATGAACTGACCTTTTACGGCACCTGCGCGACATGTAAGTCTGAAACTAGCTCTTAGCCTCGTAATTGCTTATGTTTCGATTAACTCATGACAGTTTAGCTGTGTCGTTCTTGCCAGCGAACAACACAATCAATAGTACCTGCGTACACCGCATGACAGTTCATCGTGTGTTCAAGCTGCGTATCTTACTTGTGTGGTTCGTTTTTTCTTTGGGGATGTGGGGGGGAGCGCAAACATCTGACGGTCTACCAGAGGAGGCCGTTCCAGATGCATCTGTAGCCATCCTCGAGGAAACGGGCTACCTCGAGGGACGTATTGTCTCCATTGATGCCAGTAGGCAACAAGCTTTGGTTGACGTTGACGGTGAGTTGATTAACGCCCTGCTAGGGATGCCTGTGATTGATGACGGTCAGACGGATGTTCCCACCTTTCAAGTGGGCGATCAAGTTGAACTTTACTACGCGCCGAACCCTGCTAACGTCCGCGAGTATGTTGTGGTCGACTGGGTGCGGCGACCAGCACTGCTGTGGCTCACGGGGCTTTTTTTAGTGACATCTGTAGTTGTTGCGCGCTTTAAGGGCTTGCGGGCGTTTGTAGCAACAGGATGTAGTTTATTGATTGTTACCTGGTTTATTATCCCGCAAATTTTGCAGGGCAGCAACCCGGTTTGGGTGTCGCTTGTGGGCGTGGGTGGCATGCTTATTCTGGCCATCTTTTTTGTGCACGGCCTCAGTTGGAGCACCACGGCAGCCTTGCTGGGGACTTTTGTCGCGGTACTTGTGACCATGTCTTTGGGGCTGGTGTTTAGCGAGTGGGCACGTTTAACAGGTTTTGGCAGCGAAGAAGCTATGATGATCAACATTGGCGCAAGTCAAGTGCAACTGCGCGGCCTACTGCTTGCTGGCTTATTAGTAGGGGCGTTGGGTGCACTGACTGATATTACGATTGTGCAGGCAAGCGTGGTGCGCGAGTTTTCGCTAGTCAATCCTAGTTTTGGCTGGCTCGAGCTCTATCAGCGCGGTATGAACGTGGGCTTTGACCATATTGGCTCGTTGGTCAACACGTTAGTGCTTGCTTACACAGGCTCATCGCTACCGCTGCTTGTACTTTTACAACTTAGCGATTTTGGCGCGCTCAGAGCGCTTAACTTTGAGCTTGTGGCGTCGGAGATTGTGCACACCTTAGTTGGCTCTATTGGTTTGGTGCTTGCTGTTCCTATCACAACTATTACGGCAGCTCTCATGTTTCGAGGCAACCGCTTGCCTATTCAACAGCAAGAACTCAATCTGCACGGTCACGGAGCCGTTGACCAAACGACTGTACGCCGCCAGCTAGATGTGCTTGCGTCCCTCAAAACGCCTCAAGACAAGCCTCAGTAAGATAAATTGTAAGTTGCTGATACCTTATTAGCCTGTAAGTACATGGCTAGGGTCGAGACAGCATCTCATGATGTTGTGTCCTAGAGGTCACATCAGCATCAGAAGGTTGATGTAGGTAGTTGCACGTACATAAATTTTCTTGTTTATTGAGACACTAGCGTTGACCAACGAGTCTGACAGATTGAGTGTGTTTTTAATGTTGACGCAATACATCTGTTGTCTTCGTTGCCATTTTAAAAGAAGAATCCTATGACCAGACCCTGCAGCATTCTATTACTAAACTCACCAGTTCATGTGCAACTAGTGTGTAGGGAATCATGACACTTTTCGAAGCTATAGGACTTGTAGGGCGCAGTCTGCGACTTGACCCAAGTGCATTTGAGGTTATTCAAACAAGCCCAAGCGGTTTTAGAGTAGCGATTATGGTTGTGGCATTAGGCACGCTGTCTGAAGCTATCGGTCAAAGCATCGTATTATTTGCGAACCGCGTAAGGCCACGCCGCTTTGTGCTGAGTTTGTTGTTATCTTCTGGTATTCAAGCATTTGGCATGGTTTTTTGGACGGCAAGTGTCTGGTTAGTCGCTGGACGCGTGTTTGGAATAGATGCTAGTTTACGGCAGGTCACTCGAGCTGTAGGGTTGGGCTATAGTCCTTATCTGTTTAGTTTTTTTATTTTGGTACCGTTTTTTGGCACGTTCATTAATGGTGTGTTGTCGTTGTGGCGTTTGTTAGTTGTAGTCCTAGCAGTTGAGGTGGCGCTTGACCTGACCGTACGCCAAGCGCTGCTCTCGAGTGCCCTCGGTTGGCTTCTCTTACAAGTTGTTAAAAGTACTATTGGTAGACCTGTCATCAGCCTCACGCGCTTCATGCGGCAGCATGTGGCTGGGGTGAAGTTAAGTAACCTTAACGAGCTTTTTAAGCAGCTTCGGTCGTCATCACAAGAGGCGACAAAATTATCTCGAGAAGTAACAATGACTTCAAGTCAACAACAGCCTCGCGCCCAGTCTTCTCAAGCAGACATAGCCCCAAAAGATAAATCATGAACCTGTTTGATATTTGGTCAATTCTAGTTGGGTTAGTGCTAGCACTGCTGGTGATGGGCGCGCTGTCACCCTTTGAAGCGCTCGAGTGGTGGGCGGGGTGGTACGGTAGCCGCACCGTTAAAGATACAGAAAACATGGAAGATACTACAGTTCAACGTATCTTTGACACTTCTGAGTCCTCTGATCAACACAATCAAGCAAGGCACTTCGTTGTTTTTTTGTCGGGCATTCACAGCGTATCTGGCGAAAGCTATGCAGAGCGTGAAATTGCTTTTTTGAACGCACTTAAAGGACGGCTTCCACACATTACCTTAGTTGAATTATTTCCATATTCGGTAACTAATCGAGCGCTCACTGGACAACGGCAATTTGCACGCATGTGGCGCTGGGCACTCAACAACAAGGTCAGTGGTAACGGCCTCGCAGGCTTTCTCATTAACTTGCGTAACTTGTGGCAGGTTGCAGTTTCGGCTGACCGCCGTTACGGACCCATCTACAACCGTGGGTCTGCTGACATGATTCTCAAGGGACTGCGTGCAAACGGCTATCAAGCTGGTAGTGATGCTCCTGTTACACTCATTGGCTACAGTGGTGGCGGGCAGATTGCGGTGGGTGCTGCGCCCTACTTGCACGACGTCCTCGGGCACCCTATACAGGTGATTTCGCTGGGCGGCGTTCTTAGTGCAGACCCGGGCGTGCTGGCACTGCGCAAGCTCTATCATCTTTACGGCAAGCGAGATGCTGTGCAAAGGCTAGGGAACGTCATGTGTCCGGGCCGCTGGGCGGTGGTAGCACTATCGCCATGGAATCAAGCCAAACGCAGTGGCATCATCCGCTTAATTCGCATGGGTAACATGGATCATACAGGGGTAGATGGCTACCTTGATGCTGACACGTTTTTGGATCAAGCTAATGTCACGCAATTTAGTCAAAACGCTATTCGTCAACATGCAACGTTGTTACCCTCTGAGGCACCGCCTCAGCTTAGTTATCTCGATGTGACACTAGATACTATCAGCACCTGCCTCACAGATATTGAAAGCAGCTTAGGTGCCGTACTATCCCCTTCATAACAAGTATTGACGTTGATGGTATTGACATTTAGACGTCAATAAAATCTGAAATAGCACCCGGCGCAATCCCGCTGAGGCGGCGGTACATGTGCAGTGCTTGCGCGTCGGTGAAATGGGCGACGATGTCTACAGCTAAGCGGATGGCGTCATCGCTGGGGATTTGGTTGACTCGAGGGGTGGAGAGGCGCTCGAGCTCTTGATTAAACCTAGCTGGCACAAGGTGGTCGTTGTGTTCACAGACAGCTTGCAAGTAGGTTTCAAACAAGCTGGTGATGATTTGTTCCTGACCGTGGCGCTGGGTGGCAAGGCGCGGGTTGCCCAACAAATACTCGCGCACAATTCGCTTGAGGAAGGCAATGTCCATGCGCGTGTGGTGGGGAATATCGAGCGCTGAGTGACCCTGTTGTGGCACCTGCAATCGCACGGCCATAATCCAATCACGAATGAGGCTCGAGGCCCGTGTGCGCAGCAGGGCCCGCTGTTCAAAGGTGCCCCGGTAAACTTCGTCAATCACTAAGGAATCTAATAAATCTTGAAAGGCCTCTTGATGTGCGTCAATGTGCTCTGGGGTAATGTCACTACCCTGAGCAGCATCTTCTTTCCAAGCTTGCAAAAAGCTGGTGAGGCTAATGCCGTCGTAGGCGAGCCTGTCAAGGGGAATCATGCCGACACGGTAAAAGTCGTCTAGGTCATAGACACTGTAGGCAACGTCGTCAGCGTAGTCCATAAGTTCAGCCTCGAGCGTCTTGTGGAGGTCGGTAACACCAGCTCGAGCAAAGTCATAATCCGCCTGTTCAGAACGGTACACGCCATACTTATTGCCGTAGTGCGCCGGGTAATCACTATCTTGAAACCAAGGATACTTGAGGCTGGCGTTGAGCGTCGCCCGAGTCAAGTTGAGGCCGGGATACACATCTCGGTGAGCTGCCAAAGTAGTGATAATTCGAAATGACTGCGCGTTACCTTCAAAACCTTCAAACACACCCGAATTGCTGTGCGCTTTAGAAATTACGTTCAACGTGCGCTCGCCCGTGTGACCAAAAGGCGGGTGCCCCAGGTCGTGGGCAAGGGCAGCAGCCTCAACTGTATCTGGGTCGATGCCGCCAAGCTTAGCAACTAGTTCAGGTACTTCGCGGCAAAAGCGCTCGGCGATGCGGCGGGCAATTTGGGCAACCTCGAGCGTGTGAGTTAGCCGCGTGTGAAACACATAGCCTTCTGAGGGTGCCACCACTTGAGTGATGCCTGCTAAACGCCGAAACGCGCTCGAGTGCAAAATTCGGTCGCGGTCACGTTGGGCGGGGCTGCGTGAGTCGTCTTGCCGCTCGAGCTGATGCCTGCGGGCGTCGCGAGATTGTTGATAGGTATCAAGTGTTGACTGAGGTTGGTGTGGATGCAAAGTGCTATTACTCTAAGACGGTATCAGGTTCAAGTATGTTTATGCATGTTTGCAGACACGGCGGTCTTCAGTAAAACTAACGCGTCCTTCGTCTACCAGTGACCAGAGCGCCCGTTTGAGGTTACAGGACTCGAGCCCCGTTTGTTGAATCAGGTCACGGACCCGCAGGGGTGTGGGGGTTTGCTCGAGCTGGCACAAAATAGCTTGCTTAGCTGTTTTTATAAGTTGTTGATCACCAAGATAATACCCTGGTGCATGGGTTAATTTGCTAACTCGTTGTGAACTTGCTACCGCCACATCTTTCACTGTATGCCCCCAAAGCAATACTGAGTCTTAACGCCTCTATCACCAATTAAGCTTGTCAACTCACCAGCACACAAAAAAGCCCTAACATAACGTGGGGCTTTTGCTTGCGAATGACAGTGTTGTAAAGCGCATCAACACTCTAATTAGCGCTTACGCTTGGCTTGTATGATTATAGCGTAAACCCTGTAGTTACATCGTGGGGTAAAGGTAAAAGAGCAAAGCTGGCAGGTTGAGGTCGCTAAGTCCCAGCCCCCTCAATATTGAACGTTGGATCGAGGATGTCGCGTAATACGTCCCCCAACATGTTGAGGCCGAGCACGGTGAGGGCGACGGCACCACCAGGTACAAGGGCTGTCCACGGGGCAATGTCGAGGTAGTCTCTCGAGGCTTGAATCATAAGCCCCCAAGACGGCGTGGGCGGCTGTGTACCCAAGCCCAAAAATGACAAACCTGCCTCCGCCAAAATGGCAAACGCCACACTGATGGTGGTTTGGACAATTAAAGGTGCCATGATGTTGGGCATAATTGCCTGTCCAATAATTCGTAAGTGAGACGCGCCTAGTGCCCTAGCAGCCTCCACATAAGGCAAATTACTGACTTTAAGCGTTTCACTGCGCACAATCCGCGCTAGGTAAGGTGCAAAAGCAATGCCAATGGCAAGGCTGGCGTTGCGCACACTCGGGCCTAAAACAGCACTAATGGTAAGCGCTAGCAAAAGCACTGGAAAACTCAAAAGTGCATCTACTACGCGCATTAAGGTTAAATCCAGCGCACCTCGGTAATAACCTGCGGCCACACCTACGGGTAAACCTAAAACGAGGCTTAAAAGCACGGCAGCTAACGACACTTGTAACGAGGTACGTGCGCCAAGGAGTACGCGGTAAAACAAATCTCGACCCAGTTGGTCCGTTCCTAAAGGATGTGCCAGCGACGGCCCCGAAAGCCGCGCGGTGATGTCGATACGCGTTGTCATCTCTTCAGTAATAACAAACGGCGCAACTACGCCAATCAATACAACCAAGCCAACGAGTACCAGCCCGACCAATGCTTTGGGCTTGGCAAGAAGTAACAGCGCTCGCCTTTTTCTTACATTACGGCGTTGTCCAGATGTGTGTGTGTCTCGTCGAGCAAGCGTTGTCATGGTGATGTTTTTGAATGCGCGTTCAGCATCATCAAAGTCATTTTGGAGTCATTTAGATGAAAGATTTAAGGTCGTGGTAATGTTTGCTGATTTAAGTTAGACCTCATCCCTGTTAGTTTGATGAAGGATTCGAGATGGTGTTGATGTTTTCTGAGAGACAAATCTCGTCATCCTTAATGCCATCAACTTAACCTTCAACCCGAATACGCGGGTCAAGCGCCTGATAGCTGATGTCTACCAGTAAGTTGCTGAGCATAAACACGACGGCAATCACAAACACAGAGGCTTGAATTAACGGCATATCGCGGTTGAGTAACGCTTGGTAGGTGAGCCAGCCCATGCCTGTGTAGTTAAACAGCGTTTCCACCACAATAATGCTGCCAAACAAATAACCTAGTTGTAATCCCGCTACCGTGATAACTGGCGCAATGGCGTTG
>JBCCBI010000133.1:0-12819 GCA_039034155.1 Deinococcota bacterium | reverse complement strand
TGATCCTGGAACTGCTATAAGTATCAAACTCAGCAGCGCCCATCCTTAACCGCTAAACGCATGTCACGAAAACTGCGGTTTCCAGATAGGAGGTACTTAGTACATACTTAAACGTCATAAAGATACGCTAAAGGTTAGCTAATTAGCGCAAGCGCCACAGGGCAACGGTACCAGCTACGCCGCCCACAACTGCACTGGTGAACCAAGCGGCTGCCA
Source organism: Deinococcota bacterium (assembly GCA_039034155.1). GTDB lineage: Bacteria > Deinococcota > Deinococci > Deinococcales > Trueperaceae > JBCCBI01. The sequence goes on along the minus strand of JBCCBI010000133.1, from coordinate 12,603 downwards.
CAGCCGTAAGCACGCGCCGATCAAATAAATCTGCCGAGAGTGTCCACAAAAAGTAAAACAGCACTAGCAGCACAATTGTCCACCTAAAGCCAGCACTGCGTGCACGCAACTGCAAGCCCAAGACACCAGCCACGAGTATAAAGACAAGTGCACTAAATGCATCGGCAATACGGCGGTGAAATTCAAAGCGGGCGTCACGTGCGTTAATTCCCCTGGCCTCATCTTCACGGATGCGCGCGTTTAGTTCACGCAGCGTGAGGGTATCTGCGTCAGCGAGGTTCTGGGCCGCGTCACTTTGGGTTTGAAAAGGTAGCTCGAGCGACGAATACCTGCGTATAAGTCCCATTTCCGTCATCACTTGCGCGTTTTGTAAACGCCACACACCTTTATTGCTATCCCAAATACCCTCTGGCGCACTCACGGTATCACCATCGTTCTGAAAGATAAAAATTCCCGACAAATCTGCCAGATGCCGTTCTTCACGCTGACCGCGAATTCGCCCAGCATAGTAGATGCCCTGTTCGTCAATGGCAAAGGAAACATCCCTTTGGGTTTCACTGGGTGGGCGCTGACTGTAAAATGAATCCCGTAGCGCGTCGTAAGCACGTTGCCCGATGGGTTCTAAAAAGCCATTGTTGTAAAGTGCCAACAAACTAACAGCAAGCCCAAACCAAAGTAGGGGACGTAATAACCGTAACGGGGCAACGCCTGCCGCATAAGCTGCTTTGAGTTCGGAATCGCGTGCCCAGCGACCGGTTGCTAGTAATACTGCAAACACCCCGGCAACAGGTAATGACATGTGCAAAAACCATGGTACTTGAAACAGCATAAGCCGACCCACGCTGGCCAAGCTGGCGTTTTGAGTAATTAAAAACTCTGCCCACACAGTTAAAAAATCAATGGAGAGCAGCAAGCAAAACGCACCCACACCAAGTAGATAAAGTACGGTTACCTCGCCCAACAAATAGCGGGCGAGCTTGCCTAAAAGCTGCTGCGAATGGGTTTTGACCTTCCGCCTCGAGGGCGGGTTGGGTAAGTTATCAGATAAAGTAGATGAAGACGCCCCAGAAGACGCCCCAGAAGATGGCTGGGAAAACACGGCATCAGTATACACGACCTCCCCTAAGAAAGCCCTCATCTCTGCTTAGGAAGCCACTCATTAATGTCAAAGCTTCATCTCATAGCTGTTCAACAACGCCTAGACCCACAGGATTTTACAAGTGAAGATGCGTTTGTCAGTAAAATTGACGCGCTTATGCAAGCCGCCACGGCGGGTATATCTGAGGGTGACAAGCTCATCGCGTTTCCCGAAGCTCTAGCACTTCCGTTACTATTTGCAGATGCCAACGTCCTCACTCAAAAAACAGCAGGAGGTGCGTTCAGAACGTGGTTCGTGCAAAACTGGCGAGCATTGGTAAAAGAGCTGTGGCGCGGTCCTAGCAGCGTTTTGTTTCCTCATGCATTAGCTGCTGAGCGCATCTACCGCCAAACCTTTGCTGAGGCTGCGCGCAGGTATAACGCAACGATTGTGGCTGGGTCGGGGTTTTTGCCAACAATTGATCACGAGCCAAGTCGCGGCTGGCACCTGACTGAACCTTTGCTGAGGCGGTGTATCTACAATTTTACTTACACGTTTGCACCATCTGGAACACGCCTTGGGATAACGGGTAAACAGCAGGTGACAACGCTCGAGCAGCGCCTCGGCATTAAACCTAGTAAGCACCCACCCCAGGTGATGACAACCCCTTGCGGCAAGCTCGGCGTGACAATATGTCTAGACGGTTTTTACGATGGCATCATTAGTCATTTGGACGGGCTGGGCGCGCAGGTGATCGTACAACCTAGCGCCAACTATGCACTGTGGGACGGACCTTGGACAGCTAATGCACGTACCAACCAGAATTTACGTGAGGGTGAGGCGTGGTTGCGTTACGGGCTTGCGCACACCATCCAACACCGTACTCACATTCGTTATGGGCTTAATCCGATGCTCGTGGGTGGCTTGTGGGGCATGAGGGCAGAGGGGCGCTCGAGCATCGTTGCCAACATTCATCATCCCCACAACAAGCATTTGGATGATCCACTTCTCGCAATTGCGCCAACGCCATATGATGAGACATTTGTAAGAGCAACAGTGACGCTCGAGTAAGCGTGCTGAAGATACAACGTTCATAACCTCGAGACACTGGTCAATACTCGCAGGCACGCGTTCTATGTTGACATCGTCTCAGGTTAGGATTAGCAGCCTCAACAGCCTTCTCCTGAAGGCATCAACATGTCATTTTTATCTTGCTGAGCTTCACGTTTATCATCTACATCGTTTAAGTTGAGCTAAAGTTCCTCAACTACACTTGATGTTTTTTGATGCCCTCTCACATGCATGCTCATTGAAGGTCTATCAATCCCAACCTCAACTCCTAAAACAACCCCGACTGTTCAGTCGTATCAATCTTAAAGGTGTTAGGCTTAGCTCCTAGCTCATCAGCAGCGCGTTTGAGTTCTTGCATGTCTTGCCACATAAGCCACTTGGGGCCGCCGCGTTTGCGGCTAGGGTTGCGTAGTAAATAAGCTGGGTGAAACAAAGGCATGAGCTTTACGCCCTGCCAGTCGAACCAATTCCCCCGTGTTTTGGTGATGCCGTCTTTGGTTTTGAGGAAGTATTGGGTGGGCACGTTGCCCAAGGTGGCAATAATTTGTGGTTGCAGGATGTTGAGTTGTTCAATTAAAAGCGGTTCACTCGCGTGAATTTCATCGGTGGTGGGGTTGCGGTTGCCTGGCGGGCGGTACTTGACAATATTGGTGATGTAAATCTCGTCGCGGTGCATGTTCACACTGGCTAAAATTTGGTCTAGCAGTTGCCCGGCTCTGCCTACAAAGGGCCTACCAGTCTGATCTTCTTGCTCACCAGGAGCTTCACCGATAATGAGCACGTTGGCGTTGGCATCACCTTCCCCAAAGACGAGGGTATCAGCAGTTTGCTCGAGCCCAGCCGGTTTAGGTGCCTCTTTTATCTTAGCTTCTAGGTCATCTAACGTCATGAACGTTTTGTATCACATTCGCCTTGAATTTGACAGGTATAGCTGTTGCTAGATGGTTTGGTGGATCACTAAACGTGCCCACAAAATTGCTGTGGATGTATTGTCACATCAATCCATCACGCACTTCTTAACAAAACTGCGTGACCTCGAATGTTCATACGTCATCAGGCTACTCATTAGGATGTTAATTTTTGCTATCATCTTAGGGTTTGCACCTCGTAATGTTAGGGTGCTCAATACGCCATTAGTATTTAAAGATAAAACTATATCGCTCAAATCTTATTATCTCTAATACCTTTATAAAAAGGAGTTTTAGCTCGTGAAAAAAGATATTCACCCTAAATTGGTCCCCACACAGGTTATCTGTGACGGTGACAATGTCATGCAAACTTACAGCAATAAAGACGAACTACGCATTGATGTGTGGTCGGGTAATCACCCGTTTTACACTGGTCAGCAGCGTTTCATTGACACCGAAGGTCGTGTTGAGAAGTTCCAAAAACGCTTTGGTGAAAGCTACCGCCGCAGAAAGCGTAAAGCAGAGTAAGATTAGCGTCTTACAACTAGTTTATTGAGGCAGGGCCGCGTAGACACGTGTGCCCTGTTTTTGCTGTAGGGCGGCAGTGTGTTCATTAAGAATTCCATCCGGAATATTCTGTAAAGCTGGGTCAAGCGGGCCATGTTGCTGCGTCTCGAGCACAAACACCCCTCCACGTCCTTCAATGCGTTCGCGCATTTGCTTAAGCCCTAGGCCACCTGCACTAGTTACTCGATCAGAGACACCCAAGCGGTCAAAGCCAACACCGTTGTCACACACTTCGACAAACGCATGCCCAAGCTTGTCTGTGCCCAAGCTAACACTCACCTGACTGGCTTTAGCGTGCTTAGCAACGTTGTTCATAGCCTCTTGAAAGATTCTGAATAAAACGGCCTCAGACTTGACTGTCAGCTCAGGCAACATATCCACGCTTACCTCTACAGCAATGTCGTTTTGCTGCCCGTAATCATGGCTATAACGGCGCACTGTTTCAATAAAGCCGTGCCGCTCGAGGTCAATAGGGTGCAACGCAAAAATGCTCCTACGCACTTCACGAATGGCTTCGCGAATTACCGTTTTAACTTGCTTGAGTTTGTCCAGTGCTTTGTCTGGATTATGAATTAAGCGGGCAATCAAATCTAGTTGTAAGGCGCTACTCGCTAAAGACTGAGCAACACCATCGTGAATTTCTCTGGCAATGCGCGCACGCTCTTCCGAAATTGCAAGTTCTTCAGACTGCAAGTAGGCTCTGGCGTTACGCACAGCTAGGGTGACCTGGTTAGCCAGCAAACTCAAAAAGGTGAGGTTGGCTTTGTCAAAGTGATGGTTACTGTTATGGGCTAGTACTACAATTCCTAAAAGCTCATCTTCAAACACAAGCGGTAAGCACAGCGCGCTACCAGCACCTTCTAGTACAGGACCTTGACGCGTCTCTAGCGTTAACGCATGGGAAATGCACGCTTCACCACGGCGAGCAGCACCGCTAATACACCCGCTATCACCGAGGTGCAAGGCGTGAGTCACAGTGTTAAGCTTGCCAGTTAGACCGTGGAAGGTACGCAATCTAAGGAGTTGATCTTCATCATCAGCAAGGTAAACACCACCTGCTAATGCATCTGCCCGAACAATAGCTTGGTCGAGTAGGGTGCTTAAAAGACGCTCGAGGTTGCCTTCAGCCCGAATACTGCGGTCTACATTAAATAACGTCATCAGATCGCGTGTGCGACTACGCGTTGCTTCTGTCACAGCTGAAAACTCGGAGGTCAAAATAGCAAAACTTTCGCGCTGCTCTGCGCTAGGAGGTTTGCTGTAGTAAGCGTGAACACTACCCTCTAGTTTGCCACTCCACGCCAGTACAGCTGACAAAACAGTGTGTCCATCCACCTGACCATCGTATTGACGTTCGCCCGTCTGCCGTTCGTAACCGCTACCAGCTCTCAAAAAGCTAGCATTGCGGGTGTGGGCATCTTGCTCGAGCTCACTATCTAGCCCATAACTGCGGGTGACCGTTAGCTCTCTTTCACCTATCAAAATAATGGCACCAACTGCCCCTGTTGCCTCACTAATGCCTTTGCTAGCAGCTTGTAAAACACTCTCTAGGTCAGTTGCAGAGGCAAACTGCTCGGTCACATCTTGAATGGTTGCCAGCAGTTCGTGGCTCGCTTGTAACTCCCCATAAAGATTCTCGAGGTCTTCTTGAGCACGTTCCCTAAGAAGTACCTCCGCGGCAATCCACGTGAGCGTCACAAACGTAACTGCAGGTCCCAAAATACCGTAGAACAGCACGTGTGCCCACAAATTCCAAGTTGGCCCACCTAGTGGGATAATATAAATTTCATAACTAATAACAACACAGACAATAAGTAAAGGTAGCCAAATGCGTGCCCTACGAATTTGTTGAGATAAGCTGAGGTTGCTACCTCGCGCCCATCTAATACGAGCCTGAATAGGGGTCGGCACAATTTTGGCAGACGCAGTATTAGTAGCGGCAGTGTTGGTAGATATTGATGCCGTCGCTGCTGTTGAGGCTATTCGAGGTGTTAGAGGTCGCCGCTCCTGATTAGACTGATCCATAACTCACACCACCTTACCTTAGAAACCGGAAGTTGATAAACCTAACGTTTAAAAACACCATCTCTTGATGACGAAAATTCCAAATCTGATGCTCACAAGAGCCTTAACGTTACAACAGCTGAGACAGCCTCGAGCTGATTTGCCAAGAATGTTTAAGATGGCTTCCAAGTCTCATCACACTAAGACTTGGGACGAAACTCACTGAATACCACCGGAAATGCTGCAATATAACAAACTGCCATAAGTGTCAGTTGGGCCCAGCGCTGTTGGATGAGATCAACATCAAAAAGTAGCAAGACAGCAATCAACCCCGAGACGAGTACAGCGAATACTATACTCTTAACCGTTAGCCGGATAAGCTTGCCGGGTGTAAGTTTAAGAGCCTGGGCTCGAGCTTTCTTTTGGGCTTTACGCTGCTTTTTTTTCTTAGACATAAACTTGCTCCTAGAGCGTTCAAACTGCCTCGAGTAAGAGTTTTGTAAGAGTAGCTTTGCTACACTCTAATAGTATGTGCTACTGCAACCGCTTTGTAGAGCACCTGTTTGTGTGGCATATACGCTTCGTTAAAATATGTGCGCAGACTTATCCGCCCATAACTCTAAGCATCTCTCGTAAACATCTTCGCGTTTAAGCATTTCATTATATTGGAGCATTGAAGTTTGCACCCAACCTACTCATCGTGCCACCTAGCGTTTGTTAAGCCACCGATACCACTCACTTATCTCCGCATCATTTTATTGGTGAGCTGACCTAATCATCTCGCGTCCAACAATACACTTGGAATATATCGTCTCTACATTGTCTCTTGAATCGCCTGATCAATATGACTTCCTCATTCACTAAATATCTCACGTATGTCTGATCACGGAACGCTCACGGAACGCAGGTTTCTTAAGCTCAGATTAATAGGAGTGTCCGTGGTCGTCACCAACACACTTGTGAAACTCTGGCATATCTTCATGCCACATAGCACTTTAGCCTTACAGATGTTTCAGCAAGTACGTCCTCAACATTCGTAATGCAGCCCTTGCCCACAATAGGGTAGCTAAGCGTTAACAAACTCATGCCACTACACACGCGTTGTTTAGTTATTTCGCCTGAATTTCTTACACAACCAGCGCGCGTTTGTTAACAACAATGCTGCAACGATAACAACACCACAGTCACCTTGTGCCCGGAGGTTATTCCATGTCGGAGAACAACCAGTCTCAATCTGCTAATGCACCCCTGTACACCAAACAAAACATTCCTTTTCCAGACCGCCGCGGTGCAAATGACCGCCGCCACAATCAGCAACCCATTGCATTCGAGGATCGCCGTCAGCAACCGGACCGTCGTGGTCAGGTTGAGCCCCTCAAATTAGATGGCGTGGTTGTTGCCGTCATTCCAGCGTTTAACGAAGAACGGTTCATCTCGAGCGTCGTTATTCAAACACGTCACTATGCAACCCATGTTGTGGTGGTAGATGATGGCTCGAGCGACCGCACTGCTGAACTTGCCAGACTCGCCGGTGCCTATGTTGTCCACCAAGGGCAAAACCAAGGTAAAGCTGCTGCCCTTAACGCTGGTTTTAAAGCTGCCTTGCACTATCAACCGGACGCCATCGTTTGCCTAGATGGCGATGCTCAACACGAACCCAGCGAAATTCCTGAGGTCGTGCAACCTGTTCTAGCCAAACGTGCTGATGTTGTGATTGGCTCGAGGTTCTTAGAGAAAAAGAGCAAAATTCCCGCTTGGCGTCAAGTAGGTCAACACACACTCACCCAAGTCACTAACGTTGCCAGTGGTGTGCGTACCACAGACAGCCAGAGCGGCTACCGAGCATTTTCACCCAAAGCTGCCAAAGCTCTAGATTTTCGTTCTGGTGGACTTTCTGTTGAGTCTGAAATGCAGTTTTTATTTGAACCTGCTGGGCTCGAGGTTGTCGAAGTACCTATTACAGTTAGTTATGAAGACGGCAATAAGCGCAACCCAGTCATTCACGGGTTACACGTTCTAGACGCAATTGTGTCACTTGTTGCGCGCCGTCAACCACTTCTCTTTTTTGCTATTCCAGGATTCATCGTTGGTTCAGCAGGATTATTGTTGGGGCTCCGCGTCGCCTTTGTAATGCAACAAGAAGGTCGTTTGCTCACGGGCTCTGCTATCTTGACCACACTTCTACTCATTGGCGGTATGCTTTCTGGCATGATGGGCATTGTCCTACACAGTTTGCAGCACTTCGTGCGCCGCGTTGATGACGATGTGCAACACGCACTTCATAAGCACACCCAAGAACTTCGCCATGAAATTCAAAAGCGTGATGCAGAACAAGCGCGCGACCGCAAAGTTGCCTAGCGCGCATTTTGAACTGTCTTTTCTCTTAACTTAGAACAACACACCCATTCTTGCTGAGGGTTGTCCTAACCACCATAGGTTTTTAACATGCTAAGAAAGCTGCGTTAGCTAGCGCAGCTTTCTTGGTGATTGGCACTAGCCATTCGATCAATTGACACAAGCCAACTGATTAGCTTATGGATTAACGTCAATTAGCTGACCGTCTTTGGATGATCTAGGCAGTCTCAACGCAACACTTTATGTCCCTAGATATCATCCGGAACCTTGTTATATTGCCCTTGGTATAGCAACTGAAACCAAATTTAAAATGCCTTTAGCTAGTATAACGCTCATGCCACGGAGCGTTGTTACACTAGGGTATGAGGCAATTTTGTGCCCTATTGGTTTTGTCTCGTTAAACTAAATGAATATAACCTGTCACCTTCTGCTTGATGTTGGCATTCGCTACAGTTATTGGTTGATAATTTAAGTATTGTCTTTACATTCATAGTGAAATATCAACCCAGACGTATAATAACCGTCAAATTGTGTAATGCTAACTTAGATACAGATTGTGTTGAATGGATTATCTATGCCAGAATCTAAGCCTTCACCTGAATTAAGCGTGCTGATTGTTTCATATCACAGTCAGTCTGACCTAGCCCAATGTCTGCCCTCACTCTACGCACAGTCATATACAGATTTTGAAGTTGTCCTTGTTGACAATGCACCTCACGATGGTACTGGTAAATGGCTCGAGGCAACCTACCCAGATGTCTCTGTCATCTCTAATGCTGACAACACAGGCTATGCTGGCGGCAATAACCTCGGTCTAGATCACGTTCGTGGGCAATGGGTGTTGTTTTTAAACCCAGATACTAAGTTACATGAAGGTGCGCTCGAGCAACTGGTGCGCACCACCAAAGCTAACCCTAAAGCCCTTGTGAACAGTAAGCTACTCAACCCCGACGGCACCGTCAACGCTAGTGGCTTGGTCATGCACTACACTGGCATTAGCACCTGCCGCGGACTCAATGAAGCTAGTAGTGAGTACACAGGCTTAGAACCCGTGCCCCTGCTTTCTGGGGCAGCATTTGCCACCTCGCGTGAGGTACTTGCCGACATTGGTGGCTTTCAAGCAAGCTATTTTATGTACTTAGAAGATATTGAACTCTCACTGCGTGCCAAACTTTGTGGCTACGATATTTTATGTGATAACGATGCTATTATTACTCACGACTATGTACAAAACCTAACTGCGCGCAAATTTTACTACCTCGAGCGCAACCGTTTACTTACGTTACTTATCATTGCCCAGCAAACTACCTTATGGAAGATGAGCCCCGCGTTACTCTTAACTGAGGCTGCCACGTGGTCCTATGCAGCTCTGAAAGGCCTTCCCTACTTGTACGCCCGTTGGCGTGCGCTGTTGTGGTTTGTTCATCACCCGGAAGGGTGGCGGCCTTTGCGCGCAGCTATGCAAGCTAAACGCCGCCACAGGGATAATGTTTGGTTACAAGATGCCCTCGTGGGATTGCCCTTTGAACAACTTATGGACAGTGAAGCGCTTGCTGGCACGCTCGACAGCCTTACGTGGCCCGTGTACAAATTTTTGCGCCCGCATAGGTCATCGTCACAAGCGCCGCAAGCGCCTCGGCCAAGCTCGAGCTCTTCTTAGCTTATGTCGTCAGCAGCTTCAGCAGCACAACGCCCTCTCAAACTTGCGCACCTCACCTCAACCTTTCCACCCTATTGGGCAGGCACAGGTAACGTTGCCTTTCACAACGCCCGCATTTTGCATGAACGCAAGCATGACGTCACCTTATTTACAGCTCGCTACAGTGACGACGACGACCTTCCCATGCCGTTTACAACCGAGCGCTTAAACGCCCAATTTCGCATAGGAAACGCACCACTTACGTTGAGTTTGGTGAGCAAATTACGCGGCGCGGAACTTATTCATTTGCACTATCCTTATATTTTTGGTGCTGAACTAGCAAGCTACGTGGCGTGGCGCGACAACATTCCTTTAGTGCTTACATATCACAACCAGTTACAAGAGCAAACACCCCTTAAAAAAGCTCTATTTAGCGTTTACAACGCCCTCTCCGAACCCATCATTTTAGGGCGGGCAGCACGCCGCTTGGCAGTGAGCCGTGAGCATCTGACCAGTTTGCACCCTCGTTTTAAAAATGACGCTTACACGCTAGAACTTCCTAACGGGGTAGATACAACTGCGTTTTACCCGCAACCTAGAGCCACTTACAGAGCAAAACTTGACGTTGCTGATGACGTGCCAGTAGCTCTGTTTGTAGGTGCACTTGACCAAGCACATCGCTTCAAAAATGTTGACGGTCTGTTGCGCGCGTTTAAACGCTTACAGGATGCAGCCAAGCAGGACGCCTACGACACGCTGGCTAAGGCACAATTGTGGATTGTAGGGGATGGTGATTTGCGCCCTGAGCTCGAGGCACTAAGTGGGCAACTCGGCTTAGCTGAACAGGTGCGCTTTTTAGGGAAACACCCGCCCACGGACTTACCGCCGATTTACAGTGCGGCGGACGTGTTGGTACTACCTTCAACCGGTGTCGAGTCATTTGGAGTGGTGCTCATTGAGGCACTTGCGTGCGGTACAGCCGTGATTGCCTCGAGCTTACCTGGGGTACGCACCGTTGTTGACCCTGACCGTGACGGACTACTTGTCCCACCAGGAGATGCAACAGCGCTCACACAAGCACTTAGCATGCTTTTAAGTGACCGTAAGCGCACTGAGGCTATGGGCCAAGCTGGTCGCAGCAAAGTAAAAACGCGCTACGACTGGCAAGTGATTGGGGCGTTGCTCGAGAGCTATTACTATGATGTGCTCGAGGAACACCATGCCAAACCCCGCGCCAAGTAATTTGCGTTGAATTCCAATACTGAATTTTACTCAACTTAGTTGATTAGGACATAAATCTTGAATTTACAGCTTCACACTCATCCCGTTGAACACTACCCTGCCCCCGTTGGCGCGCACGGGTTGGCATGGTCGTACCTATTGGATAACCTCTTTGCAGATGCTTATGCACGCAACATCAGTAACCTCATCATGGTCTTGCCACATGAGGGCTTGGTGCCGCTTTGTAAACGTCGAGCGCAGCTTTCGGGTCAACCCACACTATCCCAAGCTAGCGGGCAGGCGCTCGCCCAACTTGTGCCTCACGATACGGCTAAGAACACTACTGCAGCAATCGACCGTTTTTACAACCTCGAGCACGGCCTGCTTGCACCCAAGAATCTTCGTACAGGAAGGCTCGAGCGTCCCAACTGGCAAGTTGACGCACAGCTTTTTGTGCTCACTTGGCAGGTCAAACTTTGGGGTGCCGCAATGAAACTACTCAACCAAGCTCAGCGTCCCCAACTAGCTGACCGCGCCACCTTCGCGATGCGGCGTCAGTTTGCCTCAGCGACACCCACACCGTCATTTTATGTCTTACGCGGTTGGTCGCCTATTGCATCTGCAAGAGACGGCACTTTATCAGAGACAGACGCAACTTTAACATCTGAACGTATGATGCCCAGTGTTGATGTCAGCAATGTAAGCAAGGTGGAGCAAGATGACTAGCTCAGCAGCTTTATCTACAGATTCACCTATGACGACACCCTCAAATGAGGCGTCAACTGAGACTTTAACTCAGGCAGGGGCTTCTACGAAGACGCTCGAGGCGGCTACAGCTAACTTACTCGCGTGGTTAGGCACCATGCAGCAAGAGGGCGGCTTTGGCGGTCCAGTTGCCCACTGGTGGCAAAACCGCTTTCGCTACACCGGTATCGGGTTGGATTGGCGCTACGAAGGTATTTTGGTAGGTTACAAACTACTCGCTAGTAAAATAGGTGATGTTGACCGTTTTCAGGCACTCGCTGAGCAAGCTGTTAATGACTTGCGCGCTGGACAAACAGCGGATGGCCACTTTACAGCCTCCCGCTTTGAAATTAACCCAGACACCGTTGGCACCCCTCATGAAGTAGCCGCCAGTCTTGGGCTGCTCGAGGTTTTACCTTTACTGACTGATCCAGAACCTGCTCTCGCGTGTGCCAAACGCAATGTAGACGCGCTCATCAAAGCGCTCTGGGATGAACCAAGACGCGGCTTCAATGACGGTCTTCATGCAGTGGGACGGGTTCCCAACAAACTTGCAACCTTTGCGCAAACACTTTTGACACTTGCAAATGTAACGGGCGATGAGATGTATCTTGACTATGCCAGGGCTGCGTTGGATGACGTCATCAACTACCAGCTCATAGACGGTCCACAGCAAGGTGCCATCCATCAATACGCTGCCAATGCTGAGCGCGGTGACGGGCGCTTTTTTCCTTACTACAACGCCCGTTGTATTCCGCCGTTGGTGATGGGGGCAAACGTTTTAGCTGATGCTCGTTATCAAGCTGCCGCTGAACTGACACTTAACTTTTTAGAGTCAACTATGAACCCCGATGGCAGTTGGCCCCAAATTGTTTATGAAGGTGGCGCACGCGCTGACTGGGCGCGCTGGTTTGCGGGAACTGCTGATACCCTACTGGGCTACCAAGCATTGGGTAGGACACTACCAGATGCCGCCGTGACGCGCTTACTATCCTCACAACTAGCAAGTGGCGGCT
>JBCCBI010000132.1:0-12899 GCA_039034155.1 Deinococcota bacterium | reverse complement strand
GTCTCGCCATGAGACTTGAGGATCAAAGCCTAGCAAAGTTTTGGCTTTTTGGTTGGATAGAAGCGTGCCGTACTCAGGCAGGTCATCAGCAACGAGCACAGTCGGGAAGACCTCCGCCATCAAGTCTCGAGACGGGCGGTTCATAACTGTGTCATTTGCCGCGATGATGACGTTTTCAGCACCCTGAACATCTGCTGTTAGACCCTTGCGACAGGCTTGGGCAACATCGCGTTCATCAATGTAGCCCCACAGGTTCCACTTCCGTGCGTGCGCGTCTGGCCAGCAACTTGTGGGGAAGGTTTTGTAAACCTCCTCATTTAAGATGTTTGAAAAGCGTAGGCCAATAAACGGGATGCCACTCCAACGGTGAAACTGTTCTGCCATCTGCTCGGTTAACACCTTAGACAGCGCGTAAGATGACTCAGGTAAAGGAAAGTGAGCTTCATCAACGGGGGCGTATTTGGGCGGCGTGTCAAAGGGTAAGCCGAGGGTGGTTTCAGAAGATGCCCAGACAACGCGCTGCAGCCCCAAATCACAGGTGGCTTGAAACAGGTTGTAATTCATGTTGATGTTGTTGTTGAATGTGCGCTCGCGGCCTACAAGTCCTGGTGCAGGAATGTTTGCCATGTGAACGAGCATGTCGGCACCGTGTAGCACGTCATAACATTGTCCTAAATCGGTTAAGTCTGCTTTGTAGTGGCTGCCAGCTTGACCACTTGGGGCAGCCAGCATATCCACAGTAATGAGCTCATAGTCGGTTGCCAAATCACTAACAATTGCTTGGCCAGCTTTGCCGCTCGAGCCAGTTACAACAACGGTCGTCATAGATATCTCGCTTTCATTCGTTAAAGATGGGGTCATCATACCTAGTGAAGGTGTCAGCTCATGTGCCTATTGTTGTGCTTAGTGCGCGCCTAATGTTTTTGGTCAAAGATGCGCTCAAGCATCCGTCATGGCAGCACTGATTTGTAAAACGTCTCACCTTATAATTGGCATATGGATGACGGCTTACCCCAAGCGCTAACCCAAGTTGAGACAAACACGCTCACGCGTGAGTTTCTCGAGCAGCTTTATCATCACCACCAAACAGTTGACCGCTACCCGCCGTCAGCACAGGTGTGTGACTTTGCAGAGCGCTTACTACACGCGCTTTTTCCTGAGCAAACCAACGAGTGCATTGGTTCACTCACGTGTTTGGAGGCTGAATTTGCCCAGCTCGAGGCTAGTTTGGTGCGGGTTTTATCGCCTTTATCTGGCAAACTGGTAGACGCACCCCAGACTGTTGCTGCGGCATTTATGCGCTGTGTGCCAACCATCTATCATCATCTTTTACAAGACGCCCAAGCAATGCTCGCAGGCGACCCCGCCGCCACCAGTTTGTATGAGGTGATTCGTGCCTACCCCGGTTTTTACGCAACGGCTATGTACCGCATGGCCCACATGTTGTGGCGGCAGCAAGTGCCACTCTTACCCCGACTGATTACCGAATACGCGCACAGCAAAACTGGCATTGACATTCACCCGGGAGCCAGCATCGGCAGTCACTTTTGTATCGACCACGGCACCGGCATTGTTATTGGTGAAACCACGGTTGTAGGTAGCCACGTCAAGCTCTACCAAGGTGTGACCTTGGGTGCACTTAGTGTTTCTAAAGATCTTGCCGGCAGTAAACGCCACCCAACCCTTGAAGATGACGTGGTGATCTACGCAGGTGCTACGATTTTGGGCGGCAACACGGTGATTGGTGCAGGCAGCATGATTGGTGGCAGTGTCTGGCTTACGCATAGTGTGCTGGCTGGGTCGCGGGTGTATTACGAAGCGGGCAGTCATATGCGTGAGGCGGTGGGTTAAGTGGGCTCGAGCACGTCATCATCGGCCGCAACGCCTAATTTATACACATCCCTAAGCTCGTTGGTTGGCAATACACCACTCGTGCGGTTAAACACGCTGAGCACGGAGCAGGTCCATATTTACGGCAAGCTCGAGGGACACAACCCTGGTGGTAGCGTGAAAGACCGGGCCGCGTTGAGCATGATTGAGGGCGCGCAAGCCCGCGGCGAGCTACCTCCCGGCACAAAACTCATTGAGGCGACCAGCGGTAACACTGGTATTGCCTTAGCTATGATTGCCCGTAGTAAAGGGCTTTCGATCGAGCTGGTCATGCCCGAAAATTCCACGGCAGAGCGTGTGCAAACCATGCGTGCTTATGGTGCAACCGTCACCCTCACGCCAGCAGAGCGCACGATTGAGGGTTCCATTGACTACGCGCGTGCGAAGGTGGCAAGTGGCGGTTATGTGATGCTCAACCAGTTTGCCAACCCTGATAACTACTTGGCGCACTACCGCACAACAGGTCCGGAAATTTGGCGAGATACAGGCGGGCACATCACGCATTTTGTGTCGTCCATGGGCACAACGGGCACGATTATGGGTACATCACGTTATTTAAAAGAGCAATCAACAGAGGTACAGATTGTGGGTGTGCAACCCACTGAAGGCTCGAGCATCCCCGGTATTCGCCGTTGGTCACCTGACTATTTACCTGCTATTTATGAACCTAACCGAGTAGATACCATCATCGACGTAAGTCAAGCAGAAGCAACTGCCATGGCCCGCCGCTTAGCCACAGATGAAGGTGTATTTGCCGGTATGAGCAGCGGTGGGTCGGCAACAGCCGCTCACAAACTTGCTCAAACCTTAGAAACAGGCTTAATCGTTTGTATCATCTGCGACAGGGGAGACCGCTATTTGTCGTCAGATTTGTTTGCTTGATACCATGCAGCGGCCTTGCAAACATCTAATACAGATTGTCGTCTCATTGTTATAGTATTTTCATTTGGAGTGGCCCCAGCAACTTCAAATGCAAGCTAGGCGGGTCGAAACAGACCCACTTAGTGTGGGGGAACCGATTCTGGAATTGTTATTAGTATCGTTCAGGGACAAAAGTCTGATCTTCAAGGGGCGGACGAATATAGCCCTTAAGTGGTTGCAGTTTGGGCAAGCTGATGCTTTCGTATTCAATATCTTCATAGGGAATGCTGCTGAGTAAGTGCGAGATGCAGTTCAAGCGGGCGCGTTTTTTGTCGTTGCCGTCAACGACCCACCATGGGGCTTGTTTAATGTCGGTGTGCGCAAACATAGTGTCTTTGGCTTTGGAATACTCGAGCCAACGCGAGCGCGATTTAATGTCCATCTCGCTAATTTTCCAGCGTTTACTGGGCGTATCAATGCGCGCTTGAAAGCGTTTGGCTTGTTCTTCTTCGCTCACCGAAAACCAATATTTAATCAAAATGATGCCGCTGCGCACCAGCATACGCTCAAACTCTGGACAGGTACGCAAAAACTCACGGTACTTGTGCTCACTGCAAAAGCCCATCACCCGCTCAACACCCGCGCGGTTGTACCAACTGCGGTCAAAGAGCACCATCTCGCCAGCTGCTGGTAGATGCGGCACATAGCGCTGAAAGTACCACTGGGTTTTTTCGCGCTCGGTGGGTTTGCCCAGCGCCACAATGCGGCACACCCGTGGGTTAAGCGGTTGGGAGATGCGTTTAATGGCCCCACCTTTACCTGCAGCGTCCCGCCCTTCAAAGACAACCACCACTTTGAGGCCTTCTTGGACAATCCACTGTTGTAATTTGACAAGTTCTTCTTGAAGTTTAATCAGCTCTTCGGCGTACTTGTATTTTTTTGACAAAGTCTTGGTGTCCTTTCGAGGTGTTTTGAGAAAGCGTTAGCGTTTGGTGGGTAGTTTGGCGTGCAAAAATAAAACGAATTAAAAAGAAATGACAAATTGATGTTGTAAAAACAATGACCTGTTGTGATGGCTCGAGCCAAGAAGTTAATGTATAAAGATTATACGTGTGTCAAAGCTAAGTTATTAGGTGCATATGTCCACGCAAAATTGCGTCAAAGCATACATTCCATTGAATCTGACGCATGAGAGTTATTGAAAATGTAAATTTAACTTGGGATGCAGCATCCAATACCCTTTGCGGTTAGTTCGTTAACGAATTAATCTACCTAAAAGGTATAGAAAAAGCTACCGATTCCGATTGGAACGGCATAAATCCTAAAGAGATTTGTAAAGTGGTTAATCGGAATCGTTATAAAAGGCATCATCTATGCTTAAAAGATGTTTGCTAAAAGATGTTGGTGTTTTGAAATATTTAGATTGAGATGTATACAACCTTATGAATGTTGATAAGCTCAAACGGCAGACTAACGGAAAGCTGAAAGCACATTTTCAACGACAGCAAACACATCAACCGTTGGGGTAACCTCGAGCTGTCCCGTTGCTAAGTCATAGCCAAACTGCCCGTTGCCAGCGCTAGCAACAGCAACGTGACCAACCTCATCTGTGCGGAACACCTGATTGGTGACAGCGTTGTAACTGGCAAGTGCTTCAGCTTCGGGATGCCCGTAAGGGTTACCCTCGCCAACGCTCACCACGACGACCTCAGGGGCGATAAACTGCAAAAAATCTACAGAATCCCCCGTATCTGAGCCGTGGTGGGCTGAGCGGTAGACCTCAATGCTGGTTAGTGCGTTAGGGTAGTTGGCGCGCCAGTAGGTTTGTGTGCTGTGGGTGGCATCCCCGGCGATGAGCACGGTAAAACTGCCGTGATGAACAACTACGCCGATACTGTTGGTGTTTTGGTCGCGAGTGGTGAGGGGCGGCGGCAAAATCTCCAAGCGCAGCGAGCCTAAGTTGATGCTGCGGCGGGTGGGTTCAAGCAGCCTCGAGCCAGCTTGGTCAACAGCCTCTAATAAATTTTCGTAAGCAAGCGTATCGTGAACCACGGTGTTATCCATAAAATTGCGAGCTGGAAATTCCTCAGCTGCTGCGACTAAGCCGCCGATGTGGTCAAAATCTGCATGGCTAGCAATGATGAGATCGAGCGTATCTGTGCCAGCTTCAAGCCCAAGTTCCTCGAGCAAGTCCAGTAACCGTCCTTGGCTACGCCCACCGTCAATGAGCACAGTACGACCTTCCGGTGAGCGAATAAACGTGGCATCTCCTTGGCCAATGTCCAAAAAGACAATCTGTGCGCCGGGGCCGTCCGCTGAAAAGTAGCCCCACGCACCACCGGCAAGGAAGACCAGTGCACTTAACCAAGTTGTCGCGCGGTTGCGCAAGCGTTTCATAGGTGAGTTCCTGAGCTAGCTTGGAGAGATAATGTTCTGATGTTCAATATTAATGGCATCGGTTGAAGTATCTATTTGCTAACGAGACAGGGTGCTAACGAGACAGGGTGCAAATATCATGTGTGTGCCTCTACTAGTCAGATGTTGAAATATCTGCTGATGTTGGGTATCTGTCAAGGTCATAGCTCGAGGTCGCCACCATCATCCTGACTGCGAGCGGCTATTTGGGCGCGTAACCGCGAGAGCCGCTCGTGTCGCCGCGTGGCTTCTATCGTATCTTGACGGATGACAACGCCTTGCGAGGTGTGTTGGACGGCGAGGACATCACCTGCCTCGAGCCCTTCCGGTAGTAGTATAGCCGGCACAGGAACAACCTCACCGGAAGGAAGTTCAAGTAAAGCTAGAGGTTCAGTTGGGGTTGGCTCGAGCCTATCGACTGTACAGTGAAACATTGCGCTGTATCCAGTGTTCGTCTCAGCATTGTGTGATGTTGCCGGTGCCGCAGCAGTGTCTGGCGTTGAATTTACGTCATCAGCAGGCATGATTCAAATACTTACGAAAACAGTCCGCGCACAATAAACAGCAGATTCGCCGGGCGCTCAGCGAGGCGGCGGCTAAAGTAGCCGTACCAGTCTGGCCCGTAAGGCACGTAAATAAACACTTTGTGCCCAGCTGCTAGTAAACGCTGTTGCAACGATAATTTGACGCCGTACAAAAGCTGAAACTCAACGTAAGGTGGGTCCTGATCTTGGCTTTTTACACCGCGTAAAAAGGCCTCAACTTCGCCAATTATGCGCTCGTCGTGACTGGCTAAGCCAATTGGCGCACCGGCCTCGAGCGCCGTAAAAATCATCTCGCGGTAGTTTTGGTCAACTTTAGCTTTGTCTTGAAAAGCAACCTCTTCAGACTCTTTGTAAGCGCCCTTGACTAACCGCAAAAACGGCTTGGGTGACAGCGTGAGCAAGTCTTGTAAATCGGCCATTGTGCGGTACAGATAACTTTGCAGCACCGTGGAGATGTTGTGAAACCCGTCTTGGTAGAGACTTTTGAAGATGTACAAAGTATCATCCACATAAGGTGAGTTTTCCATGTCCAGACAAATGCGAATACCGTGCGCTTGGGCTTTTTCAGCGATGCGCTTGGCGTTGGCGTGTCCTAAGTCGCGGCTAATGGCCAGCCCAAACTGAGTAGGTTTCACGCTCACGTATTTTTCGCGCAGGTCTTTTGTACTAATCGTGTCCAGCATTTGCAAAATGCCTTGCATAATCTGCTCGACACCTTCGGGGCTATCTACAAATTCACCAAGTGGGTCGAGGATGCCGTGCAAACCTTGGTCCTCGAGTCTAACCACTGCCGCCAGACCGTCTGCGAGCGCTTCGCCAGCTACAAACCTGCTAGCCCCTAGTTTGAGCCCTTGTGCTTGGACGAACTGGGCCACGGGGGCAGCGTCAGCGACGCCGAGTAATCCTCTTCGGTACAAGCTTGTCAGCATGGTAGGTACTCCTTTGTTGTCATCTGGTTTTGATCAGGATCGGGGTTTAACCTAATAAATAGACGGCCCCAGAAATTTATTGTTGTCATCATATCAAGTTGAGGCTGTAGGGAAGGGACTCGAGGCATTAAACAGAGGCATTAAACAGGGGTAGATATTGAATGATAGTTTGAGGGTACATGTGATGAGGTGATGCCCTAGAAACATCATTTAGATGATGTCATTAACTCACCTTTTAATGGCGCCGTCTAAGTAACGCCGCCATTCCCCAAGACAGCATAAAAATACCCGCATACAATACGAACCCAATCAGCGAGACAACTAAAATACGAAACACATCCGGCGTAGGCTCAGCTAGATAAAGCACAAGCTCGATAAAATTCCACGACCAAGCATCACTGGGGACAAGCCACAAAAACCCTACAGCAACTGTAGAAGCGCCAAACCAACGTAACGCTTTAGGTGAAAGCTGAAGCTCAACTTTGCCCTCACTGACTAACCACGCGACAACTGCCAGCATTACCAAAAACATGCCGATAAGTTGACCGAGCACTTGGGGTGTGAGCATGCTTTGCGTGAGGTAAACCTTGTGTAAGTTTACCTCGCTCCTCTCAAATGGTTCACTTAGTATAACCATGTGTAACAACCTGAAAGATTATGTGCCTCACGGTTGTCCCGCTGGGTATTAAGATTTTGTTTAGAAATGCATCGTATTGAAACTTATCACGCGACGTATAACGACGTTAAAACAGGTGCTAAAACATTGTGCCAAGAAAGTATCCACTGTCATGGTCACATTGACGATATCTAGCCCAGTTAGCGACGCCATGATCTATTGATGCATACGATAATATGCTTTTCTCTCCCTATCACCCTTTCCCTACCGCACGATAGCAAGACAGAAGACGTTTGTAACGGCATCTTGCGTAACTGCTATGTGTATTAAAAATAGGATACATCTATAGCCGCATGGTGATGACATCAGTAGGCTAGAATCAGCTAAACTAAACTTGTGTTTATCTTTTTCCTAGCCTTACGCCATGTGAAACGCCGTGCGTTGCAGAGTAGCCTTACCTTGCTTGGCGTTGCTGTTGGGGTAATGGTCTTGGTGACGGCACTGTCACTTACGAACGGGTTTATTGATGAGCTTATTAGCAGTACCTTACAAGCTACGCCGCACGTGACGTTAACCAGTTATGACTTAAGTCCGGTGGCGAGCGATGTAGTGACGCAGGAATTGCTCGAGCAACACCCCGAAGTTGAGGCTGTAAGTCCCTACCTGACCGCTCAAGCGCTAGTAGCACGGCGTGCTAACAGTCAACTGGGCGTTGCCGGGCGGCGCGGCTTTGCACAACTATTAGGCGTTGACCCGGCGCAGCAGCAAGCGGTGCTTGACCTCAACGCGTTGCAGGAACACCGTGATGAGCTCGTTGCAGGCAATACCATTGTGCTAGGGGAGACGCTCGCACGTAGCCTCGGCGTGTTTCCCGGTGATGAAGTGCTCGTTGCTGACATCGACGGACGGCGGCGCGAGTTTGAAGTGGTGGGCACGTTCCGCGTGGGTAACGAACTCATCGACAGTGTGATTGCCTATGTGTCGCTGGCAACGCTGCAAGATTACGCAAACGCTGAGGGACAAATTACCGGCTACCACGCGCGCGTGCGCGACCCACAAGACGCTGAACAAATTGGGCGCGAACTAGGGCGCGAAAGTTTACTACTTGCCAACAGCTGGCAAAACATATTTGGCACGCTCATTGAGCAGTTGGAACTGCAAAAAGCGCTTATTGGGGTTGTCGTGTTCCTTATTGTGATTGTGGCAGCAATGGGCATTGCCAACATTCTTATTTTGACGGTGTCCGAAAAAACGGAAGAAATTGCCATTTTGCGGGCGCTGGGAGCATCTCGCCGAAAGATTTTAGCTGTCTTTACGCTCGAGGGACTCATTCTTGGCGGTGGCGGCACCATCCTTGGGGCACTTTTGGGCTTGGGGTTAAGCCTCTACTTCAAGTTTCAACCTTACCCACTCCCCGGCGACCTTTATTTTATCACGCAGTTGCCCGTTGAATTACAAGCGTTTGATTTTATTTGGGTGTGTGCGCTTTCGATTACCACCAGTGTGGTGGCTGGGGTGGTTCCTGCTAGGCGGGCGAGTGGGCTCGAGCCGGCTAAGATTTTGCGTTAATTATTTGCACATCACTTGTACCTACCTTCACAAGCAAACACGCAAGTTACGTAGGCAGACACGCAAGTGATAGCCTCAAAACCGTCTATTATAGATTTATGAAAAATGTCACCTTGCGCGTTTGTTGGTTACGGTTTGTTTGCACGCTTCTTTGCTTTGCTGCTATCAGCATGACGTTTGCTCAAGGAACAACAGGCACCCAGCGAGTGCAGTTTGATTTGCTTGGGCCAGCGCAAGTGATGGGTGTAAGTTCGCTTGGTAACGTGCAAGTGCGCGGTCTCAATATTGGCCGGGAGTTAGTGCTTTACGGACTTGAAACGCGTCCCGAGACAGCGAGCTTTTTGCAGTCTGAGTTACTTGGTAGGGAAGTCTGGCTCGAGTTTGACACAGGTCAAGAGACGCTCGAGGAAGTCCTCGGTTACACCTACCCATTTGTTTACATGTACGTGCAAGACCCCGCCGGACGCTGGCAGGCTGGTGATAAACGCTTTCGCCAAATTAACTTGCTGACACTTGAACGTGGTGCTAGTGCATTTACCAATTTTCCACCGAACATGACTTACCGAGGGCTATTTACCAGTGCTGCCCAAAATGCTGAAAGTCAGCGCTTGGGGGTTTGGTTTGTTGAGCAGGTCACGCCGCCTGTAGAAGAGCTACCCGTGTTTGACCGTGACAACGTCGCGGAGATTTTTAGGATTGCTAGAAGCGGCAGCCCGCTCGCCATGCGCCCTTACATTAAAGATGAGATGAGTCTTGAGATCATCAATGAGGACGGCGATACGCCTCTACTTGTGGCAGCCCGGTTCAACAGCCCAGCCATGATTGCGTTTTTGCTGGATAGCGGCGCAGACCCGGGCATCAATAATCCGAACACGGGCGAGAGTGTGCTACGTGCCACGCGGGATAATCCAAATAGAGGGGCGATTCTCGAGCTATTTGCTGCCCGCGATGTCCCTCTCACCATAGATACCATGAGCGCCCTTGACCTGCGCGAGATTGTCAACGCCGAAATTGTCGATGATATTACAGCTCGCCCTAACCTAGATCCGGTTGAGCGTAGCGATCAACTGACCAACCGCGCTGCTGAGCTAACTGCTTTAGAGCGGCGTACCGATTACCTCCAGACCCTACGTGCTGGTGCAACAGGTGAGGGCGCAGCAGGAGCAGATATAGCAACAACATCAGACGACGCTGGTCAGGGTGGTGCTGCAGGTGGTTCAGCGGATGTTGCGTTACCTACTCTAGAAGATGATGACACAGGTATCCAACAAGTTTTGGATGAACGGCAAGAAGCACTGGATGGCCGTGAGCAAGGGCTTGGTTTGGTACGCCGCAGCCTAGGTCGCACGGCACCGTCACCTGCCAATATGTTAGACAACACCATTCAAGCTTTACCTAGAACACCCTAATTACCTGTGGCCTATGCAAAGCCTCGTAAACCAGATGCGCCCGACTACAGCTACAAGCGGGCGCTTAACTATGCCATGTGGCTCTTGGGGCGGCGTGCCTACAGCCGCAAAGAGGTTGAACGCAAGCTGCTCACCAAAACCAATGCAGAGGTTGCTGAGGCCGTACTCGCCCGCCTAGTTGACCTAGCTTTGCTAGATGATGCTGCCTACGCGGGGCGGATTGTGGAAACACAAAAAACGCGCAAAGGCAAACTTGCCCTGCGCCAAGTCTTAGCGCACAAAGGCATTGACGAACAGATGATTAGCCAGAGCCTTGACCCTGTGAGTGATGAGGAACAGATTGCCACCGCCAAAGAGGTGCTTGCCAAGAGTCAATGGCGCTTTAAGGGAGACATTCACGCGCGGCGACGTAAAGCGTATGCGTTTTTGGCACGGCGGGGGTTTTCGGGTGAGGTTGTGAGCGAGGTTTTGGAGCAGCTTTTTTCTCGAGATTAGGTGTGAAGTTTGGTTCAAAGGGAGCATGAATGTTTAAAAAAGTCACAGAAGTGTATCTGGATGTACTTAAAGAAAAAGACTCACTTCCTCTTGATACTTATTTTAGTGATCCTGATACTTACATGACCCCGTTTTCCTTAGAGGAAATAACTTCTTTAGAAAGCACTTTGAAGCAATACGGCATTGATCCATATATTCTTCATGAACAGGATGCTTTTTTTAGCGTTGAGCTGTCTGCCAGAATGGATGTGAAGCACGTATCAGGGGAAGTCTTAGCTACTTGGCATGCCATGATACGCTTTTCCGATTTTGGAAGACTTTTCACTTTGATTGGAAACAATGGTGTTTTCCCAAATCCCGAAACGATAGATTACCTAGAAGAACGGGGATTCATCTATATTCCCAGAGAGGTTTTGGAACTTCCTTACGAAGGGCATAATCAAGAAGTGATGAACAGGTGTAGTCCTGGACGTGAACATACATGGTTTAATCGCTACTTTGATTATGACTAGTTCGCACTTCAAGCCAAATACATTATTTGATTGCCTTTATGTAGACAAAAGAGGCTTCTTTAGCAAGCCTCTTTTCAACTGGTCGGGGCGAGAAGATTTGAACTTCCGACCCCATCGTCCCGAACGATGTGCGCTACCAGGCTGCGCTACGCCCCGATAAACTTTGCTTGTAAAGCTAATTTACGAGGCAAGCGCGCGAAACGTCAAGGGATTAACGCACCTTGCCAGCTTGTATGAGAAAGTCTGCAGTACAGTCAATACCTACTTTGTGCCCGATTTTTTCTCCCTTTCCCCCTTGCTCCCCTTCTCCCTTTCTTCTCTACTGCCCTTGTCCTAACGAGAACCCAGGTTTACCGTCAAAAAAGTACAGGTGCTCGGTTTTAATAAAGTCGAGGTTGGCTTCGGCAATGCGGCTCAGTAAGCCAATAATTTGCTGGTGGCTTACAGTTGTGCCTTCACCTGCTGCAGAGATGAAGCGGCAGCGCCAATGGTCGGTGCAAAAGGTTTCCTCGAGCCCATCCGGAAATACCTTGACTCCACGATTCGTAATCATTTGCAAGTTCATATCCCCAGCTACATCTTGTAATTTCTTGCCAATTACATCTGGGTTACGGCCGTCTTCCGTCCAATCCAAAAAGACATCTACCCCGACGAGCGTTTTATCTTGCTCTATATTCAACTTCGCTGAAGGCACTATCATTTGCTGTGCGCCCGTGTACGACACACTGTTGAGTTTGCGTGGCAACTCGCCAAAGCGGGCAATCACGGCATCCGTAAAGCCGTCTGTGCCAACCCGTTCGCGGCTGGTATCGTCTTTGTAGATATCACCTGTGTGAATACCATCTTCAAGGGTCTTAAGCCATGCATTATGCACGCGCTCAGCAACCTCAGCTTGCCCAATGTGAACGAGCATCATCACCGCACCTAAAAGTAGCCCGGAAGGATTGGCAATGCCTTTGCCGGCAATATCCGGTGCAGAGCCGTGAATGGCCTCAAACATTGCCACGTGCTCGCCAATGTTGGCAGAACCGCCTAGCCCCACAGAACCACTCAATTGGGTGACAACATCGGATGCAATATCACCGTACAGATTAGGCATCACCACAACATCAAACACAGCGGGTGTATCTGCTAAGCGGGCCGTGCCGATGTCAATAATGAGGCGGTCACTTTCAATGTCTGGGTAATCCTCGGCAATGCGGGCGAAGGTCTCGTAAAAGAGCCCGTCGGTAATTTTCATGATGTTGTCTTTAATCATGCAGGTCACGCGCTTGCGGCCGTTGGCGCGAGCATATTCAAAGGCGTAGCGGACAATTTTCTCACTACCTGGGCGGGTGATGAGCTTGAGGCACTGGGTGACTTCTTGGGTTTGACGGTGCTCAATACCCGCGTACAAGTCTTCTTCGTTTTCGCGGATAATCACCAAGTTCATGCCGGGGTGTAGCGTGCGTACATACGGGTAGTAGGCAACCGTGGGGCGCACGTTGGCATAGAGGCCAAGGCTTTTACGAATGGTGACGTTGAGGCTCTTAAAACCACTCCCAGACGGCGTGGTGATCCCCGATGCTTCCGTGGGCGAGCCCAACACCATCTCTCCGCCGCCCACGCGGGCCACCGTCTGTTTGGGGAATATCTCACCGGATTGAAGCGCTTGCATG
>JBCCBI010000131.1:0-12905 GCA_039034155.1 Deinococcota bacterium | reverse complement strand
GTAGGGCCAGAACTCAGCAAACAAATTGTTGACGCGTGGATGCAGTCGGAGTTTCAAGAAGGTGGCTCGAGGCGTAAAGTAGACAAAATTAGCGCGCTCGAGCAGCGCTGACCTCAAATTTAAGTAATACCATTAACCTAGTCTCTGACTAATTTCGTGGTGAAATAATAGAGGCGTGCACATGCTGGATGTTTTGTGAATGTTCGCTCATGTCGCTGGTGATGCACGCGTATGCAGCTACGTGCGCTAATATTCTCGAATGCTTATGAAGATGTATGGCATCTTCAGCATGAGACGTCAAAGTTGCTCCAGTGGGTTTTTGGTCTGACGAAGGCAAACGTTCACAGCAACTTGACAGAGGCTAAGCAGTGCGTTAGCATCTTGATTGCGCTCAAAACAGAGCGCCGTGCACATAAGTAAGCAATACGCGACGCGGGGTAGAGCAGTCTGGTAGCTCGTCGGGCTCATAACCCGGAGGTCATAGGTTCAAATCCTATCCCCGCAACCAACCACCTTCAAAAGGCTCCGCAAGGGGCCTTGTTTTTTATGTGGGTTTTTATGGGTTAGCTCGAGAACCTCATTTTAAGAATGGGGTTTGTTGAGAGTTGAAATACCCTTGTGACCAAGCTCGAGCTAGCTTTATTATCACATCAATTATGTTTAACCCGTATGGATAACGTCGAGACGGTAGTGGTGAACATTATAAATCCGTCAATGGACTCAGGAATTAGCACCTGCAGAAATTAGCACCTGAGTGATCACCTTCATGCTTAAATTAGCGTGCTGGCATCAAGTAGGAGAGTAGAGTTGTGACCGATCATCAGCACAAAGACAGTCAAGATATTAACCAAGATATTAACCAAAACATCAATCAAGACACACATCAGACTTCGGGTGAAGAAGCCTTACAGACGCATCCTGTAGTTGGTATGCAGCGAGAGGATGGGCTCGAGCAGCTTTCAGACGAAATAACATCACCTGATGAACTCGGTAACGATGTCCCATCAGCATCTGGTTTGCCAGTAAGTCGTGCGGGGTTTGTTGCCATTGTGGGCAAGCCCAACGTTGGCAAATCAACGCTTCTGAATACGCTACTAGGCGTTAAAGTGGCAGCCATCACCCCCAAACCGCAAACCACGCGGCGCGGCGTGCGTGGTATTTACACCTCAGAAGATGCTCAATTGGTGTTTGTTGACACGCCCGGGCTGCACCGTGCCAAAGATGCTCTAGGTAGCTTTATGAACCGTGAAGTGTGGGCAGCTACGGTAGATGTTGATGCCGTGCTCTGGGTTGTCGATTTACGCCGTCCACCCAACGACGAAGATAAAGACGTCGCCAGAATGCTGCAAAACTTGCCGGAGACTGTACCCATGTTTTTGATTGGCAACAAAGTGGACGCTGCCAAATATCCCGAAGAAGCCATGGATTTGTATCAGGATTTATTACCTCGTGTTACGTCGCGGGCCATAAGCGCATTACAAGATCCAGATGATGTGTACGTGTTGCGCGATGAACTACTTGCACTGTTACCCGAAAACCCGTTTTTCTTTCCTGAAAATATTCGCAGTGACCAGCCCAGAGAAGTATGGGCGGCTGAAATCATCCGCGAAAGCGCTATGATTCACCTGCGCCAAGAACTGCCCTACACCATTGCTGTGCAAGTTACTGAATGGCGTGATCCTGAGGACAAAGGTGAAGATGGTAGCCAGTCGCCACATTACATTCAAGCAGACGTCTGGGTGGAGCGCAGCAATCACCGAGGCATGGTGCTGGGTAAAGGCGGTAGCATGATTAAAGCCATTGGTCAGCGGGCGCGCAAACAGCTCGAGATTTTCCTGTCTCACAAAGTGTTTCTAGACCTCGAGGTTATTTTGCACAGCAACTGGCGCGAAGATCAAGAATCATTGCGTGAATTGGGCTATCAAGGTTAAGTCGCATGATTTTTCAAGGTTACTAAGTGGCTATTCAAGGGCGTTGGCGCAGGTTAGATAAGCTACCGGCCAAACGCGGGCGCGACGCCATGCCAGGTATCTATGAACTAGCAGATGAAGCTAAGGTGCTTATTTACATTGGGCAGTCTGCCAAAGACGTACCTAACCGGATTCGCCAACACCTCGCTAAACCCGGTTGTTTGCAAGACAGCGTGTGTTATTGGAGATATGCCTACAGCCGCGTACCACAAGCAGACGAGGCTGCCCTCATTGGCAGTTACATGCACAAACATGGCGACCTGCCACCCTGCAACCGAGCGACACCGCGCACACGTGATGCCACTCGGCGCTATCAAGAACGCAGTCGGTCAGATTAAGAGGCTCGTGGATGTATTTGAGCAGTGCTAGCCAGACAGCGTCTCAAGCTGATTAAACCGGAACGACAACACGCGGTCATTATCTGGGTCACGCAAAATAACAACGAGTTCAGCAATATTGGCTATATCAATGCGGGGAAAAGTTAGCAGGGCAGCATCTGCAGCTAGATTGATGTCTTGGATGTTGATGCGTTCGCTACTATCAGTCATCCAAGCGTTTAAATCGTAACTGTCGAGGTTGGCGGTTGCGTTAAACCGAAGCTCGAGCAAGCTAGTCTCATTACTCTGCTGAAGCGTCAGGTAAGGTTCTGCTGGTAAACGTAAAAACCCGTGTACATCACGCACACTACTATCATGTGCAACATAAAAACGCCCCGAGATACGCTGCCCCGATGCGCGAATAAAATAGTTGCTGTACCACTCAAAATTACTGCTGCGGGCTTGACGCCTGCTGGCACTGCGCTGCGGTAGGGCAAAGATGCCCTCAATACGGGGAAAACTTGGCTCGAGCACGTTCCAGGGGGCGCTACTAGGTGTTTGTACCCAGTTCTCGAGCGTGTTCCAGGCAGTTTCAGTTACATAGTCCGGGGTGCGCACAACATCATCCCAGGGCATTGGAACGTTGCGCCAATGGGTGTAGCCAGCTAGACCGTTGGCAACCACAACGGTAAGGGCAATCAGGGCCACCCGCCGCCCAGCCATGCCTGCAAACCACAAAATAGTGGCGATAAGTGGTGTTACCAGCATGAGTGCCACGACAAGCACGGCAATCCGCAAAAAGACAGCCAGGCCGACATCAGGAATAAGGTCTAGCCCGTAGCTAACGGCTGCAAAGATAGCAGGTGGCAAGCACACGAGCGTAAGCCAAAAGGCAATCCGACGGCGTTTGCGTTCGGGTGGTGGGGCAAGTTTGTCTGGTGCTATCGTCTCTGGTGCTGTTGTCATAGTGATGGTACTAGCATAGATGTGCTGGAAATATCATGACATCATCAAAAGTTAATATCCTTAGCATCTACAACTTAAGTGTTTGAGAAAGTAGGTGTCAAAGTAATCATGCAAGGTGGTTGAGATCATCACTCAAATGATGCTAGAACTTGTCGAAAGCTTGTACAGCTTTTAAGACTCATCTGATATGACCTCAGGTGGGAGGCCTTCGGTTTCTAGAAAAGCTTGCTGTTCTTCGGGTGTCATGGTGCTAAGTAGCTCTTTGAGCTCGTCACCTTCGTAGTCGCGCACACTCTCAGCAATTAACACTAGGGCAGCCTCAGCTTGCGCTTCAGGGACAAGCACTAAGGTGACGCCAGGAAATTGACTGCCCAGTGCGCTAAAGACATCCGCCACAAAGTCTGGTCCTTTGACCGTAGTCACATAGCCTTCTTCTTTTAGGAGCACAGCAACCATATCAGCTAGTTCAGGGGCAGGGGCTACGTCCACAACGACCCATGTATCGCCCGCTAGGGTGACTTTATCACCTTTCATGATTGACCATCCAAGGTGTAGAAGGTGTAGAAGGTGTAGACATTGTGTCAAAGCGGCTCATACAGAAACCGCTTGGGAGCTGTACTCACGCGCGTAAGCAAGACATAGGTCGCGGTAGCTGGCTCGAGCCACCTCAAGATGTTTCAGGGGCACGTTTTCATGGGTTGTGTGAGCCCGCTCTTCTTCACCGGGACCAAAGCCGATGATGACTGCGTGACCACCTTTGCCATTCGACATATCAGCTAGGTAAGGCGCGTCCGTGCAGAACCACCAAACGTCTTCCTCAAACGTAACCCCGTAGTTGGGGAGCACGTTTTGCAGAGTTTGCCGCGCCGTCGCTAGGTAAGGACTATCCAAGGGCGTGAGGTAGGCAGGGGCAATGTGCGGGTAGTCGATGGCGACCTGACCGTCTTCGCTGGTGGCGTGTTCGGTCAGGACTTCGAGCTGCGCTTTAGGCATAGCCTCTTGCAAGCGGGCAAGCACAGCCTCAGGGGCGTCTTCAGGAATGTTGCGGTAATCAATGACTAAACGGGCTTCACCAGGTACGACGTTGTGGCTGTCTGGCGAGCTGGCGAGGTTGGTGGGGGTGAGGCTCGAGCCATTTAAGCGACCACCTGTAGGAAGCTCTAACGTTTCCAAGGTGTTAAGTACCTCAGCAGCTTCATAAAGCGCATTTAAACCGAGGCTGTTGTTGGCAGCGTGAGCAATTTTGCCTTGAATATGTGCGTGAACTTCCAGCCGACCACGGTGACCGACCATCAGTTTAAGTTTGCTGGGTTCACCTAAAATGACGACATCCGCCTGTTGCTCGGTAGCAAGATAGCGCGCGCCAAAGCCGCCAACTTCTTCTTGGACGACGCCCGTTACGATTAACGTGCCGTTAAAGCCAGCCTCAGCAGCATCTTTGGCTGCGTAAACCATGCAGGCAACGGCAGCTTTCATGTCACATGCGCCGCGTCCCCACATGCGCGTGCCGTCCTCTTCGTCACTCACAGCGCCAGACAGCGGTGGATGCGCCCACAGGGTTTCGTCACCTAATGCAACGGTATCAATGTGACCGTTGAGCATGACGGTAGGGCCAGCTTCAGGACTATTTCCACGGCTATCCTCACAGTGCAAGATGCCCACGGCGTTGCCAGCAGCATCAATATAAGCTTCGTCGTAATTGAGAGTTTGAAAGGCCTGCACGAGGCAGTCAGCTGCAGCCCGCTCGCGCCCAGAAGGCGTGTGGCAGCTAATAAGGTCGCGCGTTAACAGCGCTTCAGCAGAAAGTTGAATGGACATACCAACATCATAAAGGGCAATTGAGGATTGAGTTGGTGTTGCTCGAGGCTAGCTTGTGTATGGGAGACACAACGAACTAACCTCACACTCAAAGATTGAGAATTATTCTTGATGACGACTAAGCACCCAGAGGCTATCAACTTCTTTAAATCCAAGCTTACGTGCTAACCCCAAAGACGCTAAGTTGCTTTGTAAAGCTCCCCAGACAGCTGTTTTACCCTTAGCTTTCATAGCGTTCATAAGCGCTAGAACGGTTGAAGCTGCATAACCTTGACGCCTGTGTGTTGCTAGCGTGTCAATAGATACATCCCAAAGGGTTTCCGTTTTAGAAGCAATGTAAGCAAATGCGACGGGTAGCTCATTATCAAACGCTGCGGTCATAGATGTGTTTTGCTCGAGGCTTGACAGTTCTTTGCGCAAAGCTTCGGGTAGGTGCTCCATAGCTACAACATCAGCAACATCAACAGTTTTACAAACGTGAGCTGTGGAGGCTGGAAAATCAAGAGGTGCTTCAAAGAGAAAAGCTTGTTCAGCTCGAAATTCCGTGAGCACGGCTTGCACCTCACGAATGTTTTCAGGAAAGGCTAGTAGTTCTGCACAAGCTCGAGCAGCTTCTAAACTAGCTGAGGAATCAACCTCACCAACGATAGAACCTAGCTCTTTATCCTCACGCCAGACCACAAAACCATTACCAGCCTTAGTTTCAATGAAGCTAGATGTACTGGCTGATAAAAGGTCGCGCGTTTCAACCCATCTGGCAGTGTCGGGGAGTTGCGTGAGGTAATGCTGTTTTAGGTCGTTCATGGGTAGAGATATCTCTTGAAGGTTGCTTGGCTAAGCGAGCTCTAGCTACCGCTTGCATCTCGCAAGCTAACCGCGTTAGAGACACCACTGAGTTCATTCGTGAGAATCACTGTGTCGAGCCCTTGTGGAACAATCACTTGCAGGGCGTAGCCGCTTCTGGTTTGGGGAACTCCCGAGCGCACGTCTACTTCAAAGATCGCTTGAAACTGTTGCACGCGGGCTTCGGCAGGTTCAATGGCAAAGGGCAGGTCTTCCTCGAGCCGCATGATGTCATTGCGTAAGGTTGCTGCCACCAGAGCATGTTGTTTAGCTTGTACTGAAAAAGGCAGACCACCCCAGGTATCGCTCGAGAAAAAGAAGTTTTTAATCTCGGGTGAGCTGGTTACTTGCGTGCTCGAGGTAGGCGCGCATGCGGACAGAATAGTAATGAGCAAGCTAACAATGACGAGCCATTTAGGTAAGTTAGTATTGTCAACCTTAGTACCAAGAATACCTATCACTGGCTTGCTCCATCCTCAGGTTCGTCAGCGTCATCAGGTGTAGATTCACCGTCTTCGTCACTGCTGGTATCATCACCGTCGTCATCATCGCTATTCGTATCATCGTTGTCATCAGAGCCATTATCTTCAGTGCCGGCATTGTCATCATCACCTGAGTCATCACCATCACCTGAGTCACCATCTGAGTCATCACCATCTGAATTGTCTGGTTCAGGTTTGCTAACCTCAGGAGAGTCAGGTTCGTCACCATCATCACCGCCACCTACTACATCAGGACTATCACCACTGCCACCGTCGTTACCGTCGCTGCCGTCATTAGGTTCGCCAAAGTTATCCGATGGGTCGTCACGGGGAAGATCTGGAGATGTGGGTGGGTCGGGTTCTGAGCTAGGAGGTGGGGATACTACGGCATCTTCACCATCAGTGATGTCTACAGCAGTGTTAGTAACGCGGCGGTCTCTGTCGTCACTGTCTGACTCACCAAAGGCAAACCTGCTTTGACGTGGTTGGGTAGCTGGCGTAGCTCCTAGAGCAGGTTGGGTGACTTGATTGGGGTCACGCAGTAAATTGTCGTCAGAAGCGTTGCTAGTAGCAAATGCTGTGGCAGCCGTACCGCTAATGGCAAGATTGAGGTTGGCATCTCTACTCAACGACGCTAGGTTAGTAAGTTGACTGTTATCTTCATCAGTTAGCCAAAAATTGTTGTCAGCACCTATGTAGCCTCGCAAGGTCACAAAGGTGCCATCTGGACTGATAAACAGCACAACCATATTGTCGTCGAGGTTGTCACCGTCCATATTGAGGGTGAGGTCAAACTGACCCGACATCACTGTGCCGTGACCTAAAATAACCTCACTATTTTCGTCAGTGACAATAATTTCTGTGCCGTCAGTTAGGTTGACTTGGGCGTGACTAACGAGCATACCAGCCACTACAAAGCAGCTTACAAAACATCTCAGTATTAGCTGGCTGCATTTTAATAGTTTTGAATTTACGTTTTGAAAGGTATGAATCACAACTTCACCTGTATTTCTGGGATGAATTTTCTTATCTACAATTTTTACTGTAGCGCGTGTTTTTTACAGTATCTTTACAACCTAAACTACAACATTGCGACTGCGCTAATCGGGTCTTGCAAGTACTAGCAGAATAGGTCTAGTTGCAACCATAGAATGTAGCCCTGATGGTGTGCAAGTGTTGATAGCTAGGGTCGTTTGGTATGAGTTGGCGCAGGCATGAAAGCAACTACCTGCGCCAAGAGGGGTAACGTTTACACAAACGTCTTAAGGTGTAGCAGCAACATTATCAACTGCCAAGTTAAAACTTGCCTCAACACCATTAATTACCACGTTGTAGTCACCTGCAGGTAAACCGAGTACATCTAGCTCAATAGGTGTGTCGAAGCCTTCACTGATAGGTGGACATACAACTGTAGCGAGTGAGGGTGCCTGCCAGGTGGTGATATTAAACGTACCATCTGTATAGTTGACGTCGCTCTTGGCAATGTAATGGCACGCATCTGGCAAAAAGCCACTGGCGGTGGCAACCACTTGCACGGGGAAGGACTCGAGCACAGCAATGTCAACATTTTGTACGTTGGCTTCAACAAGCCCTAGCTCAGGTGAGTCTACGAATAACGTTGTGCTTGCGTCGTTAACACTTACGTTATACAAGCCAGGTGCGAGGGGGAGAAGCTCGAGGTTTAAGGTTGTCTCAAACGGCACAGTTACATCTGCACAGCCGGTATCCTCAGCAATGTTGCGGCGTTGCCAGAGAGTGACATCAATAGCCCCCACGGGATTGTCGGCAATGCCAGGTTGTTGGCTCACGGTGACTTCATAGCCGGCAAGTTCATGGCAAGGGTCACTCAAAAGGCCGCGTACATCAAGGGCAACATCACGACCTGTGTCTAGTATTGAGGCAGTCACAGACTCGACAAATGCTGGGCTAATATCTTCTCTACCATCACCACCGTCACCCTCCTCAACAGTTACGGTTGTGGTGGCACCATTGACATTAATGGTGTAGTTACCAGGCTCAGGCAAAGTGTTAAGTCTAAAGGTGTATTCAAAAGGCACGGTCACATCTTCACAAGGTACTAAGATGTCGGTCACAGTGTAGACGGTTACCTCAAATGTTGCGCCGTCAAAGTTTTGCTCAATGCGCCCAAGTTGGGTGCAGGGGTCAGCAAGTTCACCTTCGATAAAGACCTCAATCCAGCCGTCTGGATGCACGTTGGCACTTACCGTATCCACATACGCTTCACCTTCGCTGGTAGTGTCACGCACGCTGCTGATGGCATCTGCCCGAATCACATTGCCGTCGAGCACGCCTTCAACAATCACGAAGGTGCGTGGCTCGAGGTTCTGCCAAAACGTTTCAGCATCTACTGGACCGACGGGGTCGATAATATATTCGGTGTCGGCACTGCCTGCGACCACGTATTCAGGGCGGTCTGCAACGACTAAACGCTGGCTGCCAGCATCAAATTCGCTGATACGCCCTTCGATACTAATGAACTGCGTCGTGCTGGGTTCTAAAGTGATGCTGGTAGCTGCTAACGTTGTGCCGGTTAGCTCACCTTCAACAAGTACAGATGACTGTTCGCGTACTTGTGCCCAGAAGGCCTCTGGAAGTAAGGTACTGCCGTTGCTATCAAAGTAGCGAGTTGTCTCACTAACTGTCACCAGCCACTCAGGGATGTCGGTAAAGGCAAAGGTGCGTGCATCTACGTCTAGGTCGAGAACTCTCGAGCCTACTCGCTCGGGTTGATTGCGCGCAAACCGAGTGACGTACTGAACAATAAGGCGGTCACCTTCACGTTCACCTTCGACAAAGATGCTATCTCCCACGCGAATGTCGCGCCAGAAGTTGTTATAGCCTTCGGGTGGTTCGGGTGGCAGCAGCAAGGGGTTGCTTGGATCGTCAACATCAACAGGAATGCCGTCTGGACCATCTATGTAAAAGATGTCTTCAGGAATGTACAGCACACTTTCTGGGATGACAATTTCGAGTTCAGGCGCTTCAACTAGTCTGAGGCTGTCAGTTTCTGGGTTGAGGACGCGCACGGTACCTTCAAGGGAAAGCCCTGGCGGTGGCGGAGGTGGGGCGTCACTGGTTTGGATGATGAGCAAGACTGTCATGGTAAATAGCCCGTTGGCATCTGGTTCGAGTGTGCCTTCAATGATGACAAAGTCACCTTCGGCGAGGCCACTCCAGAATTCTTCGGGGCTGACAGCTTGATCTTCAAGCGCGTAGCGGGTATCTGCTGTAAAGCGGAAGCCGTACTCAGGTGCCTCGAGTAGGTTAAATACGCGCCCTGCGGCATCTAGATCTGAAACAGTGCCCTCAATAGCATCTAGTGGTGGTGGGGGAGGTGGTGGGGCGTCGCCAGTTTGGATGATTGTCTGGACGGTCATGGTGAGTTCAGCTGTAAAGTTGGGGTCAAGCTCACCTTCAACAATTACAAAGTCACCTTCAGCGAGACCACTCCAGAATTCTTCGGGGCTAACGGCTTGGTCTTCAAGCGCGTAGCGGGTATCTGCTGTGAAGCGGAAGCTGTACTCGGGTGCCTCGAGCAAGTTAAATACACGTCCTGCACTATCTAAATCTGAGACAGTACCCTCAATAATGTCGCTAGGTGGGGGCGGTCCAACAGGTAACAGTGACAGATACAGCACGTCCATAACGCCATTTGCAACTGTACCTTCAGCGACGATCATGCGGCCAACACTCGCGTTTTGCCAAAATTCCTCGAGGGGTGTCGTGTCATTAGCAATGGTGTAGGCAATCTCGGCAACTTCGGTGTTGTTAGATAGTTGTAAGACAACATCGACACCCTCTAAACGCACTTGTTGCGTAGCTTGGTCAAGAAGGGCGATGGACCCACTCAAGCTCACTAGAGGAGTATCGCTCATAGCGATGATTTGCTCTGCGACAATCGTGCCGTCGGTATCCTCGCCACCAATAACAGTGATGATATCGTCTAGCGCAAGGTTTTGCCAGAATTCTTCGGCGCTCAGCTCGCGCTCAAAAGGCATATATGGAAAGCTTGTTCCATCTGGATCATCTTCATTTATAGGATCGGGTTCGGGGGCAAATGAGCCTTCGCTGTAACTTGTATTGTCACTTACAACAACGCGGTAGGTTGCATCAAACTGGATAACCCCTAGGACTAGGGTGCGGGCAGCGTTGTCTTGCTCGAGCACGTTGCCCACATAGGTAATGACTGGTGGTGGTTCGTAGCCAATTACATACACAAAACTTGCCACAAGGCTATTGCTGTCGGGATCGTGCCAGCCTTCAACAAAGACCATGTCGCCGTCGTTAAGATCTTCCCAGATAGCGGCTGCTCGGGGGTCACTACCGACAACTTCGCCATCTGGCTCAAATTCGCTGAAGTAGAAGGTCTCTTCATTGGTAGTGATTTGAAAGTCATCTAGGCTAAAACTACGTGCGTCTTTGTCGAGGTTTTTAATAAAACCGTCAATGCCAATAAAAGGCTCAACTGGTTGAACAACCAGCGGGGGCATAAGGGCAATGTAAGTTGCTTCGATCACCTCTTCGTTAAAGGTGCCCTCGAGCGTCAACAACTCACCTTCGCTGGCAGCTTGCCAAAAGCTAGTTGCATCACTAACGCCCGTTTCACTTTCAAAAATAGTGTCTGCCAAAATGCGTACAGTGATCTCGCTGCCATCATCTTCAACGACAACTAAGGTGTTATTAGCTTGGTCAAGGCTTGCGATAGGAAGAACAAAGTAACCCATTGCGCGGTCGCCGCTGTCTTGTCCACCTTCACCCCCACCATTATCGCCACTACCAGGGTTACTTGGTGTATCTGGTGCAAGGTCATCAGGATCGTTAGCAGCGGTCCAAATCTCGAGCACAACCATAGTGTCATCAGCTTCATTATTGGTATACCCAAAGACGGTGACGTGCCGCCCAAGCGTTACGGCTTCAGCAAGGTCACTAGGTTTGCTACCGGTAACGAGCGTACCTTCCGTTAGGCTCATGGTGACGCTGCGCCCACCTTCACTCACGGTAAGGGTATTGGCGTTCAGGTCAACATCTGTCACCACGCCCTGAGCTGCGTTGGGGTAGCTCACTACAGCGGCTACCACGGTAACTGCATCGTCACTTGTGGTGGCCGTCCCGCGTACCCGCACACCAGGGCGAATCACCTCAGCAGATGCAGCTTGACCGCGCAACGAGATATTGGCGCTCGCTGGTACTGTGAGGCGTTTGCCTTCAAACTGAAGTGCACCCGTGTTACCTGTTACGAGCCCGTCAATACTCACCTGTGGATTAGGCTGAATAGGCGGCTCAACAGTGGGTGTTTCTGTTGAACAGGCTGCGAGTGCTAGTAGCAGCATAAGCAGCATGCTTTTGCTGAAAAGCGTGCTTTTAAGTTTGTGTGTCTGGCGTGTGACCAGACGCTTATGGAGAGTCTTCATGCCATGCCTCCTAGATTCTTACCTAACTCATGCGAATGTAAATGACTAAATATATGCACTAGGCCCAGTGCCGTAACCATGTTAAAGACGGCCACCACACCTAGACACGTGGGGAGTGTGGAGGTGCTGGGCGTCAATATGTGTGATGGCTGTTGTGGCACTGTTATCGTGGGGCACATGTACAAGCGCAGTTGCTTATACGTGCCACACAGCCGTGCCATCCAAATGACACGAGTATCACAATCGTTAGTATGGACGGCTGACCTGAAGTGAACCTTAACGTTGACAACTTGTGGCAGGGTTGTGATGTTTTTTGGATTGATGCGGTTTGAGTCGTCTGAAACGGGTGATTGAAGCTTTGAAAAAAACATACCTCAACGACGATGTGAACATGAAGGTAGGGTCAGTTTGGCAGGATGACACTCGTTAAGATTCATGCAAAAGTTGATACAAGGATGGGTGCCGTAAATCAAAGTGTGTCAGCGACATCTTGATGATAATGACATCTTGATGATGTTGCGTTGTACAAGGAAGTTAGCTGAAGGACTCGAGCCACCTTTCAAGGTCCGCGGGTTTGCTGAAATGGCTTAACAGCCTCAATGTTAATTACAGTGTGCGTTGTAATAGTGTGCGTTGTAATGATGTACTAGAAGGCGTTGTCAGGTAGATTGATGGACGTTAGCTGGGCTTGCTGAAAGGGTATTTGCTAAACATACTCTGTGTTTAGTAGGACCGGCAATGTTTTCTGGAGGTCTCAACGTCATGCCTGTGTATGTCTACAGGAATTTAAACACCAACGAAAAATTTGAAATTGAACAGCGTATCACTGAACCTGCACTCACCACCCACCCAGAAACAGGGGACCCGGTTAAGCGGCTTATTCAACCTGTAGGGATTGCCTTTAAGGGCTCTGGGTTTTATGTGAATGATTCCAAGGGTGGCTCGAGCAAATCTGCTAGTTCTACAAAAAGTGATGCGTCAACGGAGTCACAATCCGCTGATACAAGTGGTACGGATAGTACAGCGAGTTCTAAGGAAACTTCTAAGTCAAATTCTACGCCAGTGAGCAGTGACTCG
>JBCCBI010000130.1:0-12943 GCA_039034155.1 Deinococcota bacterium | reverse complement strand
TGTGGTTTTTAGGTCAAGAGTGCGGTCATGCCATTGCAGATATTCTTTTGGGCTATCAAAATCCCTCGGGTGCGTTGCCCCAAAGTTTTCCCAAGTGCATTCAAGATAACCCCACTTACTTAAACTACCCTGGCGAAAATGGGGATGTTCGCTATGGGGAGGGTATTTTTGTTGGCTACCGCTACTATCAAAGTAAGGGTGTTGATCCTCTTTTTGCCTTTGGGCATGGGCTTTCTTACAGTCAGTTTGTCTACAGCAAGCTTAAGCTCAGTCACACAAGCTTGAAAGCATGTGAGGCTTTAAGCGTGCAGCTCGAGCTAAGCAACGCGGGTAAACATGCTGGTTATGAAACGGTTCAACTTTACGTACATGACCCTGTATCACGCCTAATACGGCCTGAACAAGAACTCAAGGCATTCCAAAAAGTCTGGCTAGAAGCAGGTGAAACCAAAACCGTGGTGCTCGAGCTACAAGAGGCTGCGTTTAGCTACTATGATCCGACCCAAGGAGGCTGGCTGAGTGAATCAGGTGCGTTTGAACTCAGAGTGGGGCGCGCGTCTGATGATATTCGCTTAACCGCAACTGTTCAGCTCGACAATCCTTTAGATACCCTGAGCTTAGACAAGTCAACCCCTTTACATGTGGGCTTACCCATTGCCCAGCTTATAGCTCGAGCCGACAGCAAGCAAATTCTGATGACCTACTTAGGAGATATTGTTGCTGCACCAACCATGCTTTTTGCTATGGATAAATCTCTGGAAGCCTTTGCAAACGAAAATACTCACCTTATTTACCCGCGTTTGCTTGGACAAGTTAATGCTGAATTAGCTACGCTTACCGCATAATTAGCGCACAGCTTTATACCAAGTCTGGTTGATTTTTGGAGAGTCAACACCTGTCAGAACGGGTAAAACGGATTCCGCATAAATCGTGCCATAGTTCAAGAAAAAAGCCCTGAGTAGCAGGTTATCATCTTTCAAAATGACCCCTGCTATTCAGAGCTTATGGTGATTCATGTGCGTTTTATTTATCTTAAAACGTCAGTAGAAAATTACCTAAATATCCAACTGCGCCAAGTGCGCGTTATCTTCAATAAACGCCCGCCGTGGTGGTACATCTGACCCCATGAGAGTTTCAAAAGCTTCGCTAGCTTCCATCACATCATCCACTGTGACGCGCTTGAGGACGCGTGTTTCAGGATTCATCGTGGTTTCCCAAAGCAGGTCAGCATTCATTTCGCCCAAGCCTTTGTAGCGTTGAATGTTGGCTTTACGCCCCGAGTTTTGCTTGAGGAGGGCTTGAAGTTCGCCGTCACTATAGACAAAGGTTGGCTCTTTTTCACGCCCAAATTTCACGGCAAATAGCGGCGGCTGGGCAATATATAAGTAACCAGCCTCAATAAGCGGGCGCATGTAGCGGTAGAAAAAGGTAAGTAGTAGCGTACGAATGTGGCTCCCGTCTACGTCTGCGTCTGCCATGATGATGATGCGATGGTAACGCACGTCCTCGAGGTTAAAGTGCTCATCATCACCCGTGCCGTCAATACCAGCGCCAATTGAGGCAACCAACGCACGAATCTCAGCATTTTTGAGGATTTTGCCAATCTGGGCTTTTTCCACGTTGAGGACTTTACCGCGCAGGGGCAAAATAGCTTGGAAACGGCGCTCACGCCCTTGTTTGGCGCTCCCGCCTGCCGAAATCCCCTCCACAATGTAAATTTCACTGACGGTAGGGTCTTCTGACTGGCAGTCCGAGAGCTTGCCCGAGAGTTCTTCGTTGTCAAACGGGTTAACTCGCCGCACCAGGTCGCGCGCTTTACGGGCGGCTTCGCGGGCTTTGGCGGCGTTAACCGCTTTTTCAATTACGCTTTTAGCAATTTTAGGGTTTTCTTCTAAAACCTCATTAAACTTTTCGTAAACAACGGACTGAGTGGCACTTTGCGCTTCTGGGTTGAGCAGTTTGACCTTGGCTTGCGACTCAAATTGCGGGTCGCCCAGTTTTACTGAGATAACGCAGGAAATACCCTCGAGGAAATCCTCACCAGACGGCGTAGGATCGCCCTTTTTGAAAAGGTTATTGGCTTTGGCGTAGTTGTTGAGCACGCGCGTGTAAGCTGTCTTAAAGCCAGTTAAGTGTGTACCGCCATCGCGGTTGGTAATCATGTTGGCGTAGGTAAGAATGGTCTGCCCGTAGTTGCTGGTGTGCACCATACCTACTTCTACGTCGATGTCATCCACGTTGCCCTTAAGGAGCATCGCCGTTTCGTAAAGGGCTTTGCCTTCTGCCATGTGCTTGGCAAAGGCTGCCACGCCACCTTTTTCTTGAAAGACTTCCTGCTTTTCGTCGTGCTCTTGGCGTTTGTCACTTAAGATGATCTTGACGCCGCCAGTTAGGTAGGCAAGTTCGCGCAAGCGCTTGCGAATGCGCTGGTAGTCAAACGCACGAATATCTTTGAAAATCGCGTGGTCGGGTTTAAACGATACCTTTGACCCAGTATCTTTAGTTTTGCCAATTTCGTGAACAGGCTCGGTAACATTACCTTCATCAAAGCGGATGCGGTGAATGCTGCCGCCGGTGCTAACTTCTGCCTCTAAAAAGGTAGACAGGGCGTTCACTACCGAACTACCTACACCGTGCAACCCACCTGAGACTTTGTAGGCCTCCGAGTCAAATTTACCGCCTGCGTGCAGTTCGGTAAAGATAACCTCAATGGCGGGGCGACCTTCTTTTTGCATGACGCCCACGGGAATCCCGCGGCCATTGTCGGTAACGGTAGCGGAGCCGTCTGGGTTGAGCGTTACTGTGACGGTATCGGCGTAGCCAGCTAGCGACTCGTCAATGGCGTTGTCAATAATCTCGGTTAAAAGCTGGTGATACCCGTCAATCCCGGTGCCACCTTGTACGTACATGGCAGGACGCTTACGAACACCCTCGAGCCCTTTCAGGACTTTAATACTATCTGCACTATAACTGGAACTGGTCAAGCGAACCTCCATAGCTAAAGGGTTTAGGTACTAGCTGAGGCTTTTGCTGCCAGCGTAATTATCAACACACTGATGAACAACTACCTCGAGCTTATGCTTACTCAGGTTTTACTGACGTTGACATCAACTTGGTTTCAACTTAATTTCCAACAACTTGATGCTGATGCCGACGTTTACTTTGCTGTTAAACCACAAACTTACCTAACTTATGACACAAGCTGGTTTTAGGCCCAAAGCGGGTGAGGGCGCACTGCTGTGATACCTTCTAAGTACGCCTATAAATGCGCGTCACAAGCTGTTGTGGAATGTTACAAAAAGCTGTCCAAACCCCTTAGATTCATTACCTTAAAGTATATCATAACGCGCCCCACAAAGTCAAAAGATTTACCGTCCCAGACGAGGATTTTTTCAAGTGGATGGAGTACTTATTTTACATGCGCGTAAGTCTTGAAATACGCTCTTCTAAAGGTGGATGCGTTGCAAACATCCCGCGTGCATTCAGCTTCTTCACAGGGTTGCTAATAAACATGTGACGGAGGCCTTCAGAGACCTCCAAACGCTCGCCTTGGTAGTCACGTACCTTGGTTAGCGCACGCGCCAGACCCTCTGGGTTGCGGGTGATGTAAGCAGCGGTAGCATCTGCTAAATACTCGCGGCGGCGGCTTACCGCAAAGCGTACGATGCTCGCTAGAACCGGCGCTAGGATAAGCAGCACCAGCAGTAAAATCATCGCTATAGCTTGAGCCTGCCCAGCGTTGTTGCCACCACCGCGTCTGCGCCTACCACCGTATCTGTTCATGCGTAAGATGACATCACGCAAGATAATAATCGCACCCAAGGTGGCCGCTAAAAGGGACATCAGCAGCGCGTCATAATTTTTTACGTGGGCGAGCTCATGAGCGATGACGCCCTCGAGCTCTTGCCTATCTAACAGCTCCATAAGTCCACTGGTCACGGCCACGGTACTGTGCTGCGGGTTGCGGCCGGTAGCAAAAGCATTTGGTGCGGGGCTGTCAATCACGTAAAGTTTAGGCATTGGCACACCTGTGCCAATGGCGACGGCTTCGGTGATATTCACCAAGTAGCGATGCTCGTCTTTGTTAGCTGGGCGGGCGTGAGCAACACTCAGCGCAATCTGGTCGCCGTACCAGTAAGCAATGGCATTTTGTCCTACTGCCAAGGCCGCAGCAAGCCCCACGTATAACCATGCATATGCAGCACCTAGTGCAACGGCGGCAGTATACGCAATAGCACCTAGAAGTAACACCATAAACAGCGTTAAATAGACAGAATAGCGCTTGTTGGCTGCTTGCCAGTCCAGTATATTGATGCGCTTACCTGTAATGTTAACGTATTTAAGGTCTCTGGGACGGCGGGGTTTAGCGTCACCGCTAAGTTGGCTGCTGGTAAATGGTGTTGCAGCTCGAGCATTAGCACTGTCGAACCTGCCACTATCAAACTTGCCCTTATCAGAACTCCCACTCTCAAAACTAGCGTCATCAAACCTCGAGCTACGAGCAGAAGCTGGACGATTGCCAGGGCGGCCGATTGGCGGCTGTTGTTTACTAGCGGGCTGAGTAGGTTGGCGGGTCCTGCCTGCACGGCCAATGGGTGGCTGAGCTTGAGGCTGGCGGGGTTGAGGTTGCTGGGGTTGAGATGGCTGTTGTTGGCTCGAGCCACTACTAGCAGCCCGCCTCCTCCTACTCGAGCGCCCCACTGGCGGCTTGCTCTCAACGTTTTGAGCAGCTTGACTCGTTTTGCTCGAGCGCTTTACCGTCGCCCGCTTCGAGCGTCCTTCTTGGTAAGCACGTTTAGATTTAGAATCACTCATAATTGAGGCAACATGTGGATACATTCCTCCACATTTGTCAAACGTTCGGCCATACAAGCATTAGCAAGCTCGAGCAACCCTAACTAAAGGATACTTTAGGCGCTTCGCGTTCAGTTGCAGGAATCTCTAAATAAACCTGTTGGTCTTTGCTCATGGGGCCTGCAAACAGCACACCCGGAAAGGTTTCAATGGCATTGTTGTACTGCAAGACAGCATCGTTATAAAACTGCCGGGCATAAGCAATTTTACTCTCCACGCCGGCTAGTTCTTCTTGCAGCACTCGGAAGTTTTCATTCGCTTTTAGGTCTGGGTAGTTTTCAGCAATCGCAAAAAGCCGCCCCAATGCCGAGGTCATGGCATTAGCTGCTTGGG
The DNA here is from genome assembly GCA_039034155.1 of Deinococcota bacterium. Lineage (GTDB taxonomy): Bacteria > Deinococcota > Deinococci > Deinococcales > Trueperaceae > JBCCBI01. The sequence goes on along the minus strand of JBCCBI010000130.1, from coordinate 7,756 downwards.
CTTGGTCAGACACATTGCCTGCGCCCATCATTTTACTGCGTGAGGCGGCCACGCTTTCAAAAATATCTTTTTCGTGACTTGCATAGCCTTTAACGGTTTCAACCAAATTAGGTATCAAGTCATTGCGTCGTTTGAGTTGCACGTCAATTTGGCTCCAGGCGTTTTCAAAGCGGTTCTCGAGCGTCTGAATGCGGTTAAACACACTAATAATGCCCACAATGACGATGGCAACAATAGCTAAAAGTAAAATTAAAGGTCCCACAATATCCTCCTGAAGGTTGTTTCAACATACATTGATGACAGTATTACCCTAACAGTGTATGCCAGCACAGAATTCAAGAAGCTCGAGCTGGCATGGGTACTTTAGGCACAAATTTGTCAATTGTTCCGCCGCCTAAAAGCCTATCACCGTGTTCGTCGCGAGCGTAAAGAACAGCGGATTGTCCTCTAGTAATGGCAAACACGGGTTCTTCAAAGTGCAAGTTAAAGCCCACCTCAGTTTGAACAACCCGGGCTGGAGACGGGCTTTGGCGGTAGCGCGTTTGAGCCATGACCCGTTCGGGGATGCTGTCAATATCCACTAAAAAATTTGATTGACTAGCTTCCAGCGTGTCGCTGTAGCACATGTCGCGCGTGCCAACAATCAGGGTGTTTGTGCTGGCGTCCATGTCCAGTACAAAGCGCTCGAGGTGCGAATGATACAGTCCCAGACCCTTCTTCTGACCAATCGTGTAAAACTGTAAGCCCTCATGCTCGCCAATGTCTTTAAAGTCCTGAGCAGCATCCAAAATAGGGCCCGGATTGCGCGCGGTGCGCTCTTGCAAGTAGCTTTTCACGCTATCGGTAATAAAACACAAGCTGTGGGATGACTTTTTGCTGGCTACCGCAAAGTTGGCGTCTCTAGCGAGTTCGCGCACCTTATCTTTGGTAAGCTCACCCAACGGAAAAAGTACATGACTAAGGACTTCACGGGGGAGCGCCCAGAGGAAATACGTTTGGTCTTTACTGTCGTCGTAGCCACGATAAAAGCCAACATCACCGTCTGGCAAATCCACGCGGCGCACGTAGTGACCGGTAGCAACGTAGTCACAACCAAGCAAGCGCGCTTTGTGTACAAACGCGCCAAACTTAATCTGGCGGTTGCACCACACGCACGGGTTAGGCGTGCGCCCCTGACTGTAGACGTCCAAAAATGGGTTGATGACATGATCTTCAAACATGTCGCGGTAGTCAAGCAGGTAAAACGGAATGTCAATCGCATCAGCAATACGGCGGGCGTCATAGGCAGCTTCTGGGCTACAGCACAGGTTAAATTGCTCTTTGGGTTTGTCGTCTTGCCAAAAGCGCATCATGGCTCCGGTTAGCGCGTAGCCTTGGTCTTTGAGGAGGCGGGCAGCCATGGAGGAATCTACGCCACCAGACATAGCTACTAAAACTTTAGCATCCGTTTGAGGTGTCACACTTTGAGGATTGGGGATAACTTCAGTACTCGCGTTCACAACACTCTTAGTGTAGCGAGTTTAAGCCCGTGGGTGGGTTGTGTGCGTCATCTATCTCTGTTGAGGTAGTTAGATGTTGATGGTTGGCTCGAGTCCTTGAGGTTAGTTTTGAGAATGACTCTTTTGATGACATCAAACAACTTTGGATTGGTACATCTTTAATGTCCCCTAGCACAACGTGATACCCGCGCAACCATGCGTACGTCAGTAAGCTAAAATAGACGCATACATTCGTTCTTCTGATGATGACGTCACACTGACTCATGTACACACCTGACCAATAGCTGACGTCTTGCAGATTGAAGTTACATTCCCTTTACTCGAGAGGAGATCACGCCTAGCGCGTGTAAATGGTTTTATGAAGACAAAACAAATGATTCAAATAGCTATATGGGGCGTTGTTGTCATCTACTTGCTGATGATTCAACGCGTCAATGGCATGATGCGCTTGCCGTTTATTTTTGACTTTCCGTCTGTAGTGGTACTTGCTGTCGCGATAGGCGGTGGCTATTTTGCAGCTTGGTGGCCCATGCGCCGCAGACTACGCGCGCTGAGCCAAGAAATTGAGCGTCTTGAAGAACGCATGGCTAAACCGCCTGCCAGCTTGCCCAAACCTCAAGCTGCGCCTCAGAAGGCGCCCGCAGCAAATAAAGTCGCTCAATAAGTCTGTTACTTGTAACTCAACACCTCAAGACATCATACGTTCAGTTATGACTCAGTGTGATGTCTTTGTGGTTTTGAATAAAAGCAATAGTTTTTGCATAGCAGGTAAATTTTGATCGTGTCAATGTTAGGCGTACTTCTCAACATGGTGTGCTATATGTTTTTTGGAATGAACTGTCTTGGCTGAACCAAGTAATCAGACAACGCAAAAACGTCAAGCTGAACATACCCCACGTCCTAGTGCAGTATGGCAAGTGCGCCCCAGTGCGCCGCCGGATGCTCTACGCACGCTTATTCGTGAATTACAGATTCCGCCTTTATTGGCGTCAGTCCTGTGGGCTAGGGGCTTTCGGGGGGATGCGCTCAGTCACTTGACGCCACCGCTAGCACTCACACAAATTCCTGATTTGGAAGCGGCAGCAGCGCGGCTCGAGCACGCCCTCAAACACAAAAAACGCATTCTCATTCATGGTGATTACGATGCCGACGGCATCACCGGAACAGCTGTACTTACCTTGGGTTTACGCGAACTTGGTGGCAACGTCACGCCGTTTATTCCCCACCGTGTCAAAGATGGCTACGGCATTTCACCAGACCGAGTTGATGAGCACATTGCCAACGCAGATTTATTTATTACCGTAGATTGCGGCATTGCCAACTTGGACGAACTGGCCCACCTGCAAGCAGCAGGTGTTGAGGTCATCGTCAGCGATCACCACCATCCAGGACAAAGTTTGCCGGATTGTTTAATTGTGCATCCGAAGATGTCGCCGCTGGCAAAGACAGGCTTGCCTGAGCTTACGGGCGCTGGGGTGGCCTATCACTTACTGTGGGCGCTCAGAAACCGCCTCAAGTTAGAACCTCCGCTAGACTACAGCGACCTCGCTAGCATCGGCACAATTGCAGATGTTGCCCCGCTGATGGGTGAAAACCGCGCACTTATTGTGGAGGGGCTCGAGCACCTTAAAGATTCCCGTTGGCCCGGACTCAAAGCGCTTATCGGACAATCTCATTTAAGTGACGCACCAACTGCAACAGATGTCGCTTTTGTATTGGCTCCGCGCCTTAACGCAGCTGGCCGCATGGGGGATGCTGACATGGGCTTGGAACTGCTGATGACTGCTTCTGAACGGCGCGCCCGTGAACTTGCGGTGTACTTACAAGCCCGCAACACCGAACGCCGCGACGTGCAACAGCGTATGTTTGAAGAGGCTCTGGAGCACGTCAATCCAGCTGAACCTGCCATTGTAGTCGCAGATGACGGCTGGCACGCCGGGGTGATGGGCATTGTGGCTAGCAAGTTGCTCGAGCGTTTTTACAAACCCGTGTTCATCATCGCCGGGGACAAAGGTTCCGTGCGGTCAACGCCAGGAATTTCTGCGGTGAACGCGCTTAACCACGCAGCAAGCACCCTAAAACGCTACGGCGGTCACTCCCAAGCAGCAGGCTTTGCCCTTAATCCAGACGATATTCCTGCATTTCGAGACGCCATAAACACCTTTGTAGCAGATCACCCTGCGCCGAGGCCATCAGTTGTCCTAGACGCACTGGTAAGCCAAGCAGATATGAGCAAAGGGTTACTTGATAGCTTAGACACGCTCGAGCCATTCGGTCAGGGCCACCGCGCACCCCTGTTTGGGTTTAGTGACCAACTTGATATGGCCAGAGCGGTTGGCAAAACAGGTACACACTTGCAACTGCGGGTGGGGGGTGTTAAAGGCATTGCCTGGCAGCGAGGTGAACAAGCAGAAACCCTCACCCGCCGCGATGCCCTCAACGTGGCGATGAGTTTGCGGGAAAACGAGTGGCAAGGCAAGCGTAGTATTGAGTTTGAGGCGCACGATTTGCGATCAGCAGAGCCTCTACCTCTTGTTGATGTTGCTAATGATACTCAAGACGATACCCATCAAGACGATGCCCATCAAGATATTGACACCAGTAAGCAGGCATCAGCTTTCACAATTAAACGCGGTCAACCTGAAGAGAATTATCTCGAGGTAGAAAGTATTGAGCTCGAGCAACTCCCTAAAGTTGAGAGTAATGCAACTATCTTACTCAGTGTAATGCCTTTAAATACAACGTCACTGACGCCAATAGCATCACTTCGAGATTATCTCAATACGTGGCATAACCAATTGAAGGATGTGAGAACTGTCTACGTCAACCTAGCTGAGGCGGAACTTGCTCGGCTCGAGCAACACGCCCAAACCTTTCCCGACGTTGCTAGCCTGCGCCGTCTTTACATCGACATTAAAAAACGCGGTCAGCGCCCTGCCAAGGAAGATACCTACACCACCCGCGCGCTAGCAGCACTACGTGAACTGGAGCTTTTGGACGAACTTGGTCGCGCCAAAATTGGCGTCAAACGCGATCCGTATACGTCTGAGACGTTGGTGACAGGCTTACTCGAGCAATACCGCTTGCGTAGGTTTGTACAAGCTTACAAACACTTGGATGATGCTGGTTTTGCACAAGCATTCCAAACACTTATTTTAGATGCCTGAATCTAGCTCTGTGAGGGCATATTGATGATGGACCTCAATCAAGATGGGATTTTAGAACAAGCAACGCTGAGCAAACTCAGCCAAGCTACACCGCTACTTGAACAGTGGTACAGCTCGGAAACTCTGAAACACATCTATCGTAACGACCTCAGCACAAATGTAAACCGCATTTTCAGTGACACTTTGGCGCAAGAGTTCTACAAGTACTGTCCATTTCCTAACACAACCTATGAGCAGTTTAAAAATAGCTTGCTCGAGCTACCCGAGTTAGGTCAGGCGATTATCGGCATTCGCTTTTGGAACCTTAACCTTGACCGTCCTTTTGTGGATGTTGTGGTGTCTGAACAGTTACTTCGTGAAGATGCCGACCTCGAGGCCATCAAACAAGCTGTACTAGCACCCTACAAGATGTTTGCTCCTAAACACCTGCGCCTCTTTTTGCCCAGTCACTGGCAAGATGACATTCATCAGTGGCCGGGTGCGTATTGGGAACAGCGCTACTTAGCTGCCCGTATCAGCGATATGCGCGCACGCCCCAGACCCGCACAAACGTCACGATTGCAGCTCGTTAAACCGTCCGACATGAGCTTTTATGCGCGTTATGCTGATCTTTACAAGGAGCGCGTTGAGGCACAGCCGACGCTGAGTGAATATGCACGTCTTGAAACTCAAGAAGATATGACTAGCTACCTCGAGGAAGGCACCCTGTTTGAGGTCTATATCAATGAGGCGTGGGCGGGTCTTACCGCAGTGACCCGTCATGAGGAACAGGGCTTACGCGGCTTTGTTGTCGTTGAAATTTTACTGAGCTCCAGCGTTGCTGGACAAGGTTTTGGCGTCGCCCTGCAGCATCAACTTGTTCAGCAGCTTCAAGCAAACGAAGATGACGTTTTGTTTGGCACAATTGACGCACGTAATATCGCGTCCATCAAAACAGCGCAGCGTTCCGGCAGGCAGGACATCGGCGGGTTTTTGTGGCTACCTGTTTAAGCCAGATGTACCCTCAAAATTGTTATTACTCGCCCGTATCCACCGTGCGCGGCACTTTGTAAAAACCATCTTCCTGCTCCACAGCAACGCTCATGGCGTCTTCATGGGTGAGCGTTGGCACAACTTCGTCCGCCCGGAACACGTTCACGCTTTGCACCGGGCGCACCAACTCCTCGACGCCGTCGGTATCTAGCTCATTGAGCAAGGTGAAGTAATCCAGCGTTTTGTTGATATCCCCTTTGAGGTGCTCGGTTTCCTCTTCCGAAAGTTCCAGCCGGGCAAGGCGTTTTAAGTGTTCCATCTCTTCGGTGGTGATGCTCATGGTGCAAGATTATCACGTGCATGGTGAGATGTGGTTGTTGAGGTATAGGAAAGGGTGATGGGGAGAAAGGGGGAATAGCTTTGTGTGCATGCTTGGACGTTGCTAATCATCGACGTTGCTAATCATCGACGTTGCTAATCATCGACGTTGCTAATCATCATTGCCTATGTGCGTCATCAACACCCTCAAAATAGCTGAGGTTGCATCCCAACATCTGTCTTAACGAGGTCGTAGCCAAGCGATTCGGCGAGTTTATTGACTTTTTCCACGTAGGCTTTGGGTTTGGCTTTGCGCTCGAGCCCCTTGGCGTTCATATAACGAATTTTGCCAAATACCGCCCGCTCGGTCCACGCGCGGTCGTGCTGCCCAAACACCCACGCCACACCTGCAAACGAGTTGGCATCTCGACCATCTAAAAAATATTTATTGTTCAGGTAAAGAGTTATTGCAAAGGCATCTTCTGGAGTTTGGTTCCACTCGAGGATCTTTTTACCCCAGTACATGCGCATGTAGTTGTGCATGTAGCCGGTCACGCGCATTTCGTTCATGGACGCGTTCCAGTAGGGGTCGTGCGTTTGGGCGGTCTCGAGCTGCTCACGGTCGTAGACGTACTCGCGCTTGTCATCTGCATGTTCGCCAAGCGTTTTCTTGGCCCAATCTGGCAAACAATCATAGCTGTCGTAGTTGGCTGTGTAATACACAAAGTTCATCGGTAACTCGCGGCGAATGATGAGTTCCTCGAGGTAGGACTCACGGTTTTCACGATTTTCTGTTGCAGCCTCGCGAATTTTAAGGGCAATGTAAATCGGTGAGAGCTGCCCAAAGTGCAAGTACTTGCTCATGTGCGACACGTCGTTGGTTTGGGGTTGGTTGCGGTTGTCTGCGTAGGTAGCAAACGACTTATCTAAGAACTTAGCTAGTTGCTGCTTACCTGCAGATGTACCGCCTTTAAATAACGTCACAGGTTTAAGTGAGGTATCCAGTTTGAGGCTAGCTAGGCAAGCGTTTACATCACTTAGCTCGAGGTTGGTAAACTCCTGGCTACCGCGCAAGTTGAGGCTCGGGTTTTTGACGGGTGTTGTAGCCAACGCGATCAAAAACTCATCCAGATGTTTAGTGATTTTGGGACGAATAGTACGCGCTGCATACTCCGCTTTGTTTGAGACAAGCTCAACTGGCACAACCACGTCTGACTCAACTTGGACAACTTGACACGCTGCACCCTCAGCAACTTGCTCACGCCACACTCGCTGATGGCGCAAATAGCCGCAGTCACACACAACTAAACACGCACGTTGGGCATTGGCAAAGGCAACCTCAACTGGTTGTCCGTGTTGCACTACCATGCCAATATTGCGCTTTGCTAGACTCATTTGCGTTTCTTGCAAGCCTTCTAACAAAAAGTGATAGTGCCGCAAGTTTGCCTCTGGGTAATCGTCCATGAGTCCAAACACAACCAAAAGAGGCTTGTTGAGGTCGTTAGCTTGCTGAACGGCATACTCGAGCGCGTGATTATCTTCTGCTCTGGCAGATTGCTGCATCCAATAGAGGACGTAATCCCCAGCTTGTGATGGCTTGTCATTTAGTAGTTTGATGCGTTCGTCAGCAATGACGGAAGTTGGCATACGTCACTCTAACGATTTGGAATACCTTTGTCTGTAGGGCTCGTTGATGCCCCAAAAAAAGAAGGCTACCGTTAGGTAGCCCAGAGGAAAGGGGAAGAGGAATGGAGGAGGTGAGGGTTGGGTGATTGGTTAGAGGGTAGCTCCTAAGAGAGA
>JBCCBI010000129.1:0-13063 GCA_039034155.1 Deinococcota bacterium | reverse complement strand
TCATCTGTAAATTCATTACTCAAGCAGCCTATGGGCTGCTTTTTTTATTGCCTAACACCTTGACTACTCAATCTATAGCCTCAGCTACCGTCCGAGTATCCACCTTTCAGGCTTTTGCTTTTCCATCACCACCAATATCAGGCTAACACTTAGCTTATTAAGTTGACTATCATTCCCCAACTGTATTATTATGCGCTATCGACTCGCAGTACAAAACGACAGAATTCAAATCATAAGTTATAAAATCTCTCAACCCTCAACATGACCGACCAACTCACCCACTCCCCCAACCAATACGTCATCACCTCCGCCTACCGCACCCTCCAAGTGCTGTCCTCCTTTGCTGCTCCACCTCACCGCTTCTCCCTCGCAGATGTCGTCACCCGCATGGGGCTTGAAAAAAACCAAGCGTACCGGTCACTCAAAACACTGGAAGCCGCTGGTTTTATTCACATGGTGGAAGGTGAACGGTTTGCCCTCACCAGTCACTTGCATAGCCTCAGTAGTGCCGGGGCTTCTGCGGAGCAACCCTCACTCGTGGACGTTGCCAGACCCCACATGGACGCACTTGTGCGTGACACAGGTGAATCGGTGAATTTGTGCGTGCTGGCTGGCGATCACGCGGTTTGTGTTGACCGCCGCGATAGCCCGCAGCAAGTGCGGTTAGCATCTGTATTGGGATTGTCTGCACCGCTTCACGCAGGTGCTGTACCCAAAGCGGTGCTCGCCAACTTGGATAATGCGCGGCAACAAGCGGTGCTAGATAATCTGGCAACCTTGCCGCAGTACACCAACAGCACTGTTTTAGATGCAGCAACGTTGCAAGCAGAACTCGAGACCATCTGCAAACGTGGCTACGCCGTGAGTGATGAAGATTACGACGCCTCGGCTCGAGGCGTAGGCGCTGCCATCTTTGACAGTTCCGGGCAGGTCATTGGCGGCATCAGCGTGGGCGGGCCGTCCTTCCGGGTGAGTGATGCTGCCTTGGACACGTTTGCGCAGCACATCACCCAAGCAGCACAGCAAATTTCGCGGCAACTTGGCTACATCTCTGCAGATTTAGCCACCAGACAAACTTAGGTGTATCTCGGTACGTTATATTTTGATACATCGAGCAGCATCAGGTTCATATTCGCGGCGCAACCGTGCCACGTGTGAAGATAAGGAAAGGATCAAATATGAAACAACTCGTTCGACAGTATATTGTCTACTCACTCATTGCTATGGGTGCAGTCGTTGGCGTGGGAGGCAGTGCGTGGGCGCAGGACTATGATGCCAGCGCCGAACTCACATTTGCCACCAACGCTGACCCCACCTTTAACCCGTGGGCACCCGGTGCGGTGATTGAGTCCAACCTCATCAACACCATTTTGTTTGAGCAGCTCACCCGCTACAACCCAGACGACCTCAGCCCGGTGCCGGGACTCGCAACCTCGTGGGAGATTTCAGATGATGCCCTCGCCTGGACGTTTACCCTTCGCGACGGCGTCACCTGGTCAGACGGCGAAGCCTTTGACGCTGAGGATGTCGCGTTTACCTTTAACGATGTTGTTTTGGTCGAGGAACTTGGCGCGCAAAGTGCCAACCAATTTGATCCGGTGGATATGGTTGAGATCGTTGACCCACTGACCGTACGCTTTATCCTCAACACACCGTTTTCAGCACTTCCCTACTACTTGGCGTCGTTCTCAGGCATTTTGCCAGAACATGCGTTAGGTGAGGCAGAAAATCCCCTCACTGTGACCTCGTTTAACAAACAAACACCCGTAAGCACAGGTGCCTACAAAGTAGCCGAGTTTGTATCCGGGTCGTATGTTCGCTTGGAACCTAACGAACTGTATTGGGGCGAGGAGCCTAAGTTGGCAGCGCTAGTCTTCCGGATTATTCCAGATGCCAACGCGCAAGTGGCTCAGCTTTTGGCGGGCGAACTTGATTTAGTCACACGCCTTAATACGCAAGTGGTGGAGAACCTCGAGCGCAACCCTAATATTCGTGTGTTGCGTCAAAGTCAAAACCTCTACTACTGGGTGGTCTTAAACCAAAATGATGCCCGTTTTCAAGATAAGCGCGTACGCCAAGCCTTGTTACATGCGCTTGACCGCGAGGCTATGATTGAGGCCGTGCTCGAGGGCTTCGGCACCGTTGCCACCGGGCCCATCGCCCCCTTACTTGGTGCACTCTATAACAGCGACGTTGCTCAGTACCCCTACGACCCTGAACAAGCTGTTGCCCTGTTAGCAGAAGCAGGTTGGACACCGGGCGATGATGGCATCATGCAAAAAGACGGCGAGCGCCTTTCGTTTGGCATGCCCACGGGTCAGTTTGGCTACTTAGTACCCGCTACACTCCTCGCGCAACAGTACTGGGCAGACATTGGTGTAGAAGCTGACGTTGAGGTCATCGAGTGGAACGCCTACATTCAGCAAGTGGTCGTGAACCGCGACTACGAAGCAACGCTCGCGTGGTGGAGCCAACCGCCTACAGCAGATGTTGCGCCGTATTACTCGAGCGACGCCGCTGAAAATGGCAACAACATCCCTAACTACCGTAGCGAAGTCCTTGACGGCATCATGACCGATGGCCGCCGCGCTACCAGCGACGAAGCACAAGTTGAGGTTTACGGTGAGATGCAAGTTTACCTAGCTGAAGAACTACCCTACTTGTACTTGTGGTACCCAGACATTCTTTCAGCAGTCAACACCCGCGTGCAAGGCATGCCCGAAATCAACAGCGCAACTGCATTCCAGTTTGCTGCAGACTGGTTTGTTGCACCCTAAACTTACTTGATGATCCTTAGACAGACCACATCACACCTATTTGAAGGCACGAATGAAGGCACAAAGTAATCATGACAACGTATATTTTCCGTCGTGTACTGCAAGGCTTAGTTGTGGTGTGGTTGGTATCTGTTTTGACGTTTTTCCTGATTAACCTTGCGCCAGGTGGGCCGTCCTCACTGGTAGATATGAACACGACAGCGTCCCAGCGTGAGGCCCGCCTGCGGCAGTACGGGCTGGATAAACCTGTGATGATTCGCTATCGGGACTGGCTGGTTGGAACAGTGCAAGGTGATCTGGGGACGTCTATAAATGGGGGGCTCGAGGTCAGCCAACTGTTACGCGAACGCCTCGGTCGCACCCTTGTTTTGGGCTTGAGTGCCCTCGTGTTAGCAGCAGTGTTGGGCGTTTTACTTGGTGTTGCCGCTGCCCTCAACGCTAACCGCGTACTCGATCATGTCGTCTCGCTCATTTCAACGTTGGGCATGTCTATACCGAACTTTTGGCTGGGCATTTTGCTCATCATCATCTTTTCAGTGACGCTAGGAAGTTTACCTGCGACAGGCATGCCGTCTTCTCGGAATGCTTCATGGCTCACGTGGATACGGCATCTTATTTTGCCTGTATCTGTGCTGGCGTTTAGTTTGCTCCCAAACGTGGTGCGCATTACGCGGGCGTCGTTTTTGGAAGTGCTTAGCAGCGACTACATTCGCACCGCCAGCGCCAAGGGTCTGCGGCGGCAACTTGTGCTCACCAAACATGCCATGAAAAACGCCCTGGTGCCAGTCATTGCTATTTTGGGGCTTATCAGCGCGGTGCTGTTATCTGGTTCGGTAGTCATTGAAAACGTGTTTGGCTATGCGGGTTTGGGGCGATTAGCAGTAGATGCCGCTCGAGGCCGTGATTACCCCGTCATCATGGGCGTCACGCTACTTGCTGGCACCGTTGTTGTCATCGTCAACTTACTGACAGACGTTCTCTATGCGGTCATTGATCCAAGGATTCGCCATGACCACTAGCACTCAAGCAATTGTCCAACAGCAAGAGGCAGCCCCCAAACAACGCCGCCGCATCTGGGCAAAACTAGAGCAGCAACCATTAGGACTTGCGGCGTTTGTACTGCTCACAATACTTGTTCTCACTGTATTGATTGCGCCATTTGTCTATCCTCACGAACCTGCCAGGGCAAACCCCTTAAGTACCTTCGCAGAACCAAGCGCTGAACACTGGCTAGGCACAGATGAACTCGGGCGGGATGTCTTTGCGCGCTTACTTGCAGGTGGGCGGGTATCACTTGCAGTAGGGCTTTTGTCGATGCTCGTAGGCTTGTCCATCGGCACGCTTGTTGGCGGGCTAGCGGGGTATTTTGGGGGGACGCTCGAGTCCATCCTCATGCGCCTTGTTGATGTTTTTATGGCCATCCCCAACTTCTTTTTAATCCTCGTTATTGTTACCTCGTTTGGCAACCACCCGGCGGTCATCATCATCACTGTGGGCATTGGCTTTTGGGCGCAAATGGCCAGGGTTGTCTACGCTGAAGCCCGCAAGGTCAAAGTTAACGACTTTATTGAAGCCTCTCACGCACTTGGTGGCTCCCACCGTCGCATTTTGGCGCGCCACGTGCTTCCGCAAGTGTTACCCCAAGCAACTGTACTTGCGACGCTGGGTGTGGGTTGGGCCATCCTCACGGAGGCGGGTCTTTCTTACTTGGGCTTGGGCATTCAACCACCGCTAGCATCGTGGGGCAACATGCTTCAAAACGCCCAAGGCAATATTTGGCTAGCACCCATGTTAGCGGTGTATCCGGGCGTCGCCATTGCTGTCACTGTGCTGGCGTTTAACTTGCTAGGAAATAGTCTGCGCGATCTTCTTGACCCACGCAGCTAGTCAAATAAGACGTAAAACAAACAATATCTCACGTGAGACGTTGTTTTGAGACTTACCAGCATTTGCATTTTGAAACAGCATCAGGTTAATTAACACCATCACCTGATGCTTGAATAAACACGTTAGCTTCAACAGGACTTCTTCGTGTAAGTAGGACTGCTGATATCAGCATGTCAAATTCTGTGAATATGGCTTCATTTTAAGGAGAGAGTTTATGCAAAAAAAGCGCTATAACGGCTACAAGGCTTATCAGTATTTGGAAGCTGGTACGGATTACAAAGCGTTTGAACTCGTTAAAGAAGTTGACCGTGTGCCCAGCCAAGCCGTCGAGGTTAGTGAGGCTGAGGAGGCAAGGGTCAAACAATTATTTGCGCAAAACATCGTTATTTCTTTGCATGACCATTGTTTCGTTGCCCCCAAAGACCTTAACGAGTTTATGGAATTTCGCCGCTGGGGGCGCGATTACACAGGGTATGAAGGTTTGAGCGTTAGCGGCCTCGACTGTGTATTTGACAACATGATGGACGGCACCGCCATGATTACCTCACGGGGTGGTTGGAAATGGGACGATGTCATCTTTGATATTGGCATGCGTCTGTCTGACATTGCCCATCAGGACATGGTTGTGTTAGCAACCACTACTGAAGACATCCTCCGGGCCAAAGCGCAAGGACAAGTTGCCTTTGTGATTTCGCTCGAGGGTGCCGCTATGATCGAAAATGAACTTGACCGCATCGATGTGCTCTACGGGCTTGGTGTGCGCTGCTTGGGCATTGCTTATAGCGAAGGGAACGCCCTCGGCTGCGGTTTGCGCGAACCTAACGACGGCGGCCTCACCGTGTTTGGGCGGCAAGCGGTGAAGCGCATGAACAAACTCGGCATGGCGATTGATATTTCCCACTCTGGCGATCAAACATCCATGGACACCATCGAAACCAGCGACCAGCCTATCTTTATTACTCACGCAGGTGCGCGCGGTCTGTGGGACACCAAACGCCTCAAGACAGATGAAACCATCAAAGCTTGTGCTGACAAAGGCGGCGTGATTGGTATTGAAGCTGCACCCCACACCACCATCACTGAAAAACAGCAACGCCATAGTATCGACTCGTTTATGGAGCATTTTGAGTACTGCGTGAACTTGGTGGGCATGGATCATGTCACCTTTGGACCAGATGTACTTTTTGGTGACCACGTGGGCCTTCACAAAACCCTCAGTGCAGCATTGAGTTTAAGCGCGTCTAAAGGTAACAAACCGTTCCCAAGGGTGGAGTGGGTAGACGGCATTGAAAACCCAGCCGAAGCTTTTCCCAATATTGTCCGTTGGTTAGTCAAACACGGCTACAGTGATGAGGACATCGCCAAAGTAATTGGCGGCAACACCATGCGCGTGTTGAAGCAGGTTTGGTGCCGCTAGCTGATGTTCATCACCATTAACGGTGCCAAGCTCTGGGTGGATATACAGGGAAGTGAAGACAATCCGACGATTATTGCCCACCACGGTGGCCCCGGTATGGGGTCACACGTAAGTCCTAAAAAAGCCTTTACGCCGCTCGCAGACGACTACCGCGTCATCACGTTTGACGCGCGGGGTTCAGGTCAATCAGATGGCATTCCTCCGTACAGCCACGCACAGTGGGTAGCTGATTTGGACGGCTTACGCAAGCACTTTGGACTTGACAAATTCATCCTCACTGGTGGGTCGTATGGGGGCTACATATCGCTCGAGTACATCCTCACTCACCCAGAACGCGTCTCACACTTAATGTTACGGGACACTGCACCCTCCAACCATTACGAAACCCAAGCTAAACACAACGCCTTAAACCGAGCGAGTGAGTTTCCAGAGATTAACGAGGCTGACTTGGAGCGCATCTTTGCAGGGAAAATGCGAGATGATGACGACTTCCGCGATGTTTTTGCCATGATTGCGCCACTTTATGATGCCAATTACGACCCAGACGTTACCGCTGAACGCGTTGCCAACATCACCTTCCGAGCAGACACCCACAACGCCGCCTTTTCAACCGCCAAAAATCATTACGACGTAACTGATAGGCTTCATAACATCAACGTGCCGACGCTTGTGATGGTGGGTCGGCACGACTGGATTACGCCACTGGCTGCCTCAGAAGAGATGGCTGAGAAGATTCCAAACGCAGAGCTGGTCATTTTTGAGAACTCGGGGCACTCGCCGCAGCTCGAGGAAAACGAACGCTTTATTCAGGTGGTTAGAGATTTTTTAGCACGTCACAGCTAGCTTCCCGATGCTGCCACAAGTCAACAACGTCGTTCACATCAGGCATAGGTTGCGTCAGACTTCATAAAATATGAGGCACATACAGGGTATATCTCAGCAGTTAAGCTGAATAATAACTACTCTGAAAGGATGACCTACATGATGCAGCCTCAGACGTTACAACGGCTACTAGCCAATGACTAAAGTTGTCGTCGTTGGCAGTTTAAATATGGACTTAGTTGTGCAAGTGCCACACTTCCCTATTCCTGGTGAAACTTTGCTGGGGGGTGAGTACGACCAGCACCCGGGTGGTAAAGGTGCCAATCAAGCCGTAGCAGCAGCTAGGGCTGGTGGCCACGTCACTATGATTGGACGGGTGGGGCGTGACGGCTTTGGGGATGTACTTCGCCAACAACTTCAGGATGATGGCATTGATACAACTCAGCTCGAGTCCCTAACTAACTCCCCTACCGGCGTTGCCTTCATCACCGTGGACGACAGCGCTCAAAACTGCATCATTGTCTCGTCTGGGGCGAATATGAAGCTCACGGCCGACGACCTCCCTGAGGATGTCATTCAAGCTGCTGACGTGCTGGTCTTACAGCTCGAGGTCCCTCTACCTACCGTATTACACGCTGCTCAACTCGCCCAGCAAGCAGCTACCAAGGTCATCCTCAACCTAGCTCCAGCCCAAGCGCTTACCCCCGAACAGTTACGCCATGTTGATGTACTGGTGGTCAATGAAAGCGAAGCCGCCCTGCTAGCTGATGAAGACGTGGCAGACGTAAGCTTGAACCCTGAAACAACCGCAAAGGCACTCGCTGAACAAGTTCCTACCGTCATTCTCACATTGGGTGCAGCTGGTGTAGTCTGGTGCCATGAGAAGACGGTCCACAAACTACCCAGCTTTAAGGTTGAGGCCGTGGATACAACCGCTGCTGGCGACGGGTTTGTAGGCGCCCTGGCTGTTGCTTATGCTAGCGGCACGTCCCTTAGCGAGGCACTGCGCTTTGCGAGTGCAACCGGCGCACTAGCTGTCACCAAAGCAGGTGCACAACCCTCTTTACCTAGCCGCGCAGCCATTGATGCATTCCTCGCGGAACACAGCTAGTGAGCTATTATTTATGAGCGACCATCTATGAACTTACTTGCCATGACGAACATCAGCAAGCGTTTTGGGGCAGTGACGGTACTACAGGATGTCTCTTTTGACCTACAAGCTGGTGAGGTTCACGCGCTCGTCGGCGAAAACGGCGCAGGTAAATCTACCCTTATGAAAATTCTGGCAGGCGTCCAACCGCATGATGGCGGCAGCATGACCCTAGCTGGTGAGGCTGTCAACTTTAACAGCGTCACCGACGCCCGCGAGCACGGCGTGGTGATGGTTTATCAAGAACTGGCATTGGTGCCAAGTTTATCCGTTGCTGAGAATTTGTTTTTAGGCGACTTAAGCCTGCTAGTTAATTACCGCAAGCTCTACACCACAGCACGTGACCTTTTAGCTGAGGTTGATCTTGATGTGGACCCCAAAACGGAACTCTCACAGCTTAGTATCGGTGAGCAGCAACTTGTCGAGATTGCCAAAGCTCTCGCCCGTGAAGGGCGTATTTTAGTTCTAGATGAGCCCACGGCAGCACTGTCTGCAGCAGAAACTGAGCGGCTGTTTGAACTCATTGCCAAAGTCAAAGCAACTGGCGTGAGCATGGTGTATATAAGCCATAGGCTCGAGGAAGTCTTTCGTATTGCCGACCGCGTCACGGTCTTGCGGGACGGAAAGTATATTGGCACGCGCAGCATTCAAACCACAACGCCTACTGAAATTGTGCAGCTCATGGTGGGCAGGGACGTTAAGCACACGCAGCACGTGTCTCAGCTAGAACCCGACCAACTCGCTGAGATCAACGTGCAGCATGAAGAGCTCGAGCCACTTACCATCACCCTACAAACAGGCGAGGTTGTTGGTCTAGCAGGTGTCATTGGCTCTGGACGTGAGCGCGTACTTCCGATGCTTTTTGGCTTAGAAGGCAGCGCGCACATCCGCAAATTAAGTCAGCCATCAGCAGCTATTACATCACCTAGACAAGCTATTCAGATGGGCTTGGTTTTGGTGCCCAGTGACCGTAAAGTGCAAGGTCTGGTTCAAGCACTCATGGTGCGCGAGAACATCTCCCTAGCAACCTTAACCCGCTTACAACATTGGGGCTTTATGCAAGCTACTAAAGAACGCGAGCAAACTGATTACTGGATTAACCGCTTATCCCTACGCCCAGCAGACCCTAGCAAAAACGTCTCAGACTTATCTGGTGGCAATCAGCAAAAGGTCGTTATTGCCAAAGCACTGGCAACCCAACCAGATATACTCTTGCTGGATGAACCTACTAGAGGCGTAGATGTAGGCGCGCGCGCTGAACTTTACAACGTCATTGAAGATTTTGTAGCACAGGGATTAGGTATGATAGTTGCCTCGAGCGATACCGAAGAACTCATCACCCTAGCTGACCGTATTTTAGTTTTTCGTGAAGGTCGGGTAAGCGCTACCCTACGCGCGCCCTTCCGTTACGAGGAGGTTGTTGCTCATGTCACTGGTGCCACGCGTGCGTAACACGTGGCGTGATTTACTTGCCCGTTTTGGCTTAGTGCTTGCACTAGGCGCGCTTGTTCTCACGCTAAGCCTTCTTTCAGAACGCTTTTTAACTACCTCTAACATCATTAACGTATTGCGGCAAATTTCTATTAACGCCATTATTGCCTTTGGCATGACCGTGATTATTATCGGTAGTGGCATTGACTTATCTGTTGGATCACTGGTGGCGTTTACTGGCGTTGTTGGTGCTAGTTTAGCGGTCAATGGTGTACCTGCGTTGCTAGCTGTTCTTATTGCCATCGCGCTTGGTACAGCTTTGGGGGCGTTTAATGGTTCATTTGTAGCGTTTGCTGGCATTGCGCCGTTTATTGTGACGCTCGCAGGTCTCACTATTTTTCGAGGTGCCGCACTAGCCTTCACAGATGGCCGCCCCGTAAGCGGGCTGCCCAGTTTGTTTATGACTTTGGGCTATGGCACGTGGCTAAGCATCCCTGTACCCATTTGGGTGATGCTAGCTGTGCTCATCGTCACCCACATACTTTTGCGGTTTACGGCACTGGGCCGGGCTATCTACGCTATCGGCGGCAATGAAGAAGCCGCCCGCTTGTCAGGAATCCCCGTCAAACGTGTACTGCTATTTAGCTATGCGTACTCTGGTCTCACTGCTGCGATTGCTGCGATGGTACTCACCGGGCGGCTCAATTCTGCGCAACCTTCTGCCGGAAATGCTTTTGAGTTAGATGCTATTGCAGCCGTGGTCGTTGGCGGGACGTCACTGTTTGGTGGGCGTGGTGGCGTGTTTGGCACGCTTATTGGCGCGCTGATTATTGGCGTGATTAACAACGGCATGAACTTACTCAACGTGCCGTCGTTTTATCAGCAGATTGTGAAAGGGGCGGTGATTTTGGGTGCGTTGTTGATTGAGCGGGTAGTGTCAACAAACAAGACATAATTTAAAACTCTCCTCAACACTACAACGAGTTGCTGTAATATTGAGGAGATGTTATGTCAGCATTCATACTGATACATCTTTATCACTTTGTACACGCTATCAAATACTTATCTTGTGTCTAGCTAAGGAGTGCCACCCACCTCGAGCAACGCATTCGTAAACAACGCAGATACATCCAGATCACTTACAACCTGGCCGTCAGTATCTGTAAACACACCTGCCTCGAGCAATAACTGCGGATATCCTTCCCACAAAGCTGGGTTCTGGTAGCCCCAAGCTTGACCCACTGTCACATAGTAATCTGTTGCAAACCGCTGAGATGCTTCAACTAGCTCGAGATTTGGAAACGTCCCTGGTGGCGTACCTTCAATGAGGAGCTGGGCAGCTTCTGAGGGATTATCTACCGCAAACATATATCCTTTAGCAGTGGCTGCTAAAAATGCTCTCAAGGGTTCAGGGGAAGCCTCAATTAGCTCAGGACTGCTAGCGAGAACGGGGGTATAGTAGTCTGGCAAACCATAATCGGTGAAGTTAAAGAGTCGCAACTCAATGTCCTCGAGTTCCGCTTGCACGCCCTGCACACCCTCAAAAATCCACACAATGTCTGCTGCGCCGGAAAGCAGGGCCTCAAAACCAGACACACTTAAAAGTGCGCTGTTAACTGTGCCTTCGCCACCATCTGCAGCAATGAGTGTTTCTAAAATAGGCGTTTCGTAAGCTGCCCCAAAAGCTGCATAGGTTTTGCCCGCAAAGTCAGCTGGGCGCATGATGTCACTGTCTGCTAGGACGGCAAACGCAGCGGTATTGGTTGTCATGAGCGTAGCAACGGACACAACTGGCTCGCCAGCGGCAGCAGCAGCCAGTACATTTTCAGTGCTCGAGACAGCCAAATCTGCCCGCCCAGACGTCACGACAATCTCTGGCGCGACGCCGCTGTACGGCAAAATTTCTAAGTTGATGCCAGCTTCTTCGTACCAGCCTTGTGCTTCCGCCACGTAAATACCCGTGTGATTGGTGTTAGGGAGCCAGTCGAGGGCCAGGCGGATGGTCTCGAGGTTGTTTTGTGCATGTGTTAGTGCTGCGAGCCAAAGGATGCTCAAACTAATTAAAAGATTACGTATAAGGTTCATAGGTGTTCCTTTCTTATAACAGTCATCAGACAAAATTGAGGGTGAAGGACAATGTTGGTTAGCAGATGTTGAGATAATTTTGTTGAAGTCAAGGTCAAATTGAGGCTTAGATGTTTTTGGCAGTATCCATCAACACCATGTGATGAGGTAATGATCCCGATGCTCGAGCCACATCATTCATGCCAACGAGTGAAAACGCGTTCCAGCACACTCACCAATGCAAACAGTGCAAAACTGGTCACGCTGGTCACAACAATGGCCGCAAAAATAAGCGGTGTAGCGCGAGCATTGGCAGCACTCTGAATAAGAATGCCCAACCCTGCAAAGCCGCCTACATACTCCGCAAAAATAGCGGCAGTCACACTGTAGGTCACGGCAATTTTAAGTCCCGAGAAAATGCTCGGTAGCGCCGCTGGAAAGCGCACCAAACGCAACATTTGCCAGTAACTTGCACCCATAGACCGAAAAACTTTGAGTAACGCAGGGTCATGTTGACTGAGGCCGTCGACGCTAGCAACCACCATCGGGAAAAAGCAAAACAGCGCCACCAAAAGAACTTTGGGCAGTAGCCCAAAACCGAACCAAACCAACATGAGTGGAGCCAGGGCAACAATGGGGACTGTTTGGGAAGCAACCAACCACGGGTAAAGTGCGCGCCGTAACCAAGTTGATGCATCAATAATCAGTGCTAGCACAAACGCACTGACAATAGCGAGACTAAAACCAAGCGCCGTCTCGAGCAAGGTCATACGCGTGTGATGTACCAACACTGGCAACTCACGCACAAAGGTACGCGCAACTTGCCATGGTGAGGGTAATACCGTCACTGGCACCTCAGCTTGTTGGCTATAGAGTTGCCACAGCAAGATGACAACTATCCCAAAAAGTAGCGCGGGAGCAGTGCGGGCGAGCGGAGTTAGAGGTGAGGTGGGTCTACTCGTACGTTTAGAAAGCTGTCTTGAGCTAGATGCGTGAGATATCGCCATCAATCTGAACCTGATTCGGCAGCTAGCAGATGGTTGAGGAGGCGTTGCTCGAGCTGCTGCATACTTGCATCGTGCAAATGCGCGGGATCTCTTGGACGTTCAGTGGGTGGCACGTCGTACACAGCAGCCACCGTTGCCGGGCGAGCACTTAACACCACAATGTGGTCAGAGAGTAACAATGCCTCGCGAATATCGTGCGTAATCATCACCGTGGTGGCACCTAAATCACTAATGGTGCGGCTGAGCCACTGCTGCAAACTGAGGCGGTTGAGGGCATCTAGGGCGCTCAAAGGCTCATCTAAAAGTAATAAGTTGCGGCTCACCATCACGGTACGAGCGAGGGCAACACGTTGGCGCATACCGCCAGAGAGTTGGGCAGGAAATGCGTTAGCTACCTCAGTTAGACCAAAGTCGTGCAATAGCTCGAGCGCCATCTTCTTCGCCTCAGCTTTATTCAGGTGTTGAATCTGCGCGCCCAGCAACACATTCGCCAGCACTGTACGCCACG
>JBCCBI010000128.1:0-13088 GCA_039034155.1 Deinococcota bacterium | reverse complement strand
GCAGTGACGGTGGTGACTCATTCACTGCAGCGTTAGAAGGATTGCCTACACATTGTAGCTGAATCACATCATGAAAGAAGTGGGTTTGAAACTGAGGAGTACCACGTCTTGTTGTCCTGTGCTGATGGTGATGTCATTAAGTGCGACGCCTGGTAAGACATAGAGGGCATTGGCAGGTTCATCACTCACAGTAACCACAACATCAAAGGTAAACGGATTCTCGTTTGCGTCTGGGTCGTTGCTCGAGAGACTAACTTCACCTGTGAACTGACCTGCGCTGCTGGTGTTGACTTCTAGGGTCAATAACACACTCGCAAAGCTAGCTAACGTTTCTGGTAAAGGCTCACCGACGACAGAGAGAAAGCTAGGGAGTAGCAGTTCACCTACTTCTAGTGTTTGTGCACCTGGATTGCGAACTAAGAAGTCTAAGGTGATCGCTTGACCGCGTTTGTATGGCCCGTAGTAAAGAGGCTCAATTCCTCTTGACGTGATGCTATTTGCTTCTAGGGTTGCACCATTACGGATTTGCATGTCGGGGTTCGGGTTGATGATGGGTGGAGCATCATCACCACTGCTACATGGCATATCAATAAACTCGTATGCCCCCATATCGACAGAAGTACCTTGGCAACGTGCATTACCTGCGAGGTCTACGGTGAGAGCACTGCCATTGTTGTCTACAGCAAGGGCATCATCACCTGCGTCAATAGCGGGGGAGTTTGCTATGAGGGTGTAGTCGCCGTTGGTAGTGGGGTTACCTGCTGTTGCAGGTTGGTGGTCAGTAAAAACATCAGCAACCACCTTGCCGACGAAGGCATCTCCCTCGGATTCACCTGCACCGAAGCCGTAGGCGCTGCTGTTTGAGGTGATGCCAACATCAGTAAAAATTTCCGGATCGTTACTGGCATCATTACCCAGCACGAGGCTGTTTTCGAGGGTGACTGCAGTTGCGCCCCTGCTCATAATCCCGCCGCCAGTAGTTGCCTGATTTCCTGAGACGGTGCTGTTGGTGACTGTGATTGTTCCCCTGCTCCAAATCCCGCCGCCGTTACCTGCCTCATTGCCCGAGATGGCGCTGTTGATGACTATGACTGTGCCAAGGCTGAGAATCCCACCGCCGAGATCGGCTGTATTTCCTGAGATGATGCTGTTGGTGACTGTGACGTTGCCATTCTCACTGAAAATCGCACCGCCTAGGATAACACCGTCTACTACGCCAGTACCTCCCGTCACTACCAAGTTATTGACTTCAAATGTGCCACCGCCTCGGTGATCAAAGATGGTGTGGTTACCACCCCCATCAATCGTCACCTTTGCACCCGTCCCGCCATCAATCGTCAGGTTATCAACGGTGATTTCTGGCAAGTCACCTGTAAGCGTAATCGTCTGCCCTGCCAAACCAGAGACATCAATCGTGTCACCATTGGCTGCGGCATTAATAGCCTCCCGCAAAGTATCGCATTCATTTGAGGCATTACAAGACCCTATACCATCACCAACCGTCGTTACGGTGTACGTCGTCGCCATCCCCCACGGTACTAGTGTCATCACAACAGTGAATACAAGCACTTTTATGTGTTGATGTTTGACCATTATAGTTGCTCTCCTTAAGCGCTTCAGCCAAATACTATTGTTCAAACATTTTTTACAATGCGAGTGATGTGGTTAGCTCGAGCGTCTTCTTTGTAGTCACTAGCATAGGCACGATATGAAGGGATTTACGTACTGCGGTGTGAAGCTATAAAAAGTGCTGCATAGATATTTTCACGAAGGATATTTGCCAACGATATATGATGATAGTTTTGTTGCTGAGGCTGTCAAAATGGTTGCTTATCGTCGTATGGTGATGGGGCGGTGAAGTTTCTGACCATCAAAACACCATATACAAATCCACCCACATGCGCCCACCACGCAACACCACCTTGATTACCTACAATCACACCAGATGTTGCTTCCACAAACTGCAACACACCCCAATAACCTAGATAAAACCATGCAGGTAACCAAAAGACGAAAAAGGGTGGAATAAGCGTGAGAACCTTACAACGTGGAAATAACACAATGTAAGCACCTAAGACAGCACTAATTGCACCTGAAGCACCTACCATAGGCACAGGCGAACGCAGTGAAAATAGCCCGTGGGCAAGTGTTGCCAGCACGCCTCCAAGTAGATAAAACCCTAAAAACTTCATGTCACCTAAACGGTCTTCAATGTTATCTGCGAACACCCACAAGAAAAACATATTGCTGGCGATGTGGGCGAGGCTACCGTGCATAAACATGCTGGTGATGAGTCTGTAGGCATTACCCACGGGATTTGCAAAAAATAGCCTCGGAATAAAGCCGTATTGCAATATAAATTGTTGCTGCATAATGCGTCCATCTAGGGAAAGTTGATAGATAAAGACACCGACGTTAATAGCTAAAATTAGCCACATGAAAAACGCAGGCTTGCTTTTGGGATTGTTGTCACGTAGGGGAAGCACAGCTACAAAACCTCGAGCCAGCCATAGCTGTTAATAGTCTCGAGGTGGCAATCATCAATCATCATGTATTTAGCTTAGTCAAAAGCCTCGAGCAACTCAGTGATGTGCCCTCAACTAGCCACTTAGATAGCTCACTAGCGTGTCGTTGCTGCTTGGCGGTGTACCTGTTCAATTACCGGCCGCACTTTTATAACGCTATCGGCAGGTTGAATGCCTCTGACAAACGCCGTACCGTAAATTACACTGCGCGCCCCGACGATACACCCCGGTTGCAAAACAGCATTACACCCTACAAAGACCTCATCACCAACTGCAGCACTGAACTTACTGCGCTCAGTACTCACCCCTGCTACGTTGATGGTTTTACCGAGTGCGCCCAAGTTTGCCAGTTTGACGCCTGCACCCAAGTTGACACCGCGCCCTAAAATGCCATCACCTACGTAGTTGAAGTGGGCAGCGGTGGCTCCCTCGAGCAAAAGTGCATGTTTCACTTCAGACGCATGACCAACTTTGGCACCTGCAGCCAGCACCACGCCACCAC
This sequence comes from Deinococcota bacterium, assembly GCA_039034155.1. Taxonomy (GTDB): domain Bacteria; phylum Deinococcota; class Deinococci; order Deinococcales; family Trueperaceae; genus JBCCBI01. The sequence goes on along the minus strand of JBCCBI010000128.1, from coordinate 10,061 downwards.
GTAAGTACGCGCCATGCCCCACACTAGCGCCCTCACCGAGCCATGCTGGACCTTGCACAAACGCGTGTGGACCAACGCTAGCACCCGCAGCCAGCACCACATCACCTTCAATAACAGCTGTAGGGTGAACGTCACCCTGTAATTCGCGCTTGCCACGGACGACACCTTCTAAAAAGTCATCCAACGTATCTAAGATTTGCCACGGCCAGGTGACGTCGAGTAGAGGTTGGAGCAATGGCGTGACCTGCTCATGGGCAAATAGTTCAGGAAGCTCGAGCATAATGTCATCATACGCGATGAAACCCTCGCTGTAGCCCTTTTACAAAGGTGTAATTTTTTCACGCCGGCCGCGTTAATCCCGTCCTGATGCAGAGTTAGTCACAGCTCATAGAAGCCTCACTCTGTATACTCCAGGGGCAATTTATGTTTGGGGAGGTTATGGTGTACCGACTCACAGCCAGCCTTATTTTTCTTTTGGCGCAACTTGGCAGTGTACAAGCAAGCACGTCTGAGGCAACCCTTTCTTACAGGGAAGTGCCGCACGTGTCACACATCGCTTATAACTCAGCAGCAGCTAATAATGCAGAAGCTGAGGCGTATCACAACTTGCTTGTGATTGATACGCAACTCGACGACTACGAAACCCTACTCGCCCAGGTTCCTAGCAGCACGCAGGTGCTTTTGTTAGAACCTGACAACGCCACAACTGTTTTAACTGAAACCTTGGCAGCTATGCCAGCAGGTTCTGTGCGCAGTTTACAGATTGTTTCACACGGTCGTGCTGGCGCATTGCAACTTGGTGACGCCTGGCTCACCGATAACAGCGCAGCTCTGTTTGAGGCTTGGGAGCACGCCCTCGCAGACGATACGAGCGAAGTCTTGCTCTATGGCTGCGAACTTGCCGCAGGTCAACATGGGCAGATGTTTGTAAGCGGGCTCGCCCAGACCCTACAAAGTAATGTCTTTGCGTCTGACGACCTAACAGGCTCAGCATTATTGCAAGGTAACTGGTCGCTCGAGGTTGGCAGTCGCGCAGACGGCACGCCGCTCACGGGTCGTTCCACAACCATCTTTGAAGATAGTGGCTACAAGTTCACCTTACAAACTGGTGACATTGTGGTCATTCCAGTGGCACCCGCTGAACTCACGGTGTCTGAAGCTGGCGACACAGCTACGTTTTCTGTATCACTTAGCGGACCGCGCCCAACATCCAACGTGACAGTGGGCTTTAGCTTTGACCCAGAATTTTTGGATGAGGCTGAAACCACTCCTGGCGAAGTCACCTTTACGCCCACCGACTTTGATAACTCGCGCGCCTATACAATCACTGTGCGCGGGCTAGATGATAGCTTGGCAGATGGTGACACGGGGCCCTTCCCAGTCAACATTGGTACTGCTAGTGAAGACGATGCCTACAACCGCATCACCAAAACTGAACCGCAGATTATCAATGTTGATAACGACACAGCCGACGTGCTGGTAGTCGCACCAGCAGGCGGGCTCATGGTCAGTGAGTCGGGAGGTGACGACAGCTTCACCGTGCGTTTAAGCGCTCAACCTGCACCAGATACAACCGTAACTGTGGCACTGACTGTACGGGATATTAACCCCAACGCGGGCGACCCTGCAGCAACTGAAGCCATCACCGAACCAACCGAAGTCACCTTTGACGAAACCAACTGGAACATTCCCAATACGGTCGTTGTTGCTGGTGTAGATGATAACGTCATCGACGGGGATCAAAACTTTTTTGTGGATTTGACAGTTACGTCGACGCCGGAAAGCCCATTTGCAGGGCTCGAGCTACCCAGTATCAGTGGGCTTAACGAAGACGACGACGCAGCCTTTGCAGGTATTTCCGTTGATCCCTTCGTGGGCATTGAAACTAACGAAGACAGCACCGCACCCAATGCCACAGGCAGCTTCACCGTCGTGCTTAATCGTGGTCCACGCTTACCTGTATCTGTGCCAGTTCAAAGCAACGACAGCAGCGAGGGCGTTGTGGTTCCCCCAAGTGTGCTCGTGTTTACACCTGCCAACTGGGATCAACCGCAAACCGTCGTAGTACGCGGCGTTGATGACGACCTCAACGATGGCGCCCAAGTTTACACTATTAGTGTGGGCCCCTCGAGCAGTGACCAAGCTGTTTACGACGGCATCGACCCAGAAGATGTGGAAGTCACCAACATCGACGACGACGAACCTGGTTTTGTCATCAACGTACCTGCTGACCCATCCGTCTCTGAACCAGACGGCGCGCTCAACATTCAAGTGCGTTTAACTGTGATTCCTACCGAGGGTGTTGCGTTGCCACTTAGTGTCAGCGACCCTGACCGCGCAAGCGTCTCGCCAGCCTCACTTAGCTTTACACCGGACAACTGGGACGTGTTCCAAACTGTTACGGTGACCGCCATCAATAACAACATTGACGATGATCTGATTAACGCAGGCACACCCGTCACCTTTGATTTAGTCACAGGAACCAGCAGTAGTAGCGACCCTGATTACAGCGGGTTAACCACCGATGATGTGACCATCACGTACATAGATGATGACGTGGCCGGCATTCGCGCGTCACCGCAGAGTGGGCTTAGCACCACTGAAGACGGCGGCGAAGCTAGCTTTACTGTCGTGCTCGAGACGCGCCCCACCACAGCTGTTACTATCAACTTAGGCACTAGTGACACAACTGAGGGTGCAGTCGTACCACCCACCAGCATTGTCTTCACGCCAGATGACTGGGACGAACCTCAAAGCGTGCGCGTGCGCGGGCTAGATGACAATTTAGACGATGGCGACATCGCTTACAGCATCACGGTGGAAGGGTCTGGCGAATACAGCGGCGTGAGCACCAGTGTGTCCGTGCAAAATACCGATGACGACACCGCTGGCGTGAACGTTAGCCCCACCGACGGCCTCATCACTAGTGAAACAGGCACCAGCGATGTGTTTAACGTGGTCCTTACCACCACACCTGAAGGTAGCGTGACCATCGACTTTACTAGCAGCGAGCCGGTTGAAGGCAGTGTGGAACCTACTAGTATCACCTTTAACAGTGGGAACTGGAATCAACCGCAAACCGTCACCGTGACAGGAATTGATGACGCCGTAGCAGATGGCAACGCGGGCTATCAAATTGATGGCGTTATTGGTGAAGGTACTGACGCTGCGTTCTTAGGTGTGGCGATTCCTTCGGTATCTGTTGTCAATATTGATGACGATACGCCCGGCGTAACTGTGACGCCAACTAGCCTAGAAACAATTGAAGGTGGCGTGTTGCTCGAGAGCTGTGAAGCTACTCCCGACACTCCTGATAACGGCGATACAGATGATGGCGATACAGATGATGGCGATACAGATGATGACGATACAGGTAGCGATGCAGATGACAGCGGCCTCTTCGACCAAGCGTGCTTCCGTGTGGTGCTCAACAGCCGCCCACAAAGTAGCGTCACCATTTCACTCACCAGCGACGATGAAAGCGAAGGCACGGTCTCCCCTGGTGAACTTGCCTTCACACCTGTCAACTGGAACGAACCTCAGTTTGTCACTGTGACGGCTGTAGACGATGGCATTGTAGATGCCGACGTGGATTACACGATTGTCACCAGCGAGGTACAAAGTACCGACAGCGACTACAGCGGGCTAAGCGTGCCAGATGTCACCGTCACCAACTTTGATAATAACGCTAGCATTACCGTCTCACCTGTTGAGCTTACTGTTACAGAAGCTCCCGGTGAGATGATGCAAGCCACCTTCGAGGTCAACCTAGATGCACCCGCACCCGAAGGCTTTGAGGTGGTCATCGACCTGCGCAGTAGCGACAGCAGTCAGGGCACTGTGTCTCCTGAAACCTTGCGCTTTAGCCCTGCAGATGGCATCAATCCCAAAACAGTGACCGTCACCGCAGTCAACAACAACGTACAAGAAGGTGACACCCAATTCCAGATCATCCTCGATCCCGCAGACAGCCCTGGCAACGGCTACGACGGCATCGACCCAGACGATGTGACCGTGGTGAATATTGATGACGATGAAGCCGGCATCAGCGTACGTGCCCTTGCTAGTCCTCTTGTCGTCAGTGAAGACGGCGATACTGCTGAACTGCGCTTAGTGCTTGACAGCGAACCCCAAGCTGAAGTGTCCATTCCAGTTAGCGTCAGCGAACCGAGTGAAGGCAGTCTGTCAGCCGAAGTAATTATCTTCAATGAAGAAAACTGGAATATCGAACAAGCGCTGATTGTACGCGGTGTGGACGACCAACGCGTTGATGCTGACACCACGTTTACCGTGAATTTTGGCACCGTCACCACACCTGACCCTGCGTATCAAGGTCAGACGCCCTCCCCATCTGTATTTACAATCACCAACCGCGATAACGACCAAGCTGGCATCAACGTGGCTCTATTAACTGATCCCTTAGAAACTGACGAAAACGGCGGCAGCGGGCAATTTGCGATTGTGCTTGCTAGCCAACCTGCGGACAGCGTAGCTATTGATATTCGCAGTAGTGACCCCAGCGAAGCACAACCTGTGCCTGTTGTGGTGACGTTCACTGCAGAGAACTGGAATGTGCCGCAAACCGTCAACGTTCTTGGCATTGTGGACGGCGAAGAAGACGGTGACGTCACCTATGACATCTTGTTCTCGCCTGCACGCAGCACCGACCCTGACTACAGCGGTTTAGTTGCTGATCCTATTAGCGCCGTTAACCGCGACCGGGATGGCTCGAGAATCCTCGTCAATACTATCGATGAACCCGTAACTGATGAATCTGGTAGCAGTGCCACCTTTGAACTGGTCCTTGCTACCGAGCCTAGTGGCAACGTTAGCTTTGATCTGTCCAGTAGCGACGAAGATGAAGGCACCGTGTCACCGGAAGACATCACATTTACGCCTGGCAACTTTGGGCAACCGCAACTGGTGATTGTCACTGGTGTAGATGATGACGAGCTAGACGGCGATGCCGATTTTGAGATTCTTGTTGACAACATTCGCAGTAGTGACCCGAACTACGGTGCGCTCGAGCCATTCACCATCGACTTTGTGAACCGTGACAACGAAAGTGCCGAAGCACCTAGCCTCGTTGTCAGCGCGCCACTTGTCCCACCCGACGTTACCGTGCCAGAAGGCGACAGTGTACGCGGCGAGTCCATCCATCAGTTTGACTTAACTGTACCTGCCAACGTAACTGAAACAGTGTCATTAACCCGTGTGGGCTTGCGTATTGTTGAAGGTGACGGTCCAGCTGGTGGCGACTTCTTTGACATTGTCGATAACGTAGAGCTCTACCTCGACCGCGACGGTGACGACCGCTTTAACTTGCCCGACGCACCGCCAATTGCTAGCCGTTCTGATTTCACCAATCCAGACACAGGTTTGGTTATCTTTGAACTGAACGCTGCCAACCCGCTACCCATTAACGATGAAGCCGGGCGCGACAAAACCTTCATTGTGACCTTTAGCATGCCGGTAAACGATGCAAACTTGCCCAACGGATTACCGTTACTTGCGCTTGCCCTCCTCTTACCACTCACTTTGCGTAAAAAACGCGTAAACCGCAACCTCATTTTGCTACTGGTTAGCCTCAGCCTAGTTGCGTGTGGTGGTGACAGTGGTCGCGGCGGTGGTGGTGGCGGCGGACCTGACCCCGTTGACCCAAGTGGTCGCTATCAAGTGATCCTCACCCGAGTTGACGCGGTTGCCAACGACCAAGGCGTACCCAACAACTTGCCTACTACAGGTATTGCTGGCAGTGAGATTGCATTTGAGTAAGCTTTAAACTCTTAGCCTCCCCAGCGCACATCCATAAATTTGGATGTGCGCTTTTTTGTGTCTATCAACTTTAGGTTATGAGGTGATGCGTTAGCATAGACAGGTGACTGAGCCGCTTCCTGTCATCATCATTCACTACAACACACCTGACATATTGGCGCGTTGCTTGCAGCATTTGGCGCACTCAACTGGGCAAGATGACGCCATCAAACTACAGATTGTTGTTGTGGATACCTCACCCAAAGCTGTGCGCGAGCAAGTGCAAACTGTCTTGAATGATGCTGACTCTGTGTTTACCGACATCACCCTACTCACACCGCCCAACCACAGCATGGCAAACGCGGTTAATGTGGGACTCAAGCACGTCCTCAACACAAACACTAGTCCAATCATCGTTCACATGAATGCGGACGTTTTTGTGAGCCTATCTGTACTTAAATACCTCAAAACAATCTTACTAGATGATACTCACACAGCTATGGTTGGGCCTGTTTGCACAACCGCTGAGGGTAACTTGCAACCTCAAGGATTTTTGTATAGATGGCATTATCTACGAGCTAGGTTAGGAAAATGTGTGCGCGTACCGTGGCTTTCAGGGTGTTTGCAAATGGTTAAACGGGAGGCTGTGGAAGCCGTAGGTGGCATGAATAGCAGCTACCGATTCTACAATGAGGATATGGAGTGGTGCTGGCGCTTGTGGCAAGCTGGCTGGACGTGCCAGCTTGTTGATGTGCGTCAGTTTGATGACACGTCTACTGTTGATGAGTCCAATACTGTTGATAAATCCAATACTGTTGATGAATCCAATGTCATTCACTTAGGTGGCAGTTCTACGCCTGATGATCCTGCGTTTGTAGTTGAAGGTTTTCGCGGTGGCTATCGGCTTTCGCAGCAATATCGTAATCCACTTTATCAACGGCTGCATCGTGTAATTATGTATATGTACTCGAGCTACCTATCACGCACTCATCACAACCTCAAGCTGAGGCAGGCACACACACACCTCGTGCAACGTTTCAAACGCAGCAACACACTCCTTAGTCGATTTGGGCCAACCTTAGACGAGGAAGCTTGAGTATGACGTGGACACTTGCTGTCTTTGATTTTAAGGGTGAACCACCACCTGCTCGAGCTAGCTTTGAAGCTGCTGGTTACACACCGCCTGTCATGGGGTCTCGAGCAACCATCCAAAACGCCATCAGCTCTGTTTGGGATGGTATTAATTGGCAAGCCTTAGATATTTTTCTTGAACGCAGTGATGTCGCCATCAAAATTTATCTTGCCCCTCACACAGCTTCATCAGTGCAATCAAAAGCAGACATGATTAGCTGCGTTTTACTCAACGTTGGCTACGGCGCAGGCACGAATCCCTATCCATACTTAGAAGCTCTGTGTGAAGCTACCGGCTGGACTGTTTACGACACAGAAATCAACGCGTTTTTACAGTTCCCTAACCCGAACCAGGCTGGGCTCAACGCAATGCAAGACAAAGCAGCACGCACACTAGGCGAACGACAACCGTTTGGGCAAAGTTAGTGAAAAGGTTTTTTCTGCATCGCTGGCAGACTCCACCCAAAAGTCACCCTCGAGCAACCCTATAGCGTGTTTAACATAGCCTAGGGCAGGACGTATTTGTGAGGCTGTGTCCCCCGAGGTCGTGCAGATTGCATTGCTTACACTCACGTTAAGACGCCAATTCGTAGCCGTATCTAAACAGTCAACTGTGAGCAGTGGCTTTGCGTCGTAGTTACAAGCAGGATTCTTAGAGGCAGGGTTCTTGGAGGCGGGGTTCTTGGAGGCGGGGTTCTTGCAAACATCCTGTTGACAAGCTGCGGTTACTTGCAAGCAACTTAACGCACTGCCCGCGAGTAGCTCGGTCATGAGCCAAGTAAGCAGTTGCGGGTTGCCTAAAATGATAGGCAGGGTCATGGTGATGCCTGTTTCTACACAACCTGTTGCCACCATGCTTGTTAGACCTCGCCAAACCACCTCATTTAAATCCACCATGTAGCTTGGAGTGGGTACGTGCTCGAGCAAATAAAGTGCGTTCTCAATGGCCTGCTCACAAGCCTCAAAAATACCATCATCTGGCGGGCGGTTTAGCGAACCTTGGTTAGCATGTTTCGCCGCTCCCTGTAGCCGCTCGAGGTAATCTAGTTGTTGTTCTAACCTCGTGACTCGAGCCGTGTACATATGCCCCTGAAAACGCTGCTGCACACCATGCTGTAAATGCTGACTTTGCCCTTTACTATACGATCTCACGAGCCTCGAGCTGTGCTCGAGCAGTGCCAAACGTGCACCAAGTAACCCTCTACGCAAACTGGCAATACACTGCTGAGGACTCGCTTCTGGTGTCCTTTGCCCAGATGCTTTTGTACTGGGTACTTTTGTACTGGGTACTTTTGTACTGGGTGCTTTTGTATCAGGTAATTTTGTATTGGGCATTTGTGTACCAGGTACCTGCTTTTCAGGCACACTACCTCGTGCAGTGTGCAGTCTATCTAGCTCAGCATATGTATCACTCAGGTGCATCTCAGCACTACCGACGTCAGCATAGTCTTTGGGCATACGTTTGTGCAGATGATTTGGGAGGGGAGCAGGCATAGTGCCTTTAACTTAGCAAATGTACTCTTACAAAACTCTTACTTCTGGCGTTATAGCCTTCAGGGACAGCGTTTCCATCGTGCTTGCAAGATGCTTCTACGATCACACATCGGTATTGATGAAGCTATCTGCATGGGTAACTGTTACACGTGCTAACATCGCTCGAGCAACGCTTAGGTCATACTCAACTAAAGCCCGAGGTTGCGGTATTTGAGGCTCGAGCTTGTGAATAAAGTTAAGATAGTATTAACAGCTTCTACTACTTAGACACAGCCGCACAAAACCTGTAGTGTTATGAGGTTTCAAACGTCTCCAAGCCACATTTTATCAAATTAAGGATATCGCAACCCGACTACCTTGACACAGCAACAGGTGAATTTTTATACTCAGTAGGTTGGTTGTAATGACTGCGTTTTAGTCACTTGTGTGGTGTGATTACTACTCATTCTTAACTCTGTAAATTTAGACTGCGTAAATTTAGCATCTGATATCTTAATGACTCGCTTACCACCAAGTGTTTTTAAACTAAGCGTTTTTAACCTATAACTCTACTACTTACATCATGTTTCGGTCTCGCCTTGCCCTGAAAGAGGTTGATGTGACCATATCCACCCCAACAAATAGTACCAATAGTCTTGTTCACGTAAGCAATGTTGATAAAGTTTATGCTAGTGGCACCCATGCGCTCGAGGATGTCCACCTAGACGTTCATCCAGGTGAGTTTGTGTCTCTACTAGGTCCTTCTGGTTGCGGCAAGTCGACGCTTCTACGCATTATTGCGGGTCTAGGTGAGGCTAGCTCAGGTGAGGTCCTTGTTGAAGGGCAAACCCCAAATAGCCCCAAGCAGCTTCCCTTGGGCTTTGTCTTTCAAGACGCCAACTTGCTGCCGTGGCGTAGCGTCCTTGGCAATGTGATGCTGCCTTTAGAGCTCATGGGTGTTCGCAAGCAAGAACGTGCTGCCCGCGCTCGCGAGGTACTCGAGCTAGTTGGTTTGGGTGGGTTCACCAAAGCTTATCCCAAAGAACTCTCCGGCGGGATGCGCATGCGTGTGTCGATTGCACGCGCCCTTGTCACCTCACCGCATTTACTGTTGATGGATGAGCCCTTTGGCGCACTTGATGAAATTACTCGGCAACGCCTCAATCAAGAACTTTTACGTATTAAAGAGGCTACGGGTGCAACCGTTGTCTTTGTCACCCACAATGTGTTTGAGGCTGTCTATTTGTCCGACCGTATTGCTGTGATGAGCGCGCAACCAGGCCGCATTGTTGAAACCATTAGCATTGACACAAATCAAGCTAGAGACGCTAGTTTCCGTGGCTCCGAGGTATTTTCCAACACGGTTGTGCGAGTTGTGGCGGCACTGGGCGAAGGTGCCCTGGGTGAAAGTGTCATGGGCGAAAGTGTCATGGGTGAAAGTGTTATGGGCGAAGGCACGTCAGGCGAGACAACTCAGACACACTCACCTAAACAGGAGGTTGCCGCATGAGTTTGGCATCATCACGACGGTCTAGCCAAGCTGCGTCAGTACCCCGAGATTCGGCAGCATCTTCACGCTGGGTGTCTAAAGTTGTCCCGCCAGCACTTACGCTCGGCACTCCTCTCGCCGTTGTGCTCAACGCACAGAAGACCAAATGATCACCTCTGAATGGGGTTGTAGCTTACTCTTTCTCCATCGTCCG
>JBCCBI010000127.1:0-13090 GCA_039034155.1 Deinococcota bacterium | reverse complement strand
CGACTGAAGATGATCAAGCGGTAGATGTACGGGAAAGCGGGGCTAGAGTTATTACGACAGCGATTAATGTTAGCCTAGTTTGGAGCCGCAAAACTATTGTCGCATAACAGATTATTTTGGGTGGAACTTGATCCCAGTGGGCGCTTTCCGCTTACAGGTACGGCCAACGAAGCCAGTGCGCCGCTCCGCTCCGATGACGGTATTGCCCTAAAGTACAGTCAAGACGGGTTTTCAGCGGGTTACTACACAGATTCACTCAGCGTCCCTGGCGTGGGCGGTTTTCAACGGGCAACTGCGTTACGTGCTGAGACAACAGGTGATCTAGAAGTTTCAGGCTTTGCAGCCTTACTTCCAGAAAGCAATATCGAACTTGATATTACCCCTGACGGCACACGCCGCTACAGCATTGGTGAGGGTGTCGCACGTAACAGCGAGCAACTTATACTCTTTACAGCGGGAGGTGAACTTCCGCTCATTAAAAATCGTGATTACAGCATTAACTACACAAGTGGCGTCATCACCTTAGCGGAACCTTTGTGGCCCTATGACCGTGACTTTGCGCGTCAGTTTTTACGAGTTAGCTACGCACCTGCCAGTGCTGAGCGCGACACCCTAGCTTATGGTGTGGGCGCGCGCTATACGACTGAGGCAATTGGTAGTGGCACGGTGAGTTTGGGTGCAGGCATTGCCTACATCGACGAATTGCGCTTTGGTGCGGATGTTAGCTACCGGCAGCCTGAGTTTGGCTTAAACGCTCGCTACACCGTTGATTTAATTGATGACGAATTGGAAAATAGTCGTTTAACGGTGAACGCAGACGGGCGCTTGGGGGATGTCGACGCCAGTGCCAACCTCACTTATACCGATGAACTCGACGTACAAGGGCGTGCTAGGGCTGCGTTAGAAGTGACGCCCGGCGGCAGCGTCGCGTTAGAACACGCCGGCAGTTTAGATACCAACCGCACAAGTGCCCTTTACGAGCAAGACCTTGGCGCGTTTTTGGGTACAGGCAGTGCTGAGGTTGTGGCGGGTTTAGGTGCGTCTTACCTGTGGGAAGCTGAGACGGTAGGTGCGCTAGGACGCGTGCGCTATAGCGACGATCAAGCGCGGCTCGAGCTCACCCATACCCAATCTTTTGACAGTGATACAGCCTCAATCACCAGTTTGCTGGGGCGCTATTTACTCGATGAGAACTTAAGTGCTGATGGCAGTATCGATTACAGCTGGGGCAATCAATTAGGCGGCAGCATCGGCCTAAACCAACGTTTGGGTGACGCTAATTTGTCACTTGCCTACCAATTACCCGGTGCGTCTGGTGAAGGCAACCGCGCTCGTTTTGGGGTGCAAGCGCCCTTTGCAGTAACGAATGACATTAGCGTTGACCTAGATGCTGGTTACGACTACGATTTAGACGATGACACTGGTCAAGCTGCGGTGGGTGTAGCAGCCCGCTATACAAGTGATACCTTAAGTGCAACTTTGGGGACAGAAGTTGCTTTCCCAACTGAGGGGGATACCAAACTCACCTTACGCGCAGGTGCCTCGGGACAACTCACTGATGATCAAACGCTGTCGGTAGATGCTAACTACGAAGTTGCCCCTGATTTAGAAGGCAGCTTAACCCTTGCTTACAGTCTGCGCTTGAGCCAGCTTAACTTACTGACCTATCACCGTCTTACAACTGAGGATGATAAGAGCGTGCTCGAGGGCGAAATTGCCCCAACCTATACGCCTGACTTGCGTTGGCAACTGCGCCCGGCGTTTGCCTATCAGCTTGACTTTGACGATGATGACGGCAGCATCTACCAAGTAACGTTGGGCGGGCTTTATTATTTTGAGTGGCTCGAGCTCTTCGGTACGTCTAGCAATGAAGACCTAAGCGCTTATGGTGATAATGTCTATGCTTATCCTCTAGAAGGCGACAGTTACAACCCAACGCTTGGCGTTGGTGCGTTTGCCCACTATGCATGGCAGTCTTCTGGTGATGATTTTATTGGCTTCAGTGTGGAACTTGGCGTGCAAGCGCTCGAGCCTCTTTGGGTCAGCTTCGGTTACACGTTTAACGACTTTCCGGGTATTACGGCAACGTCCAGAGGTGGTGTTTACCTTCGTCTAGATGTGACTGATGCTAGGCAGGAGTAATCATCTAACGTCTAAGACGGATATACCCTCAATCACGTAAATAAGCTTGCAGCTTCTGGTTGATGATGACATCAATATTTGTGTAAAGATGTCGTCACGAACGGAAGCTGTTTTTACGTCTATTTTCTAAGCAAGACCTCCAAGGAAGATGATGAGCATGTACCCATCCTTTGCTGAAGCCGCCCGCACGCTCATAACCCGCGAATCTCATGTTGTTTTGGCAACTGTCACACCAGAAGGTTATCCCTACAGTTCAACCGTTGCTTACGCTGTTACTGATGATGGTGACCTATTAATGTTGCTCAGTCAACTGGCGCAGCACACAAAAAATATGGCATTAGATGAGGGCACTGAAGATAGTGGCACTGACCTCGCGCCAGCATCACTTTTTATTCATGACCAGCTTGGCCTGGCTGATCCACTGGCCGAACCGCGCCTGTCGCTATTGGGCAAGGTGAGGCTCGAGCCAGACAAGACAGCCTATCAAGCTGCGTTTACAGCTAAGCATCCGTCAGCAGAGGTGTATATTAACTTTCACGATTTTTCGTTTTACCGTTTTGTACCTGACAAGCTCTACTACATCGCTGGCTTTGGGCGCATGGGTTGGGCAACTGCTGAGGACTACCGTGCAGCACACCCCGACCCGCTGATTGAGGTTGCTGAGGGTGCCATCATGCATATGAATGAGGATCATCGTGATGCGTTGTGTGACTACGTGCGGGTATTTGGCAAGTCGCGCGTTGACCTTATAAATGTCACTGATGCAACAATGCTTAACCTAGACCAGTTCGGGTTTGATGTTTTGGCAACCGTTATTGTAGAAGATGATACGCGGTTTGTTACTGTTCGTATTCCATTTTTGAATCCAGTGACAGACCCAACGACCTTACGTACGGCAATGGTTGCGTTATCGGAACAAGTTAGAGGTTAAGGACGGCAGAGCTAAGAAAGAGTATCGTGGAAATTCTCTTTAGTCGGTGTTAACGTAATCAGGTAGATCATCCTCGAGCTTCCTCACCTTAGGTAGTAGAGCTAGACAGCCAATAAGCCAAGAGACCGCAGCCAAAATTAAATACATAAGTGCGGCACCACGCCCCTCACCTATGCCAAAAATCTGTTCTAATTGACCTGCGAACGCGCTTTCTCCAGACATAAGGGGTTGAAATACCCGTACAACTAGCGGTCCTGCAACAAGAATACCCACTGATTGCATGCTGACCCCTAGCATAACCCTAAGTGAAAAGATGCGCCCAAGGACCTCAGGGGCAGCTTTAACTTGATAAATCACGCGGTTCAGCCCAATCATAAAGATGAACCCCAGACCAAAAATTAATAACCCTAGGGCAATGAGTAAGGCGTTGGGGCGCAAGCTGATGACAAAACATCCTACACCTACGGTAAAAAGCCCCACAATAATACCGTCCATGCGCCGTTTTGGTCCGCCCCACACACCAAGTAGCCCACCACCAACTAAGGCACCCAAACCAACGCCCATATAGCTCCAGCCAAGTGCTTGTGCGCCAGCAAAACTAAGCACTAACGGCCCAGTTAGCGCGTAGGCAATGCCCTGAAAAAACATAAACAACGAAAGTAGTGAGATGAGGATGACGAAAGGTGGACGCTGCCAGATGTAGCGCATACCGTAGCGCAGGTCATCCAAAAACGACATGCGTTCCTCTTGGTTGGGTTGAGGCTGTGGAATGCTGACGATTAGCAAACTTATGACACCTACACTAAACGTGGCAACATCGGCAATAAAGACTGCACCTAAGCCAAACGAGGTGACCAGTACCCCTGCTAGGGCTGGCGAGACGATGGGATCAAGTGCGGAGACAAGCTGGGTGAGTCCAGACGCCCGCCCGAGGTCATCTTTGTCAACAAGCAAAGGCACACTAGCTTCAAACGCAGGAATGATAAACGCGTTAGCGAGGCCGTTGATGCTCAGCGTGATGTAGAGATGCCAAGGCTCGAGCACACCCCCATAAAACAAGCCAATCACCACAAGTGTGCTGAGTGAGGCAATCACATTACCCCCAATCATGACCCAGCGGCGGTTCCAGCGGTCAACGAGTGGCCCTGCAATCAGCGCCCCTAGTGCCAAAGGCACAACTGCAAAAAAGATGAGGGTTGTAAAGGCTGTTGCTGAGCCAGTTTCCTCAAAGACCCATACGCTAAGTCCAAAGCGCGTCATACCTGAGCCAACTACCGAAACAAGTTGACCTATTAGAATGATGTAGAAAGCGTGTTGTTGTTTCATAGTGTCTTCTCCGGTGTTGAGTTATGGCGAATCACAGTTTTAGTCATGCCTAAAATTTATCATATTTGGCTAAGCAATGTCGTAATCTGCTTTGCATGCTTGTAACCCTATGAATTAATTTGGGTTTGATGTGCTAGCGATTATTATCACGCAAGGTACGATGTAGACCACGCAGGTGCGCGTCTCTTTTTTTACCCCAGTCACTGATTCGGCAGATTTACGAAGTGTTTTGTCTGAGTTTTTGAGCCAACTCCAAGTTACACAAGCCAAGTTAAAGATAACTCTCAAGGTTATTGAGGTATAAAGAACTATCCAGTATTTCACTGCCATCTTTGTCAATGCATTCAGACATGTACTCAAAATGCTTTACGTCAACAAAGCTTTGACTTTGTCTTGCCACTGAATTTGCGTATTCAATGTCCTTACCTGCAACAAAAAGGTAAACGTAAGTAGCATCTCTTTCTGTTGATTTGAAATATGTTTCCAAGTATATTTTCTCGTTTTTGATCGTCTTTGTACCTTCGTCGCGATTTTTGTTTAAAAAATCAAGCCATTCATTTGCGATAGCCTCTTTGCCTTTGAGAACCTTTAATTTATACATTTTGATGTCTAACTGTGCCATGCTTTCCTCCAGGAGTAGCTTGTTAAACAAAGTTACCGTGTGATTTCAGGGGACAACTAACAAGTACAAGTTTGTCCTAGATTATTATTGTCAACACAGAGTTTTGTTTGCCTTACCTGATGTTGACTGGTTGTTGTCTTGTGGATACTTAATTTGCAGTAGCTAGACTGTATTTGCCAAGCATATTGTCAAGCGCTGGAACCCTAGGCTTGAGAACAGTAGACGTAATTTTATGGCGACTGGCCTGTTGGTAAACAAGGGTTGCGTTGTCAGTTTGGATGTAAAAACAATTACCTTCGCCTGTGACTCGTGTCTCATCCACCTGATAGAAGTTTATGAGCTTGGCTCTAAAATCGGCTGTTTCACCTGTGAATGCTATTTCAAGGGTATGTAAACCGGTGATACCGTTAGGGTGTACATTTGTCTCATCAGCTGATATCTTTTCAGGTGTGTAGTCTGTCATGACAAACGGTAGATTGAGGTCTTTAGGCATGAAGGAACGCCACTGAACCACTGTGCCATTTGGCTTTTTACGCTTGCCAGCATTCAAAATTTTGCCACTTTGATCACGAACGTGTGCGTAACTTGCCTCAATATCAGAGCTGTACACTGGATAATCCAGTAAGGGTCCCTCTTTAAAGTAGAAGTTGCCAATGCGATTAAATGCAGGACTCAGAACACGCAGGATACCTAATTTGGTCAAAATCCTACCAAAACGAGGGATGACGTTGGTGTCAAGCAACTCAAGAAAACTATTATCTTGGAGATAGATGAGCGCATTGTAGGCTTTTTCTTTTTTAGTCCCATAACATACAGAAAATCCTGCATTGATAAACTCCTCTACGCTGTCATGTAAGTCATCAACTCTCACAATGACATGGTCAATACGTTGCATAGGTTTACTTTCCCCCTTATTAATAGCAACCGCACGACTCCATAGTACACTTTGTCATGGGCTACTCACTGGATTTACGCAAGCGAATCGTAGCAGCCTGTGAGGCTGGGGAGAGCAAAAGCGCGGTGGCAAGACGGTTTGCAGTCAGCCGCCAAACGGTCATTCGCTACGTCGACCGGGCTGCAGCAGGCAAGCTAGCAGAGGACAAGCACCCTGGACAGCAGCCGTGGCTAAGTGCTGAACAGTGTGAGGTACTTTTAGAGCAAGTACGTGAACATAATGATTGGACGCGTGACCAACATAGTGAAGCATTGGCAGCTACAACTGGGGTGCAGCTCAAAGCCTCAGCAATCGCCAAGTACTTTAAGAAACTAGGCATCAGTCGTAAAAAAAAGTCTGCACGCGTGTGAACGCGATGACAGCAAACGCGCCCAATGGCGTCAAGATATCGCTGCGCTAGATATTAACAAGCTGGTGTTTATCGATGAAACCAGCAGCTATCTTGACCAGAGTCGTGAGTACGCCCGGGCACCCTTGGCTGAGCGGGCGGTTGACCAAGCTCCTAAAGCCACTAAACAGCGCGTGAGTTTGCTTGCTGCGGTAAGCTCTCAAGACCTTGACCCCAAGCACTGTTTGGTTCATCAAGGTAGTGTCAACAAAGCTGCTTTCACAACCTACTTACGTGACATCCTCTTACCTCATCTCGCTCCCGGCAGCATCTTAGTACTTGACAACTGGACAGTTCACAAAGGGCACGATATTCGCAACCTCGTTAAGCAATTTAAATGCACCCTGCTTTATCTACCCACCTACTCGCCTGACTTCAATCCTATTGAATTCCTTTTCAGCAAGATCAAAGCTTTTGTCAAAGCTATCCGTCCTCCCAACTTAGCTGACCTCATACAGGCTTTTGCTCAAGCTGTTCTCACTGTGACTCCTGATGATGTCGCTAACACCTTTCAGCACTGTGGCTACTCGTAACAGTTTCTCGTGCGGTTGCTATAAGTAAAGTTTTAGATATGTCTCAAACCACTGTTTCTTGCTAGTTAGCAGGACTTCTCTAAGAGGTCACTAGGCTCATACCTCTACTTTGGTCAGGTATGTAATCACTGTAATTAGACAGATCATCTTCAGATTTTGTTAGCCTTGAGGAGCATCACAATACAACCTGTAGATCAGAGAAAAAGGTTTAGATCTTTAGAAGATACTTGCAACGTGAGATTATGCTTTTGCTTAGCAGGTCCTTTAACAATAGTTCTCATATCATCCCACTCAGCAAGTCTTTGCTTAAATGTCATCCCTTCACCCCAAATGCTTTTTGCATGCCGATTCCAAGTTGGGCGAAATGTGGGAATGGCCTTGAACCATTGCCAGCTTGTAGCACCAAAAATATGCAATACATCCCATACTGGCATTAACGGAGATCCATCAAGCCGCTTATGTATTTCAAACCCTAAAAATCGACTTAAATAATCTTTGCGATGGAGTTCGCGCATGACGGGTCCAGACCAGACGTACTGATCTCGATAGTATTCTTCGCGGCATTCGGGCTTAGAAAATACGTATTCAATCCCTTGAATTAACCTGCGTTCACGAGTCAAGCCGTTACGGGCTGCATAAACCATGTTGATACTTTGTTGAACTCGCATTAAATCTGCTGCTCGAAAATAAGTTGCAAAATCACTTGAACGTGCACAAGAAACAATGTCTGTACTGTATTTGTGTACGGTTCCCTCATCCTTAAAAAGAAGTATTAAGCAGTTTGTCCACGCGCTTGATTGAGTATCAGATCGCTGCAGTGGTTTATGTTCATAGGGTAAAGCTAGTGAAAGCTCACTATTCTTGTGCATTGTTGCAAGTACAGAAGCAATACGCTGCTGATAAGCGCTCCAAAATTTAGCTTGATTGCTGACTTCCCAAGTTAGGACGAGTCCCATTTCCCCTGTCAAATCTGCACTCATCTCTTTGTACTCCTTGTGTCTTTAGTTGAGTATTTAGATGAAAAGCAAACATATCTCATAGTTGTTCGACATCTAAAATAACTGTCTTGGTAGGGTGGGTAAAACGTGTCTTGTCACGCGATAAATAAAGAGCTTGCGTCATGGCAAATTTTGTTTTTAGTCATGTCTAAATAATAACATATCTTACCTGTAAATGGCTAGAGGAGACTGTACGTTTGTATATCCACGTAACTTTTGTAAGTTCCTGCGTTGTCTAAACAGCTTAGATAAGATGGAAAAATCAGCCTTGGGTTTGGAGTATCTTGTTCAGTAGGTCTGATTCAGACTGAATTTAGCACTTCACAATGTTGATACGTTAAGGTTATCTGCTCCATCTAAACCTAAGGCACTTATGGATTGGTTGTCTCTGTGATTTTCCATGACCGAACTGCTTGCTGGGCACGCCACAGGTCAGCGTAACGTCCATGGTGGCTTAGCAACTAGCATTTCCATTTGAAGTTGCCCCGGCAACTTCAAATGTGAGCTAGGCGAGTCGAAATAGACCCACTCAGTGTGGGGGGACTTATCCTGGAATTGCTAAACTTACTGTAATTACCTTGCTGCACAAGTTTGCCGTCCAAGGCAGGGATGGGTTCGTCGAGAACAGCGATAGGTAGGGTGTGTTTTTAAGAGTCACTCTGTCAACCGACTTGTTGCTGGGCATGTTGGCTGTTTGTATGAGATCGAGCCACCTTATAAGGCAAGCACACAGGCTGTCCTGTGGCGGGATCGTTCACTATATTGACGTGTACCTTAAAAACTCTGAGCAGTAACTCTGGTGTCATCACCTCGTGAGGACTACCGTCTGCAACAATCTTTCCCTGCTGCAAAACTAGCATTCGTTCGCTGTAACTGGCAGCTTGATTCAGGTCATGGAGCACCAGCACAACGGTCATGTGGCGTTCTTTATTGAGCCGTTCAACCAATTCTAGGACCTCGAGCTGATACCCCACATCTAAAAAGGTTGTGGGTTCGTCGAGTAGTAAAAGCTCAGTGTCTTGGGCGAGGGTAAGCGCTAGCCAAGCGCGCTGCCGTTCACCACCTGAAAGGGCATCGAGGGAACGATTAGCGTAGTGGGTCATGTTGGTGAGCTCGAGCGCCGTTTTAACGGCCTCATGGTCTTGATGTTTAAGCATCCTAAGCGCGCCCACGTGCGGAAAACGTCCTTGTTCAACCAGTTCCGCCACGGTAAGTCCGCGCGGCGCACTTGGTCCCTGCGGCAAAATTGCCAGCTCACGTGCAACCTGTTGACTAGGAAGTTTTTGGATAGCTTTCCCGTCTAGATAAACTACTCCGCTACTTATAGGTAAAAGCCTAGCTAGTGACTTAAGTAACGTAGACTTACCCGAGCCGTTAGGACCAACCAAGGCAGTGACTTTGCCGCGTTCCAAACTGGTGGATAAGTTTTCAATAACTTGCCGATCGGCGTAGCCTACAGATACGTTTTGAGCTTCTAAAAATGGTGTTGAGTGGGTCGAGCTAGCCGAAGGGTGCGTGGTCACGGTGTTACCTTTCTCCGTACGTGTAGGTTTGGAAATTTATTGTGATCGAGGATTCATGGCGTAGTGCAAAAATGACCAAAACATGACCAGCGCTGTTACGCCACGCAGCCATAAGAGGCGTGTCCAGGTAACTTGTAAGCTGTGTATCTCAGCAGGAAGGTCGTTATCTGTGAGTCCCGTGATAAGTTGCATGCTTACTGGGTTCGATCCCAGCAGCACAACAGCTGTATAAATGACAGAAGCTATGAGGCCAATCCTGAGTAGGTAGATTTCGGTACGCGTGTGAGGTACAACATTAAGCACAATAGCGTTAAGCAGCAATAGTACAAAAATGATTGGCATCCGCTGAGTTGCATACGTCTGAATAGGCTTGATGATGTTTAGCAGTGATCCATCTGATACGCTATCTAAGGCAGGTACCATGACGAGGAGCCAAAATAAATCTGCTCCTACGACGATGGTTAGAAGTGTCAGCAATACGATGACAGTAATGGTTTCTAGTGACATGGCAAGTTCAACCTCATCACAAGGCTGCTTTACCCCGAAGCAGCAAAAACAGAAAAAAGGGTGCGCCAAGTAGCGCTGTCACAGCACCGACTGGCAGACCTGCTGTCTGCGGAATGTCCAAGCCAGTAATAAGCCCCAACCAACCAATAGTGATCGTTCGCGCGGCAATGTCTGACACGATAAGAAGCAAGGCGGTAAATGCGACGCTGAGGGGAAATAACCGCCGTACGTCACCTCCAGCGACCAAACGTGCTGCGTGCGGACCAATTAAGCCAATAAACCCAACTGCACCGACGACCGATACAGCCCCTGCTGTAAGTAACGCGGCAATGGCTAACAGTCCAAAACGTGCCCACTCAACCCGTAGGCCTAATCCTCGCGCTACGCCGTCACCAAGTTGCAATACGTTAGCTAGTCCAATGCTCAGAAGCCCTAAGGGTACTGCTAGCGCGGCAACTGGCCAAATGGTGTCCCAGTGAACCCAAACCCGCCCGCTGGTTGAGCCTACGGTCCAGCGAATCACCCGCTGAATTTCATCTGCGCGTGCAGCAAGTAGCACGACTGAAATAAAGGCACTGTTGATGCCTGCAACCAGCACACCTACTAGGACTAAGCGCATGGGGTCGGTCCCACCGACGGTCCCGCGTTGATAGCTAAGCAAATACACGAGCATCCCTGAAGCTATGCCCCCGACCATGCCCACCAAAGGAAGTGCTAGCCCTGAGTCAACCCCTTGCCAGATACTACCGCTGGCATCAGTAACAATAAACAAAACGATGGCGAGTACAGCCCCGCTCGAGACCCCCATGAGCCCCGGTTCAGCGAGCGGATTGCGGGTAATTGTCTGTAAGATTGCCCCCGAGAGTCCGAGCATGGCACCTGCTGTGAGCGCGACGAGTGCCCGTGGCAACCTGAGCCCCCAGACGACCTGGCGGTGTAGTGTTTCTTCAGCTTGGTTTATGAGCGCTAAGACAATTTGCCGTGGGCTAAAGTCAAGTGTTCCCACGGCGATGTGCACCACGATGAGCAGTGCCATTGCCACCAAGCAAAGGCTAATAAATAATGGAAAGCGCCGCACTGCAAAGCCACGCCGTTCGAGCGTGTGGGTAAGTACCTGAGAGGCCATTACGCCTCCTTCCGTTCACCGATGAGACGTCGCAGCAAAAAGAGTGCCAAAGGCGAGCCGATAACCACTGTAACTAAGCCCACGGGCAATTCAGCAGGGCTGAATACCTCTCGTGCGAATAAGTCTGAGCCTGTGAGTAGCAGTGCACCTAAAAGTGCACTAATGGGTAAAACTTGCCTCGAGTCACTAGTTTGCAAAAGTCCGCGCACCATGTGCGGGGCAACTAGCGCCACGAAACCAATAGGACCGCAGACGGCTACAACAGCAGCATTTAGTGCAATTGCCACGATAAAAATAAGTGCCCGCGTGCGAAAGACGCGTAACCCTAGTCCCTCAGCCATGTCGTCACCAAGTTGTAGTAGGTTGAGTGGGCGGGCAAAGAGTAAAGATACCGGTAAGCTAGTAGCAATCCAAGGTAGTGCTAGCTGTACATCCTGCCAATCGCGTCCAATGAGGCTGCCGACGAGCCAACTGTAAAGCGCCCGCAGTTCTTCAGGCTCGCCCAGGACGACCACCACGGTAATAAGGGCACCAAATAGCGCGCCCATAGCTGCACCTACTAAGATCATTCGCACGGGATCGCGGGTGAGGCGAGTGACCAGCAGGATCATGAGCCCAGCGGCCAAGCCGCCAACCAGCGCAAAGATAGGTAGCGTGCCTAGCGGAATGGCAATGTTAAAAATGACAATCGTCGCCACAACTAGAGATGCTCCAGTGGATACTCCCAACAGCCCAGGTGAGGCCAGCTCGTTTTTGAGGGCATCTTGCAACATAGCACCTGACACCGCCAGTGATGCCCCAGCGAGTGCACCCATGACAAAACGCGGTAAGCGCACACTCCAAATGACAATGCGCGGCACGCGCTCGCCGCCGTCGGTAAAGACGATGCGCAAAACTTCACCAGGAGGGATTTGGGTGATACCTATCATGAGGGCGAGGACGCCCAAACCAAACAGGGCGATCAAAAAGATGGAGGCTGTTAAGCTTACTTTGCTGACTCGAGCCGATTCAAACTGCCCTTTGCCCCTTGCTTGACCTGCAACAGATGACACCCTTACTGATTCTCTGCCAGAATCTCTTGAACTTGTTCGTCGGTCAGCGGACCATCTGGAAAAAGCTCAGGGAAAAAGCGCGCCATGTAGGTATCCAGTACTTTTTGAGCCGCAGGCAAGTTAGACGCAATAGGATTGTCGTAACCAGGGGTACTAAACACCTTGCCCGCTTGAACCGCACTGAGTTCTGCCCACAAAGGATCATCTGCCAGTGCAGCTTTAGCAGCTTCGGGGTCGTCATCTGCCCAGTTGTTGAGGATGATAAGGTCTGGGTCAAGTGCCAACACACCTTCGATACTTGTTCTGTAGCCCCAGCCAGAGCCACCAGTGGGGTCTTGCCATTCGCAGGTTGCAACGATATCTAGCATTTGACATACAGGGTCACCGGTTGTAGCTACGGAAAACTGACCATCATCGACCATGGCGAGCTTCAGAACGGTCATATCAGCATTGGCTTCAATCACAGCTGCATAGGCTGCTACCCGGTCGTTAAAGGTGGTGATAACTTCTTCTGCTCGCGCCTCAACTCCAAAAATGGCAGCAACATTGCGCAGTTCGTCTTGAACACCTCCCAGTGTGCTTGGCCGGGAAGGTAAGTAAACCGGAGCAATGCCACCAGAGGTATCCACATCATCTAAGCTAAACGCCATGATGAGATCAGGTTCGTATGACGCAACTTTTTCAAAGTCAAGGTCCCACATGGTGCCATCGACCATAGGACGTGGGATAGTCTCGCCGTCTTCAAGGTAAATGTCGTCGCCGAGCATTTCTGGGTTGGCACCTGTCGCGACAGGTCGAATTCCTAGCGTTGCCAAGTGACCAAAGCTGCCATTGTAGTAGGGAAGAACCCGCTCGGGAGGTGCGTTGAACGTGAGTTCACGCCCTTGACCGTCGATGATTGTACGGGGAAACCCGTCCTGAGCGAAACCTGTGCCTAGCAAACTAAGTAGCAAAATAACAACATACTTTTTCATGATTATCTCCTTT
>JBCCBI010000126.1:0-13121 GCA_039034155.1 Deinococcota bacterium | reverse complement strand
GCCAACATGGGTTAACGCGTCTGCCACGAGACCTTGCATGAGGCGCTCGAGCATCTTCTCGTTTGTATCTTGACCTTCTAAAAGAGCATCCAGCTCACTCAACATGGTGTGTAAGGCATCAACTTCACCTTGCCAGTCCAGTTCAGGGTGATGATATGAATATTCGCACCCTCGAGCGTCCCTTTGGCATAGCCCAACACACCGTTCATATGATGCACGATAGCTAACGGGTTGCGAATCCCATACCCTGCATCTAAATCAGCAAACTCCGTTGGAGCATTAACGACAGTTTTGTGAAAACGATACGCAAGCGTTGCAAGTAGGTGGCGCAGCATGTGAGTATTGGTGGGCATCTTTTAAGGTTCCCTGTTTGGGACAAGATAAACCCTAAGTGCCTCAGGATTTAAGCACCTCGAGGTGGATCACCTTCTTGCACAAGTTGTGCGTTTTCAGCTTCTGTAAAGAGTCTCGAGCGAATCAAAAACCGCACACCTTCCGGCGCTTCCAGTGAAAATCCGCTACCACGACCAGCCACAACATCCACGGTGAGGTGGGTGTGTTTCCAGTATTCATACTGGGACGCACTCATGTAAAACGGTGTGCCGAGTACATCACCAAGGAGCACGTCGCTCTGACCCACCTTGAACTCACCGCGCAGGTAACACATGGGTGATGACCCGTCACAACAGCCGCCGGATTGATGGAACATAAGTAAACCGTGTTGGGCTTCGAGACTCGTCAAAAGTTCCGCTGCAGCATCGGTAATGGTGACGCGCTCGAGCTTATCTTGCACTTGACTAACTGTACTCATACTAATAACCTCATCAACTTTCTTATAACAACATCAGTACGATCGTGTGACCAGCATCAATACGGCTGATGTTTCATCTGTGCCTCTGGCATCTCGCTCAACTTTTGAAGGTAATAACTGCAATTTTACTGCGTTAATGGATATATCAACAGCATCGTTCAGCTATATTGCAACCTCAAAATAATGTCTTTAAGGCCTCGTTTAGACTACGATTGGGGCAACTATAAACGGATTAGGGCAGTATAAACGCCACGCACTCAGACATAAGGGTAGCGCGTGGCGTTGAAATTACATTGAGATGGTTGAATCAACTAATTCAAAGGCTTAGTTGATTCAACTAATTCAAAGGCTTAAAAGAATCCCATCGCTTTTGGATCGTAGGACACGAGCATGTTTTTGGTCTGCTGATAGTGCGACAACATCATCTTGTGGTTTTCGCGCCCCACGCCAGAGCTTTTATAGCCACCAAAGGCTGCGTGGGCTGGGTAGGTGTGATAGTTGTTGACCCACACGCGCCCGGCTTCAATGCCGCGCCCCATGTGGTAGGCGGTGTTCATGTTGCGGCTCCACACGCCTGCACCTAGTCCGTAGAGGGTGTCGTTGGAGATGGCGAGGGCGTCGTCGGCATCTTTAAAGGTTGTTACTGACACAACGGGACCAAAAATTTCTTCTTGGAAAACGCGCATTTTGTTGTGACCTTCAAACACGGTGGGCTGAACATAGTAGCCGTTTTCTAAGCCACTGTTGAGGTTAGCACGCGCACCGCCCGTGAGCACTTTGGCACCTTCTTGCTTGCCAATGTCCAGGTAAGATAAGATTTTCTCGAGCTGATCGTTAGAGGCTTGCGCGCCCATCATGGTGGACGATTCGAGCGGGTTGCCCATGGTGATTTTCTCCACGCGAGCAATGGCACGCTCCATAAACGCGTCGTAGATGGATTCTTGAATCAGCGCGCGGCTGGGGCAGGTGCAGACCTCACCTTGATTAAGTGCAAACATCGTAAAACCTTCAAGGCACTTGTCAAAGTAGTCGTCGTCTGCGTCCATAATATCGGCAAAAAACACGTTGGGGGACTTACCGCCTAGCTCGAGCGTCACCGGAATCAAATTCTCAGACGCGTACTGCATAATCAAGCGCCCAGTAGTGGTTTCACCTGTGAACGCAACTTTGCCCACCCGCGGGCTGCTCGCGAGCGGTTTACCAGCCTCAACCCCAAAGCCCTGCACCACGTTCAACACACCAGCAGGTAGCAAGTCGGCAATAAGCTCAATGACGTGCATAATGCCTACCGGGGTTTGCTCAGCGGGTTTAAGCACCACGCAGTTACCGGCAGCCAGCGCTGGGGCGAGCTTCCAGGTGGCCATCAAAATAGGGAAATTCCAAGGAATAATCTGGGCAACGACGCCAATAGGTTCGTGAAAGTGGTAGGCAACCGTGTTGTTATCTAACTGACTAATGCCGCCTTCTTGGGCGCGAATGACGCCTGCAAAATAGCGGAAGTGGTCAATAACTAACGGTAAATCTGCGGCCATGGTTTCGCGCACGGCTTTACCGTTGTCCCAGGTTTCAATTTTGGCAAGTGTCTCGAGGTTATCTTCAATGCGGTCAGCAATTTTATTGAGGATGTTGGCGCGTTCAGCAACCGAGGTTGCGCCCCAGGCTGCTTTAGCTTTGTGCGCTGCGTCTAGGGCAGCTTCGACATCTTGCGCGCTCGAGCGGGCTACTTCACAAAATACTTGTCCGGTAACAGGAGACGGATTGCTAAAATAACGACCTTCTGCTGGGGCAACGTACTCTCCGCCGATGAAGTTGTCGTAACGGGCTTTGAAATTCACAGGTGCTTGAACGGGATTACTAACGTCTTGAATCATGAATAACTCCTTTGATTGAGATAAAGAAATGCATTAACATAATCGTTTAGATATTTTGGGGTCAGACCACGTGTGTTTGAGTCATGGCTTGCAGCATCAATAAATGCTCCAGTGAATTGCATACAACCTTTTGTGCCTTGCGAATAACCTCCTCGTAAGTTGTGTGTGGCACGGGTTTGGGGCCTCTATGGGCGAACTAATGCAACTCATCACCTCACAGCAGTGTCAGCAAGATACTTACAATGTCAACAAGATACTTGGGGCTGTGTTAGACTGTATGCCACACGATAATTTTGGGTTGAGTCAAATGGTAGCAAAGCTAAGGTTGGAAAAAGGTTGGAGTCGCCCTGAGGCATGTCCCTGACTGAATACCTACCGGCTAGATGCTAAGGATGTTGCTAGCAATGCTGGCTCTCATATTGAGGTTGCGTTGTCTAGGTAGAGGTTGTTGTCTAAATCAAGTGTGATGGCGTTTTGATTTGGATGATGCCTAGTTGAGGTAGGAATGCAAGACAAGTTGAGGTCACACCGCGAAAAGGTCGAGCGTGCTTGGGCAGTCTATGTAGATGGTGCTGCTATGTCCAAGCTTAAAACCAAGTTGACTGCTGAAAATAGTACGGTCAAACTAAACGAGGTTGAGGTCGGTAGGGTGTACCAAAACAAGCCTCAGCAGGGTGATGTTTCTGCGGATATTATGGCCTCGTGGCAGCGTTCTAGGCAGGTTATTGCGCCTAACCAAACCCACGCCCCAGTAGATGACCCTGAAGAAGCGCTCGAGGAATGGCATGACTCACTTCTTTACGCCGCTGCTAAACCCCTGCTACAACAAATTCGTGACACAGCCGAAGCAGGTGACTTTTTAGTTGGAATTGGTGACGCGCACAGTAAACTCTTGTGGACGCACAGCAGCAAGCAGATGGTACGCGGCGCTGAGCAACTTCACTTTGTGCCCGGCGGCCATTGGGACGAAGCCAGTATTGGCACGAACGCGCTGTCGGTAGCCCAACACACGCGCCGCCCAGCTAAAGTGTTTTCAGCAGAGCATTTTGCCCAAGTTGTCCACGACTGGGTGTGTTACTCAGCGCCAATCCGCAATCCTCATAGCGGCGACGTGCTGGGCGTGTTGGACTTTACAACCACCTGGCAGCAAGACAATACCCTCGGCATGATGACGGTGATTGCCCTGGCCCGCTATGTCGAAGAACGCTTGGGGTTACTTCTACCAGTTCACTCTGAAGATAAGAGGCATCACCAAGTGATGCAACCTCTCTTACAACAGCGTATCCATCAACAGCCTTTTCCTCAACAGAATATTCATCATGCTGAATACGATATGCACGTTGATACAAACGTATCTTCTCAACAAGCAACTTATACCTTGCGACTTTGTGGCACACCGCAATTGCTACTAAGAGGTGAACCGCTTGCACTTTATCCGCGCCGGCTGGAAATTCTGGCGTTACTTGCGCTTCACCCCGAAGGCTTAAGTTTGGACGTACTGCACGCCAAGCTTTATGGCGATCAAGCGGTGAGTTTGTCAACGTTGCGCGCAGAGATTTCGGGTTTGCGTAAGCAGCTTGCTGGCGGGATTTGCTCGAGGCCCTACCGCCTAGCTGAAAGCCACACTGTCGATTGTTTGCAAGTTCGTGATTATTTGCGGCAAGGCGATGTGGCCAACGCACTCGCTGGCTACAACGGGTTACTGATGCCTACCTCAGAATCCCCCTATTTGCGCGAGTGGCGTGACTATCTGGATACTGCCGTGCGCGCAGCCGTGCTGACATCTGGTGATAGCGCACTTATGTGGGACTTTACAGCGCGTGGCTTTGATGACCTCGACATTATGCTGGCGCTTTTGCAGCAACTACCCGAGCAAGACCCCAGATGTGCGTTGTTACAGGCTCGCTTAAACGCATTTGTGGATGATGATTTGTATAAGTAACGCCTTAATATTGCGGTGAACGATGATCTCGAGCACACCAACAACATGTAAAAACCTACGCACCCTAAGCATATTGCTAGTGATCTTTACAAGTGTGATGGGATTAGCGACGCAGCCCCAGCTAGCTAAGCAGTCATTTTCGTTGGGTAGATATTTGTTTAGCTTGCCACTCCCCGCAGACTATCAACCAGTAATGACACACTCAGATAGGGTGACATTTGAGCGCATTAACTTGAGGTATTCCAATGCGCTCGAGCTACGCCTTACCTCATTCACATCACGCCCCAGCAACCTGCCACATGAGCAGCGGTTTGTAAACGGAAACGTGATTCGCTATACCCTCATCACACTTGCTGGTGCTGTCGGCAGCGGTGGACCTGAAGTTCAACTTGTGGGCACATTGCGTGTGAACGGGGTTGAGATGATTGTGAGGTGCAATGCTCAAGCGGAAAATCGTCCGGACGCGCGCCACTGCCTCGAGTATTTGGGAAGGCTCGAGCTACGTAATTAACTGCTAAGCTGACCAAGCAACACAAATACACTCACAACAATCACGAAGAGAATCAAGGTGAAACCTCTTATGACAATTGAACGCAAAAACTATCCTGTTCTGGGTGAGGTTGTTGGCCCTTACGTTCACGCCGTAAAGCACAACGACACCTTATATGTTTCTGGCTTAACTGCTTTTGGCTCTGCGGCCCAGGGTAATCGGCTCGAGGAACAAGCTGAGGTGATCTTTGAGCAGCTTAGCAAGCTCGCTGAGGCTGAAGGAAGTAGTTTAGCAGCGCTCCTCAAAGTGACTATTTTTGTCACTCAACTTGATGAACTTGATGCCTTAAGGCACGTTTTATTTCATCATTACGGTGAACACTTACCAGCTAGCTCGCTTGTTCAAGTTAGCAGCCTTTTTTCACCCGAGGTGACTATTGAAATTGAGGCTGTGCTGGCCTTGTGAGCAATAAAACACGCTTTAAACTCATTGCCGAGGTGCATCTTGTACTGGCTCGAGAGGGCAACATCTTACTGCTCAGACGTTTCCAAACGGGCTACCAAGATGGCAACTACGCACTCGTCGCGGGTCATGTTGACGGCAATGAATCTGCTAAAACAGCCATGATTCGCGAAGCCTATGAAGAAGTTGGCATCACCCTACAACCAAATGATGTGCAACTTGTCCACACGGCACATCGAACGTCAAATGACGGCGAGCGGGTGTCGTTTTTCTTTACTGCAATAAGGTGGCAAGGGGAGCCTACCAACTGTGAACCCAACAAATGTGATGATGTGCGCTGGTTTGCACAAGATAAGCTGCCAGATAATTTGGATGATTACGTTGCCAACGCACTTGCTTACATTGCAAAAAGTGAACCCTACTCTGACTATGGTTTTGCGTAAGCCATCAAAAAATGCCCCTACCTGGCGAGTAGGGACATCTTTAAGGGAGGTTGCGCTGGCAGTCTTTGGTCATAGACTAGCGCAGAGAATTAAGAGATTACAAAGTTAGGTTAAAACCAACCTGCGCGGTCAAACATGCGCACGGCTTCGGCGCTGTTGGCACCGTAGACGTTCACGTTGATTGCTTCTGCTTCAAAGTCACCAAGTGAGGCAATGGGGCCACTAGGTGCAACGCTTTCAACGGCAGGGTACTCGTTATTACCTTCTGCAAATAGGGTTTGCGCGTCGTCACTGGTGAGGTACTCCAAGAACGCAATGGCATTGTCGCGGTTAGGTGCACCAGCAACAACTCCAGCACCACTAATGTTGACGTGTGTACCACGATCACCTTGGTTGGGGAAAAACACGCCCACAGCCTCAGCAATAGCATTGTCAGCTGGGTCTTCAGACGCCATCAAACGGCCCCAGTAATAGGTGTTGGCAAGCACAATAGGGCACTCGCCGGCAGCAGCAGCGCGAATTTGCGCGGTGTCGTTGCCTTCTGGGTCGCGGGCAAAGTTAGCCACAACGCCTTCTGCCCAACCTTCAATAGCCTCTACGCCTAAGTTTTCAATTAAAGAGGCTGCAAGTGAGATATTGTAGATGTTAGAGGACGAGCGAATGCAAATCATGTCTGCAAATTCAGGATTGGCAAGGGCTTCATAGGTTGACAGCATGCTGGGATCAACCATCTCTTTGTTGTACATGATGACGCGGGCGCGGGTTGACAGACCGAACCATTCGCCGTCGGGGTCGCGGAGGTAGTCTGGCACACGCTCGCTCAAGACCTCAGAGTCAACAGCTTGCAAAAGGCCTTCTTCTTTGGCACGCCACAAACGCCCAGCGTCCACAGTGATGAGCACATCGGCGGGGCTATTAGCACCTTCACTGGCAATACGCTCGATGGCTTCGTCTGAACCAAGCTCAATCCAGTTAATTTCGATACCGGTCTGCTCGGTGAAGTTGTCGTACAGTGCTTCGTCGGTATCGTAGTGACGGGCAGTGTAGACGTTCACCACTTCTTGGGCGCTAGCTGTTGCAACAAGACTTACAATAGCAGCAATAAGAACATTTCTCATGCTTACTCCTTCTAACACCTGACTCGAGGTTGAGTTTCTCGGAATTATTCCGAGTTATTGGGTCAGGATTATGTCCATAAAATTCTCGAGAAAACACTAAAACTAAGCTAATCCCGAGTAGATTCATCGGGATTAAACCACGCAACCCCAACGCTGTCAAGTCAATAAGGTCAATATCTTAAGGTTGGCGATGTCAGTTATAGATGTCTGCAAGGCCTTGAAGGTGGCTGCATAAACCTGTCCTAGTAGAGGTTGCTAAGCGTTATCCTAATGCAAATTAGGCAGACATTGGATTAACGTTAGCTTTGCTGTAGGCTGGTGAGATGACATCTATCAGCAGCCCTACTGAGACGACAGCACCTACAACAATACCCACATCTGTAAGCTTGCAAGACATTGAAACCGCCCAGCAGCGCATTGTGCCTGCTATTTACCGTACGCCACTTGTGCAATTAGATGCCGGACTTTATGCCAAAGCTGAAAATTTGCAGCGGACAAATGCGTTTAAGTTGCGCGGTGCCTATAACTTTTTAGCGCAGCTAGATGAGGATGCCCGTAAAAAGGGTGTGGTGGCGTACTCGAGCGGCAACCATGCTCAAGGCGTAGCCTGCGCTGCCCACTTGCTCAATATTCCTGCCACCATCGTGATTCCCAACAATGCTCCCGAGGTCAAAGTGGTTGCTACGGAGCGCTGGGGTGCAACGGTTATTCGCTGCGACAACGACCACAGCATCCGTGAGCGCCTTGCCAAAGAAATTGTGACACGTGAAGGGCGCACGCTAGTACCTCCGTTTGACCACCCATGGATTGTTGCGGGGCAGGGTACAACTGGGCTAGAAATCGTAGACGATTTGCCAGATGTTGCCAACGTGCTCGTTTGCACAGGTGGGGGCGGATTGTTAGCAGGTGTGGCCGTTGCTATCAAAGAACGTAACCCTAATGCGAAGGTTTTTGGTGTAGAACCGGAACTTGCTGCTGATGCTGCTGAATCCTTCAATAAGGGTGAACGTACCGTCTGGGAAAGTAGCCAAGTATCGCGCACTATTGCTGACGGCGTTCGGACAATTGCTGTGGGCAAGCTCAACTTTGCGCTCATGCAGCAGTACGTCGATGGCATCATCACTGTTTCAGAAGATGCTATTGAAGCAGCCACCTACGACTATGCAGTACGTCACCGAATGGTGGTGGAACCTACGGGCGCGCTTACCTTAGCGGCGCTACCCGAGGCTACTGCCCAAGGACAATTGCAAGAAGGTAGCACCGTGCTGATGGTGAGTGGTGGGAATGTTGATCTAACTTGGCTAGCCAACTTACTTGCTCACCACACTCATTAACGGCATGTAATGACTGATGGTGTTGTGTAGGCGTTGTCATCCTGACGATGATCAAGCAGCTAACCACTAGCAGACTCGAGCAGCTTGTTTGTGAAGTAGTTAAAGCATTAAGAATATGTCGTGCATCAACTATGGGCTAAAGAGCCTCACTGCCGCTTTCATCTATGTCTCACGCAGATTCCGATAAACCCATCTACCAACCTAAATACTCACCATATTTTGTATCATGTGTCATCAACAACTTGGATCAAATTACCCTTAGATCAAATTACCTGGGAGGTATCAGTGTGGCTGTGGGGTCTTTCCTGAAAGCATCAAAGGCTATTTCAATATTTGTTCTTATGTGCTTAAGCTTTTTCTCGGTTGCGCTAGCTCAGTTTCAGTGGCAAGTTGCTGCCATTCCTGGTGCTAGTGATGTTAAGGACCTACATGCCGAGGGCGATGTTATTTATGTAGTCACAGATGCCGGTCTGGTGGCATCTACCGATAATGGCGCGTCATGGACCATGCTTAGAGAAGATAGCACCATCCATGTTGTGCATGCCAGTAACGACACGGTGATGCTGGGTACATCCACAGGGCTAGCTATTTCGTTAGATGCAGGAGCAACGTGGAACGTAACAGGGCTGCAGACATCAGGTACATCAAATAGTAACAACGTTTCTGCTGTCTTTGCAGATGAAGGTAATCTTTACGCTGGTGTGAAAGGAACGGGGTCACTGTTTCGGTCTCGAGATAACGGTGCTTCATGGCAGCAGCTTAATGTTGCTACGTCTGCTGGAAATGATGCCTACCAGATCTATGCACAAGGAACCAACCTTGCCTATACCACCACCACGCTTAGGTCCGACAATTCGTCAGATTGGTTAGATGTATATATTTCTTATTCGTTTGATGACGGTCAATCTTGGACAGTCCCGTTTGAAGTCGAATCAAGACGCGATCAAGGTTGGCCAGGTGTAGATCATCTGGTAAAAGACAACACGATTTACACTGTGGATTCGTTCCAAGGGTACATCTCAAAGGATGGGAGTTCGTCATCGTTTGGGGTGTTATTAGCTAACAATCAGATAGGCAATTTTGCCATTGATGGCTTTCGGCATGATGATGGTGTGATGTACGCCTTGCCCCAAGTGAGAGCCTCTAGTGGCTATAAACAAGCCTTTCAATCGTTAGATCAGGGTAAAACTTGGACTTGGGTAACACCTAATTTTGAGCTAGATCAGACGCCCTCACCGTATCAAATTGAGACCGGTATGGTTTACGTTTTAAATGGTGATGGCACAATACAACAAAGGGTAACAGGGCTAGATGGCCATCATGTCCATGACTTTGCAACCTACCAAAACTATATTTTTGCGGCGACAGATACAGGGTTGTACGTCACGACTGATGCGCGTTTAAGCAATGACGGCAGCACACGCTGGTTAGGTTTGTTCGATGGCATCGTTACTGGCATTGTTTTTGATCCCGAGCAGCAACTGCTTTTTGCGATGACACCCGAGGGGCTATACTACGCCAAAGATGTACTGCCCTCACTAAACAGCGATTTTTCTGGCTGGCAGGGAACTTGGGGTTGGGAACGTATTGTCTCTGAGGATTCGCGTGACACCCGAACACCTTTTGAGGTGCGCGATATGTATTTTGATTCAACGAGTGGGGGTTTGGCTATCCTCACTAGGACAGGCTTGACCATAGGTGACCTCGAGTTTAAAACGGATGGGTGGGATTCAACCTATGGGTATGGGAGTTTCGATTCGTCGGATGATCCTTGGCGAGAGAGAACCACTTACGGTGAAAGAGATTTTGGGAGGGACCTATCCCTTTACAGCGTCACGGTGCACGAGGGTAACTTTTATGTAGGCAGCGATATTGGTGTATGGAAATTAAGTGACCTAGGTTGGCAAACAGTCACTGATGACGTATTTGAATTAAAGTTCTCTCATTCAGATATATTTACTATCAACAATATACTCGTTACGATTAATTTTCATGAACTAGCCTTTCAAATGACAGTGGTGCAACGTGGCAAACCATGCCTCCAAGATACAACAGCGATGACTCTGATCCATTTGTGAGCATAGCTGGTTACCAAAACTTTGTTTACGCTAGAACAAGATCAGGCAAGCTTTTGTTTTCACAAGATTTGACCGAAGGTTGGACAGAAGCAGATCTTTCCGGCTTACAAGGTAATACCCTTGCCGGCGATGTGCATGTTGCCAATGGCAAGATTTTTGCCTTTGTGCAAGGTGCTGGTCTGTCCATTGATAGAGAGGGTATACGCATTAGAAAAACTATGCAAGACGGGTTAGCGAGCGATCTTGTGACAGCCCTTTACCCTTTTGGGTCTACCCTGTTTGCGGTTACTGCGGGAGGATTGTCGGTGTCTCGAGACGCGGGCGAATCTTGGAATGCCCAGACGGTTAGTACGGGTTTGCAAGACCTGGATGCTCGTGCTATCAATAATCTTTTCTTCGATAGTGACAGCAGCACTATTTACATTGCCACAGAAGAAGGTATCTACATTTCTGAAGATAATGGTGCAAGTTGGCTCATCCGTAATAAAGATAATGGTCTTTATAGTAATGCTGTGAAGAGTATCTACCCGCATGAGGGAGTACTCTATGCCAGTTTTGAGCAAGGTGTCGCTATCTCAGAAGATAAAGGGGAATCTTGGGGCTTTACCTTTTCACCACAATCAATCTTGGCTGAAGGTACACCACTTCAGGTAGCCTTTGGGAACAATGCACTTGTTATTGCACGACAAGGTTGGTCGGAAGAGGGAGTATCGGAAGAGGAAGTAACTGTCCGAGGTGGTATATCCATCTCTTTTAATGATGGTCGTACTTGGTTAAATCTGCCGTGGGATACGCGGTTAGATGAGGTTGAGGAAATTCACAATATGGCGATTCTCAATGACGCTATCTATCTAGCAACGTCACGGGGTTTGATAATAGGCACAACGCCCTAGTTTGTTTCATACATTACACAACATGCTAATAAACATTAACTAACTCACGTGACTTATTCGCAGCTTTTTGTCATAATGCAAGGTGATGTCGCTGCCACCCCTTCTTAACCTTGCACTTCTTTTTTATATGGTCATTATTCTTGGTGCTGCTACCTTTTGGTTTTTGCTCACCATAGGCGGCAGGCGGCCTCGAGCTGTGGCAAAGTCAGACAAATCAGCAGCGCAACCGGCTGCGCGCAAACGCAATCAACCTACAGTTAGGCAAGCTGCAGAAGTTACTCCCGAGCGGCGTGCAGCAGAAAAAGCATCTAGCCAACAGCGGATGCAACCTGCAGTGAGGCGTAGTGCCGTTGGCTCATCTGTTCGGGTGGATGGCAATGTTACACCTGCCAGCACATCATCTAATGCGTTTGAGACGCAGGAAAGACCACAACCGGAAGTACAACCACCAGCACGTGAACGCAGACCGCAACCTTCAGCTAAACAACAACCTGAACAGCAACCTGCCCAGTGGGGAGCAGCAAGTCGTAGAGCGCAAAAAGCTTCTGAAGCTGAACAAGCTGTGCCGTCCATGGCGGCTCGAGCCGCCCAAGCAGCATCCGCTAACCCACGTCGGGCCCGGCAAGGTGGTCAGCAAGCTAGACCACAAGCAGACGCAACGCCGGCACCATCTGATAAGCCAACACCTGCACGTATCAACAGCCGCGATGCCAAACGTGCCAAGATGAAAGAACGTGCACGTTTGCGTGTCCAGCAGAGCGCCCCGCCTGTAGGTAGGCAAGGACAAGCTGGTAGACCGACATCATCACCTAGACCTGCAACATCACGTGGGCAAATGCCTGTACAGCGAGGGGTTACGTCACAAGCTAATGGTAGGGGAGCCTCACAATCCTCGCCCCGCCCACAACAAACATCTAAGCAACAAGCATCCAACCAATCACCGCCTGCTGATGCTACACGTCAAGCAGTCACACAGCCAACATCTCAGCGAACTCCTCGACAAGAACAACCTCTTAGGCAGCGTGCACAACCAACGTCACAGCCTCAGCAATCAGCTCAGCAAGCTGCGAGTACACCAAATACAGATACACCAGGGCGTCAAGTGAATCAAGGTCAGCAGATGCCAGTATCTCAACCTGGTGGGCAGCGTCCTCAACAACCATCACAACAACCGCAACAACAACCGCAACAACAACCCTCGCAGTGGACAGTTGGGAACGTGTCTAGGCAAGCAACTGAGCAAGCAACTGAGCAAGCAACTGAGCAAGCAACACCTAGTGAACAGATGCCCAAGCAAGCAGCATCCGCGCAGCGCCCACTTGCGGCACCTGCAAATGCTGGCTCACTTGCACCAAGTACACGCCCCACACCACCACGCCGTAACTTACTGCGGCCAGCAGCAGCGGAGACGGTGCCTGCACCTCGTAGTACGGCAGCTGACAGTACAAGTCCGCTCAACGAAAGTGGCTCTGTCTGGAAGAACGACTCTCTCGGGTTTCGCCACGATGAGGCTCCATTAGCTCACGATCGTCGTGCTCGACGAGTCGATGAAGGTGGCTATGACGACTTCCGAAAGATTCGCCACGACAAGGCCGCGAATCGATGCGCGAGCGAACAAGCGCGCCGCCTCCCTCCGCAGCCGCGAACAGCGCACGAAGCCGTACGCGATAGTACGCATG